>JANWXU010000045.1 GCA_025057395.1 Bacteroidia bacterium | reverse complement strand
ACCAATACACCAGAGTTAAAAATTCCGAATGCAACTCTAGCAATGGCAGGTACTTACAATTTAAAAGTAAACTTGTCAAGTTGCTCTACGCCTATCTCTACTGTTAGTATCCAGGTGGTAAATAGCCTACCATTACCCCAGGTAACCACTCCCATAAATGTATTACTTAATGGTACTCTTACTCTTAGTGCAAATATTCCGGGAGTACAGCCCACTTATCATTGGCTAGGGCCTAACAATTTTTCTGCTACCGGCAATCCGGTTCAGCGCCCCAATTTTACGAGCGCTGATTCAGGTACCTATACAGTAGTAGCAAAATTAGGGAATTGTGTATCACCGCCAGTGGCCGTAAAAGTAAACCTTAAGCCTTACTGCATGGAAATACAACTACTCGAGTTGAACTCACCAGTTTGTGCCCCTAATGATATGAGGGCTGTAGTAACCTCCATTCCTAATGCTATGTATACTTGGGTAGGACCCGATAGTATGTTCATGATAACTACCTCTAATAATACGATAACTCATGGGATTCCATCGAATGTGGGTATTTGGAGTGTTACTGCTGTAGTGGATAACTGTACCTCTAATACTATAACTTTTCCTTATCAAATAATTTCTCCACCTCCCTCTCCAGTTATTAATGCTAACTCCCCTGTTTGCCTGGGTAAGACTCTAGAATTGACTGTCCAAAATCCTGTGCAGGGAGTTTCTTATTTCTGGAGTGGTCCTTCGGGATTCTCTGCTACGGGTACCCAGGTGTCTCGGTCTAATGTAACGCAAGATATGGCTGGAGTGTATAGTTTGGTAGCTGTGGATAACGGATGTAGCTCGGTTATAAGTACAAGACGTATTTCGGTAGTACAATTACCCTCCCCCTTAACGATTTCAGGTAGTACCCAAATTTGTGGTGATAATACTCCTTTAGTTTTAACTTCTAATGCTCCAGAAGAGGCCAATATTTTATGGAGTGGTCCCAATGGATTTTCTTCTACTAATCCAGTAGCTATTACTACTAATACATCGGCTGCTTCAGCAGGAGTTTATACTCTACAGGTAACAGCAAATGGTTGCCCCCCGATTTCGCAAACGATTACGGTAAATTATAATCCATTACCTTCTTATCCAGGACCTACTATTAATCCTGTTACTCCTATTTGTGCAGGACAAACGCTACAACTGAGTGCACAACCTCCAGCACCGCCAATACCGCCTTCGGCAACTATTGTTTGGATAGGACCTGGTAATTTTGTAGCTCAGGGATTGAGTGTATCGCGTCCAAATATGCAAGCTAATTGGGCAGGTACTTATAGTGCTGTTATTACTTTGGCCGGATGCTCAAGCTTAGTGAGTACTGTACAGGTAAGTCTTTTGCCCTCGCCTCAAATAGAAGTAATAGCTAATAATGCTCCGGTTTGTACTGGAACACCTATCAATATTAGTGTAACAAGTATACCGGGCGCTACTTATCAATGGATCGTTCCTAATTATGGTGTAGTAAATAACGTTACAGGTCCTACTATTTTTGCACCTTCCCCCCTTGTTACTCCTAATATTTCTGGAATTTGGTCTGTTACAGCAGTAGTCAATGGCTGTGCAAGCCAGCAATTACATATACCTGTTTTGATAAGTGATGTGCCTCCTAAGCCCCAGGTACCACCGGTAATCAATCTTTGTACAGGACAAAATTCGCTTAATTTAACAGTGAATAATCCAGGAAATTATCAGTATCGGTGGTATGGCCCTAATAACTACTTTGCTACAGGCGCTTCACCAACTCGTAATAATATCACTTCGGCAGACTTAGGCACCTACTCGGTTTTAGCTTATACAAGTGGCTGTACTTCACAAATGTCTACTACTACAGTAGAAATAGCCAATCCACAAGTCCCTGCTGTAAATAGTCCAATAAATATATGCCAAGGAAGTAATGCTACGTTAAAAGTGAATAATTTGCAAGCAGGAGCAAGTTACTTATGGAATGGGCCTAATGGTTTTCAAGCTTTAGGTTCACAAATACAGTTATCTAATGTTTCTAACACTCAGGCAGGTATTTATACAGTAGTAGCCATCATAGGCTCATGTACTTCAGCAGCTTCTACTGTACAGCTGAACTTGGGAATGCCACTATCTTTACAATTAATTTCTACTAACAGCCCTGTATGTCAAAACCAAAAACTCAAATATAAAGTAACACAGCACTCTAATGTTACTTACCATTGGTCTTATACCGGCTTTAGTCAAGCCACAGATACTAATGAAATAGAAATTCCTGCCCTAACTCCTATTAATTCTCAAATTTGGGTGAAAGTCCAATCTAATAGCTGTACTTCTGATTCGATAGCTCTTCCTATGCGTGTAGACCCAATTCCTACCGTGAGCTTAAATGTATCTACTATCAAAGTGTGTGAAGGACAAGTAATTTCAGTTACTCCTACTAGCAACGTTTCCGGTTCTACTTTTCATTGGCAAGGGCCTAACAGCTTCAGTCAGAGTGCCCCAGCGTTGAATGTTACTGCAACACTTAGCCATAATGGTAGTTGGAGTGTATTTGCTCAGGGACCTGCGCCTACACAGTGTGCATCACAGCCTGTGAATTTCCAGGTCGAAGTACACCCTAGACCAGCCAAACCGCTTTTGCCTGACTCTGCTTTCGCTTGTGCGGGAGAAAATTTGGTGTGGAGCATAAGTAATGCTCAAGCACAAAATACTTATACCTGGAGTGGCCCTAATAATTTTACTGCTACAGGTACTACAATTAATTTGCCAAGTGTTTCTACAACCCATGTAGGGTGGTATAAAGTGTATGCTACTAAAGATGGCTGTGTTTCAGATACCGCAAAAGTATATTTAGCAATTAATCCCCAAATTCCAGCACCTATAATTAGTGGTACTACTTCAGTATGCCAAGGAAGTACGCTTAGCTTAAGTATTAATGGACCTACCCTAAATACCTACATATGGAGTGGACCCAATAATTTTACTGCTACAGCTACTGCTATAGAAATAAATAACATTAATAGTTCTCAGGGTGGTCAGTATAGTGTATATGGTTTCACGGGTTCTTGTACTTCAGCAACAGCAAATTTTACGGTTACAGTTAAGCCTTTACCTGCCGCGCCAGTTGTAAACTCTGTAAGTGTATGCCAGGGTAAAAACGCTATTTTACAGGTGAATAATCCAATAGGGGGAGCAACTTACCAGTGGCAAGATGCCCAAAATAATACCTATACAGGCGCCCAGGTTATTATACCTAATGTAATGCAAACTCAACAAGTAACAGTGCATGCAATTGTGCAAGGTTGTACTTCTGCAATTACAAATGCAAGTATAGAAGTTATACCGCTTCCCTCTGCTCCTAACCCTATATCCCTAGGCACAGTTTGTGTTGGCGATACAGTTACACTAAGTGCTGTTCCACCTCCTAATGCTACCCTACATTGGAATGGCCCCAATAATTTTCAGTCTTCTTCTTTTGCAGTGGTAATTAACGGGGTTAGTCTCAGTAATGCAGGAACCTATTCAGTGGTGTCAATTGCCTCAGGATGTACCTCTTCGGTAGCTACTTTAAACTTAAGCATCAATTCTTTACCGCCAATTCCTCAGATAAGTAATGTTTCGCCTACTTGTGCTGGTTCTACTTTACAAGTTACTGCAATTTCTCCCTCTAATGCCCAATTTATTTGGCGTGGGGTAAACAATTTTAGTGCTCAGGGTAACAGCATTACTTTTAACAATATCTCGAGCCAGCAGGCGGGTACTTATAGTGTTCGGGCAATCATGAATGGCTGTACTTCGCTAGCTAGGAATTTCAATGTGGTGGTTAATCCTCTGCCCGAGGCTCCGATAATAGAAGGTGTTACCGTATGTTCTGGCAGAACTCTTACTTTACAGGCTATTAGTCCTAGTGGAGTGGGCTTTATTTGGTCTGGGCCAGGAGGTTTTAGTGCCACGGGTAATCCTGTAAGTCGTCCTTCTATGCAACAAGCGTGGGCTGGCACGTACAGTGTACAATCAGTGCTTAACGGTTGTTTATCTTCTATATCTCAAGTACCAGTAACAGTTCTTGAAACTCCATTGCCTCCCGCTATTACTAGCCAGGGAAGCAGATGTATAGGCTCCGAATTTGCATTGCGAGTAGAAGTACCTGTGGTAGGATTCACATATTATTGGCAAGGCCCTCATAATACTTCAAATACCTCTACTACTTGGAATATATCAAACTTACAAACTCATCATCAAGGAATCTATTCTTTAGTAGCTGTCGTTAACGGATGTACTTCTAGTATTACCACTTATAACTTAACCCCTATACCATTGCCTACTATTAGCAATGTATTAGGCAATACAGAAATTTGCGAAGGACAGAATCTAGCACTTACTGCCTCGGGTACAACAGGGGCTAGTTACTATTGGACAGGTCCCAATGGTTTCAGCAATAGTGGTGCCTCCATAACAGTTAATTCTATTACTACTTCTGGGGGAGGCAATTACCAGGTATATGCTGTTGCTCAGGGTTGTACTTCGGCAACCCTGACGGTACCAGTCATTGTGCATCCTATTCCTGCACCTCCTGTTGCACAATACCAATTTCCTGCTTGTACGGGTCAAGACTTGATATTGAGTGCTACTTCCCAGGAAAGTGGTGTGAGCTATATATGGTATGGTCCTAATGGTTATGTAGCTCATTCTTCTCAAAGCAACACCATTCGTTCTACTATCTCGGAGCGGGCGGCAGGAGTCTATACGGTAGTAGCAAAGCTTGGAAATTGCGTTTCTTCACCCTCAATTGTAAAGGTAAACGTTATTCAAACTCCGGGTAGGCCCACAATTGCAGGAAAAGCAACATACTGCCAAGGAGATACAATAAAACTTACAGGCTCTGGTCATTTTGATGCTACTCTCCATTGGAGTGGGCCTAATAATTTCAGTGCTACTGGCGAATTTTTAGAAATACCCAATAGTACTATAGCTAATGCTGGTGTTTATAGCTTGGTGGCTCAAAGAAATGGTTGTATTTCTTCTGTAGCTCAGCTAACAGTTTCTATTTTGCCTGTACCCTCTTCACCTACTATTGTTGTGCCTTCGGTTATCTGTGCAGGTTCTGCCCTTATTCTGACTGCAGAAGCCACTGGCGCCGAAACTTATCATTGGGCAGGTCCAGCTGGTTTTGTAAATAATGGTACTCAAAGTAGAATTCGAATTGAGCCTGCATCGATAGCGAATAGTGGAGTCTATTCTTTGCAAGTTACTCAGAATGGATGTACTTCGGCAGTGGCTACTGCTGCAGTAAATATTACTCCTTTACCTCGTCCCCCTGTATTATCTACCAATTCTCCTGTTTGTACGGGCTCTACTCTTCAGCTTAATGCTTCTCAAGTAGCTCCGAGCGCAACAGTTCATTGGAATGGACCTAATAATTTCTCGGCTCAAGGGCATACGGCTTCGTTGCTTATTAATAGTACTATGCAAGCAGGGTTATATCAGGCATATGTTGTAGCTGGTGGATGCACTTCAGGAATGGCAACAATTCCTGTAAGGGTTGTAGTTACTCCGACTATTCCTGCCTTTGCTTCTAATAGTGTGAATACTGTGTGTCAAGGCGATAGTCTTTTGCTTTCAGTGGTAGAAAGAAGAGGTGAAACTTATTATTGGCAGGGACCACAGGGTTTTATTGCAAATGGCATTTCTATACTTCGAGAGCAAGCTTTTGCAGGATTTGCAGGAACGTATTCAGTAGTAGCTATAAGCGAGGGTTGTACTTCTTTGCCTATAAGTCGTAATATTACAGTTACCCCTCTTCCAGCTAAGCCGGAAATTAATGGTAATTTAGTTTTATGCAGCGGTGAAAACTTAATTTTATCAATAAGTAACTCAGACCCAAATGCTATATATGAATGGCGTGGACCTGCAAATTTTTCCCATACGGGAGCTATGCTACAGCATATGCCTATTCAAACGCAGCATAGCGGTATTTATTCAGTAAGAGCTAGAAGAAATGGATGTCTTTCGGAAGTAGCTTTTGTAGAAGTGCGAGTAGGCTTTACTCCTCCCCAACCCTCTATACGTAACAATGGTCCTATTTGTCAAGGAGAATCTCTTTATTTTAGTGTTGATAATCCTATTCCTTCAGTTAATTATATTTGGTCAGGACCAGCAGGATTTACAAGTAATGAGGCTTCACCTTTTATTTTAAATGCTACCACTTCGTACTCAGGAGTTTACAGCTTGCAACTAACTCATGGAAACTGTACTTCTGCTGTAGCAACTACTACTGCTTTAGTTAATCGTAAGCCTACCCCTCCTATTACAGGGTCTACGATTGTAGCCTGCGAAGGGCAAAATGTTACGTTAGGAGCAGTAGGTGAAGCAGGAGTTCAATACCGTTGGAGTGGACCAAGAAGTTACACTTCGACACTTCAAAGGCCGGCCATTAGTAATGTATCTACGCTGCGTAGTGGTATATATTCTGTGGTAGCTGTGCTTGGCAATTGTACTTCGGAGATAGCTACCCAACGTCTAGAAGTTTCGCCGCGACCAGCTATGCCACAAGTACGTACGAATGCTCCCGTTTGTGCAGGTCAAAATATTGTAATGCAAGCAATAGCACAGCCAGGTGCTAACTTCATATGGAGCGGTCCGGATGCTTTTTCTGCTACAGGGCCGGTAGTTAATTTACTAAATCTTACTACCTCGCACTCTGGAATTTATTCTGTAATAGCTGTAGTTAATAACTGCTCCTCAGCAGCAGCAAATGTGATTATTACTGTTAATCCTACGCCAAATATCACAAGCATTAGTAATAATGGTCCTGTTTGCGCAGGGTCTACGCTGCAACTGAATGTAGAGGGAGAAATAGGCGTAAGTTATTTGTGGGCAGGGCCTGCAGGTTTTTCTTCTACTTTGCCTAATCCTTCCATTAGTAATGCTTCGCTTTCACATGCGGGAGTCTATACTCTAACAGCTATTATAGGTAACTGTAGTGCTTGGGCAACTACTACTGTACAAATACATCCTGCAGCTCCCGCTCGAGTAGTGGCTACTGCTACAACCCCTGTTTGCGAAGGAAATTCTATTCGCTTAAGTACTCAAGATTATCCAGGTTTAACTTATCGATGGAGTGGTCCGGGTGGCTTTAGTTCTACGGATAAATTTCCAGTAATTTCTTCTGCTACACTAGCCAATAGTGGAGTATACAGCTTAGTGATTGGAAATGGTAGTTGCACTTCTGAAGTAGCTACTGTTTTAGTAATTGTGAATCCTACGCCTGCCGGTGTGACAGCTTCTCATAATGGACCTTTATGTGAAGGGCAACCCTTACAACTAACAGCTCATACTACTTCAAGCTATTCTAATTTGCAATATTTATGGCAGGGTCCTGATGGTTTTAGTGCTACTACCCGAGAAGTTAGTATTAGACGTCCATCTGAGGGGATATATACTCTAACAGTTTGGCAGGGTGATTGTTCAACGAGTGTAGCTACTTCCAGAATAACTATTTCTCCCCTTCCTACGGTGCCTAAGGCTGGTACTAACCCTGTTTGCGAGGGTGGAATTTTAGAGTTATTTGCTGCTTCCACGCCAGGTTCTACCTTCTATTGGCAAGGTCCTAATAATTTTACCTCCACTTTTGCTAATCCTTGGAAGGCAAATGTTACTTTGGCAGATGCGGGCATCTATACGGTAGTAGCAATTCTGGGAGGGTGTACCTCACAACCTGCGTTTGTAAATGTACAGGTGCAGCCATCTTTGTCAAGCCCGACCATTCAAACTAATTCACCTCTCTGTAGTGGGCAAAGTCTGGTATTAAGTGCTCCGTATATAGAAGGCGCAAGCTACTTATGGCAAGGTCCTGGTGGCTTTAGCAGCTCTGCAGTGCAGACTATTGTTGAGAATCCTGTAGCTGGAGAGTATAGCCTTACTATCCGCTTAGGACGTTGCGAAGTAACTGTACCCCCTATTCCGGTGCAAATCAAGCCTATTCCAGCTACTCCTGCTGTAGTCTCTAGTGTACAAATTTGTAGCGGAAACAATTTATCTTTAAACATAATGAACCCTGAAATGGGTGCTACTTATATTTGGGAAGGTCCAAGTGATTTTAGCATAGAAACTACTCAAAATGTATTGATTCGCAATAATCTAACTACAGCAGATGCAGGAGGGTATTTTGTTCGTTCGGTAGTGAATGGGTGTACTTCGGTAGCAGCTGTAACTCGAGTAATTGTTAACAGCGCACCGCAAGGCATTCGGGTAACAAGTAACGGTCCTATTTGTTCAGGTGATAATTTACAGCTTACAGCGTCCTTTATGCCCGGCGTTATATATTACTGGCAAGGACCAGGAAACTTTGTGAGTTTTCGTAATACTGCTACTTTGCCCGCTGTAAATGCTGGAGCTACTGGAGTCTATACTCTTACGGCTACTCTCAACGGCTGTTCTACCATTTATACGTTACCAGTAGTTGTAAGAGATTGTAAGAAACAAAATGGCTTAAGGGAGCTTACTTTTGCAGTCTATCCTAATCCTAGTAAGGGCCAACTTATAATTACTGCTGAGGGAGTTGAAGAAGAAGTAATCCAAATTCGAGTAATTAATAACCAAGGACAAATAATATTTATAGACGAGTGGCGAAAAGAAGAAGAAAGTAGCTTCTATTCTCGAGATTTAGGCTCGTTGCCTTCGGGCTTATATCATATTCAACTTCATAAGGGCAACTGGTTCAAAACTTTGCCCTGGATTAAAAACTAAAACTAAATATCGAGTAGATTTTAATGCTTTAGGAGCATTGCCTTTTAGGGCAATGCTCTTTTCTTTTGCATAAGGACACAATAAATTTACTCTGCAGGAGGTAAACAAGGGTTACAAGTGAAGTAAAAATCTACTGTATATTCTTTAAGTTTGGTATTGGGTAGAATTGTGATAATAGCATCACATGTTTGCTGCCATTCTTGGCAAAGTTTGTAGCTATTTTCTTGCTCTAGGTTTTGGTTAGCAATTACTTTATTTTTATGTTCACCTACTAAGCAGTAAGTATTGGGAGGGAGTTTTACCTTAACTTTTCCATTTTTATCCGTTTTAAGAATTTTGTAAGGTGATTCTATGTTGTTATTTTGCCGGCCTATTCGAAGGTAAACATATTTTTGAGCATAAGGTAACTTTTCTTCAAGACTTTGCAATATTTCATCTGTTGGGCGCGCTCCGCCACAGTACTCTGAGCGAAAGTAAATTTGAAGACTTATATTTACTTCTTGTTTTCTTAGGAAGTTAGCTTGGGCTCTAGTATTTTGATGAAAAAAGCTAAGAAAACCTAAAACGATTGCAAGTCTACTATTAAGATAGTGCATAATTAAAATCTTTAAGAATCTAAAACAAGCGTACCAAATTAATCGCTATATTAAGGATTTGAAACAATTACCAATAAACTGCCTATGATAAAAGCTTTACTTTTTTGATTTTAATTGTAGCTCGATGAAACTTTGGTGGCTTACTTTAGGATATTTTTTAGTTGGTATTTTTCCAACTTTTTCTCTTATACAAGCCCAGGGTACTTCGCCCTTACTTGAAAAGCAAGAATGGCAGCCCAAATGGCTATTGCATAAAAATTACGTTTCTTTTGCTAGTCAACTGTGGGAAGCACCCGCTTTTGAAGGATGTTTATATGATGAACTCTTGCCTACTCTACCTTATTCCTTAGTAGAAGTTTCATTAGAAAAAGACAAGCTAATTGAAATTAAAGAAATAAAGGGAGACTTTGATGAGGAAGAAAACCCAGGGTATAGTTTCTTGGTCGAAGAAATAGGGAAAAGACTATTTAGTAAAGGAAACGATTGGTATCCAGATTCTCCTATTCAAAAGGGTCCTATTCTGGAAATAGAAGGATTCAAAAAACAAGTATATTATTTTTATCCTTTACAAATACATAAAAGTGGTCAAAAAATTCGAAAATACTCTCATTTGTATTGGAAATATTCGTTAGTAAAGAATGTGAACCTATCTTTTTCTGCTAGCAAAAGAACTTATAAAGAAAATTCTGTACTTGCCCAAGGGCAATGGTATAAAATAGGTATTACTCAAAGCGGAATCTACAAAATTGATAGAAATTTTTTGCGTAAACTGGGACTTGACCCCGCTAGCATAAATCCTAAAAATATTCAAATTTATGGCAATGGAGGCGGAATGTTACCGCAAGCTAACCATGTTTTTAGGCAGGATGATCTATTAGAAAACGCTATTTATGTGGAAGGCGAGGCAGATGGTATTTTTCATGAAAACGATTATATCTTGTTTTATGCAGAAGGGCCACATCTTGAGTACTATGATACTACTCAAAAGAGAATGAAACATGAAAATCATCTGTATACAGATACTTGCTATTACTTTTTAACCGTAGGAACCACTCCGGGCAAAAGAATTACTCCTAAGCCTTCTTTAGGGATTTCTTCTAAATTAGAGCAAACTACAAGGCAGTATACTTTTCATAATCAAGATAAAACCAATCTTATTAAATCGGGAAGACTTTGGGTAGGGGATATTTTTGATTTTCAAACTACTTATACTTATCCTTTTACTATTTCTAATGCTGTGTCCGGTAGTCGCGTTGAGATTCGTATTCGAGTAGCGGCACGTTCGGATGTGCCCTCCACTTTTAGTATTGTCGCTAATGGCATTAATGTAGGTTCAATAACGGTGGACCGGATTAATAGCAGTTGTTATTGGTGTACGTATGCTCAAATAGCAACAGGAAATTTCTCTATTCCTGCTGAAGCAGTAGAGGGAAATCGACTGAATATCAGCATCACCTATAATAAGAGGGGAGCAGCTATAGGGTGGTTAGATTTTATTGAGATAGAGTATGAACAAACTTTAAATTATGGAGGTGGCCAGTATACTTTTAGGATTTTTCCCTTTACCCATAGTTCAATAAGCTATCGAATAGCAAATACTACTAATCTTGTACAGTTATGGGATGTAACAGAGCGCTTAGAGCCTGTATTTCAATTATTTGAGCGCCAGGCTAGTAATTTAATTTTTACGATTGCTCGTTCTTCTGTAGCCCGAACTTATGTTGCTGTAGATAATTATAGTTTTTTAGCCCCTATTGCTTTAGGGCGTGTAGCTAATCAAAACTTACATGGGCTACCCGCAGCTGATTATCTAATGATAGTACCCCCCGCTTTTTTGCCAGCAGCAGAAGAACTAGCTAATTTTCATCGAAAACACTTCAAAAGAAGTGTACATATTGTTACTCCTGAGCAAATCTATAATGAATTTTCAAGCGGTATGCAGGATGTAAGTGCAATTCGTGATTTTGTTAAAATGTTTTATGATAGAGCAGCAGGAGATAAAAAACTAACGCCTAAGTACTTGTTACTTTTTGGAGATGGTTCCTATGATCCTAAACAAAAGGTAACTAAGGGTAATTTTATTCCTTCTTACCAGGCAAGGCAATCTTTGTATCCTCCTGAATCTTATACCAGCGATGACTTTTATGGTTTTTTAGAGGATAATGAAGGCTTTTGGGGAGAAAAAAATGAACTTTTTGAAGGAGATACTCTTAGGCAGACTCATACCTTGGATATTGCTATTGGTAGATTGCCAGTGAATAACTTGCGTGAGGCTCAGCTTTTGGTTCAAAAGATTATTAATTATGTTACTAATCCTCGCCAGTTTGGAGATTGGCGTAATCGAGTATTACTAATAGGGGACTATAAACAAAATGAACCTAATCATATGCGTGAAGCCGATAGTCACGATAAAAATAAAATTCGTAGGTTTCGTCCTTGCTTAAATGTAGATAAGATATATTTGGATAGCTATCCGGTAGTGATGCTTGCGGAGGGAGCAAGATATCCTAGTGCTAAAGCAGAAATGCTTGATAGAATCAATAAGGGAGCACTTATTGTAAACTACACAGGGCACGGAGGAGAAACGGGATTGTCGAATGCACGCATTTTTGAAATTCCTGATATTTTACAATTAAATAATATTGATAAGCCTGCTTTTTGGATTACAGCTACTTGCGAGTTTGGAAGGTATGACGACCCTGAAAGACCTACCGGCGCTGAATATTTATTATTGCTTGAAAATAACCGAGGAGCACTCGGCTTAATTACTTCTGTAAGGCAAGTATTTTCGCAAGCTAATTTTGTTTTTAATCAAAATATTTATGATTTTCTTTTAGCACAGCATCCGCAGGAGCTTCGGCCCTATACTTTAGGAGAGGTAATGCAAAATACTAAAAATAGAACCTGGAGTTCTGCCGAAATTAATACTCGTAATTTTGTTTTATTAGCTGATCCGGCTATTCCTTTAAGTTTTCCTTCTTATAATGTAGTATTAAAGGCTATTAATCAGAAGCCTTTAGAGCTGAGTAGAGTGGATACTCTTAGAGCTTTAGGCAAAGTGATTTTAGAGGGAGAAATTCAAAATTCAAGAGGAGAACTACTGCGAGATTTTAATGGTACTTTAAGAACGCTTGTTTTTGATAAACCCCAAAGGATAACTACTCTAACAGAAAAATTTACCTATGAATGGCAGAAAAATATATTGTTTAGAGGGGCTGTAACAGTTCAAGGCGGTAAGTTTCGCACAGAATTTGTTGTGCCGATAGATATTTCCTATGAAATAGGTAATGGGAAAATTAGTTTTTACGCTCAAGATAGCACAAGAGATGCTGGGGGCTGTAATGAGAATATTATCATTTGTTGCACAGAGCCAGGAGCCATACGAAGAAATACGCCTCCACAGGTTACTATCAAACTAAATGATGAAAATTGGGTAAGTGGAAGTATTACCCATCCTTCTCCCTTGCTTATCGCAGAGGTACAAGATGATGAGGGAATTAATACTTCTGGTTTAGGCATTGGCAGGGAGCTTACAGCCGTGCTCAATAATGATGAAAGCCGCCCTATTATTCTTAATGATTTTTATCAGGCGAAAAATAATAGCTTTCGTGAGGGCACTATTCTATATCGATTTCCTGCTTTACCAGAAGGAAATTATCATTTAAGGGTAAAGGTGTGGGATGTAGCTAATAATTCAGCTTTTGCAGAAACGGAATTTCAAGTTCGCAATAATTCTAGATTGGTAGTGGAAAATGTTATGGCTTATCCCAACCCTGCTAATGGTCTAGTAACTTTCTCTTTTAATCATAACCAATTTAATGTGCCTTTAATAGCTCAGTTAACAATTTTTGATAGTAAAGGCTCTAGGATAAAAGAATATAGTGATATATTCTTGGCTCAGTCGAGTATAGAAAAACGCTTTATCTGGGATGGTACCGATAGTAGCGGTAATCTTGTGAGTGAGGGCCTATACTATTTCTGCCTTAGTTTAAAGGTAGAAGGACTATCGGATATATTTCGTACTTCAAGAAAGGTGATAATTATAAGATAAATTTTATTTAATTTGTTTTTGTTTTACTTTTCTTACTATTTTCTCTGATATCTGAATATTTGCGAAGTGAAGCCTTCTATGAAGTCATTAAATTTATTATTTTCCACCCTAGGCTTGTGTATATGTATAGGCTTTTTACAAGGTGGTTATGGTCAACAGCGTAATACAGTAGGGCAGATTCGAGCTATTACTACGGCAGTACCCTTTTTATCGATTACCCCCAATTCTTGGAGCGGTGCGCTGGGGGAGGCAGGAGTTGCTTTTATTGATGATGCTAATGCCTTATACATGAATCCTTCAGTTTTAGCTTTTACGCCCTATAAATTTGGTTTTAGCATTAATTATACTCCATGGCTAAGAAATATAGTTCCGGATATTAACCATGCTTTTGTTCCTTTTTATTATAGCTTTGGAGATAAGGGTGGTGTTGCGGGAATTTCTCTTACTTATTTTTCTTTAGGAGAAATTGATTTTCGTGATGGGCGTAGTAATTACATTGGTTCTTCTAATCCTAATGAATTTGCTATTTCGGCTTCTTATGCTCGTAAAATTACTGATATTGTTTCAGCGGGAGTTTCTTTGAGGTATATTCATAGCCAATTAGTAGGAAGCGGCGCCAGTGTCGGAATGCCTATTCAAGATGGACAATCGGTAGCAGGGGATGTAAATTTCTTTATGACTAAAGACTTTAAATTTCGTAACCAGTTAGACATGAATTTTAGCTGGGGATTTAATATCACGAATATTGGTGCTAAAATGAATTATTCTGATTTAAGTGCCCAAAAAGACTTTTTACCTACTAACTTAAAAATTGGCTATGCCCTTACAGCTAAAATTGATGAGCATAATTCCTTAAGTCTTGTTAATGACTTCAATAAATTACTAGTACCTACCCCTAACCCTGCAGACCCTACTAATAAATGGAAAGATAAGGACGTGATGTCGGGCATATTTGGTAGTTTTGGTGATGCGCCAGGAGGCTTTGGAGAGGAGCTTTCTGAAATCACTACTTCCCTAGGGCTAGAATATTGGTATAACCTTCGCCCTAATGAAAGGTTTTTTGCTGCAAGAGCTGGATATTTTTATGAGGACCCTAACAAAGGGAATCGTAAATTTATTACGCTAGGGGCGGGTCTTAGGTTTAATATTTTTTCTATAGACTTTGCTTTTCTAGCACCCTTAAGTCAGAATCATCCCTTGCAGAATACTCTGCGCTTTTCCATTGGATTTAATTTTAGTTCTAATAAACCCCAATAAGTATGCCTAACTACTTAAATATCGGAGATATTGCTCCTGATTTTAGTGCTCCCGACCAAAATGAAAACATTGTTACGCTAAGTAGTTTTAGAGGTTCTAAAGTAGCACTTTACTTTTATCCTAAAGACGATACTCCGGGTTGCACAAAACAAGCTTGTAATATTCGAGATAACTATCAAGCTTTATTAGAAGCAGGTATCCGTGTATTAGGGGTAAGTGCCGATAGTGTAGAATCTCATAAAAAATTTGCTCAAAAATATCAACTTCCCTTTCCTATTCTTGCAGATCCCGAAAAAAATATCATCAATGCTTACGGAGTTTTCGGTGAAAAAAATGTGTATGGTAAAAAAACTCCTTCTATTTTTCGTACTACTTATCTAATAGACGAAAATGGAGTGATTCAAGATATTATTAAACAGGTAAAGACAGAAGACCACACCAGCCAAATTTTGAAGAAAATACAAAAACCCTAGAACTAAATTTGGTATATAACTTGGTTCAATAAATAGCTAAAGGGCAGGTAAATTACCCTTTTCTATCCTTTTATTTTATTAATTTTTCTTTTAAATATGGCTAAGGGTAGTTATTTTATCATGGTCAATGGTCCTTAGTTGGAATGAAATTAAAGAAAGAGCTGTAGCTTTTGTAAGAGAATGGCAAAGTGCTAGCCAAGAAGAGGCAGATGCTAAGTCTTTTTTGGATGCTTTCTTTCATATTTTTGGAATTAGCCGAAGAAAAGTAGCTACTTTCGAATATAAGGTAAAAAAACTAAACAATAATGAGGGCTATATTGACCTTCTGTGGAAAGGTACCCTGCTTGTAGAAATGAAAAGCAGGGGTAAAAACTTAGAAAGAGCCCTTATTCAAGCTAAAGAATACCTAGTAGGACTAAAAGATTATGAACTTCCTCGATACATACTAGTTTGTGATTTTGCTAATTTTCATCTCCATGACTTAGAAAATGATAGTTGTCATCGCTTTGCACTAAATGAACTCTTACAAAATATTGAGCTCTTTGGCTTTATTGCGGGCTACCAAAAGAGAACTTACCGGGAGCAAGACCCTGTAAATGTACAAGCTGCCGAAATTATGGCGCAGCTACATGATAAGCTTAAAGAAGCTGGTTATGAGGGGCATCCTCTAGAGGTTTATCTAGTTCGTTTGCTATTTTGCCTTTTTGCCGATGATACTACTATTTTTGAAAAAGATCTTTTTACCGAGTTTATTGAACTCCGTACTGCTCCTGATGGTAGCGATTTGGGAGCACGCTTAAGCGAACTTTTTTACATTTTGAATACTCCCGAAGAAAAAAGATTAAAGAATTTAGACGAGCACCTGGCTCGCTTTCCTTACATTAATGGAAAGCTTTTCGAAGAATATTTACCCCCCGCCGCTTTTGATACTTCTATGCGCAATCTGTTGCTCCAAGCTTGTTACCTCGATTGGGGAAATATTTCTCCGGCTATCTTTGGTGCTATGTTTCAGTGTGTTATGGATCCTGTAAGCCGTCGTAATTTAGGCGCTCACTATACTAGCGAAATCAATATTCTTAAGCTTATTAAACCCCTTTTTCTGGATACTCTTTATCAAGAATTAGAAAGCATAAAAAATAATCGTTTGCGCCTCATCGACTTCCATCAAAAACTAAGCCGCCTTACTTTTTTAGACCCTGCATGCGGCTGTGGCAACTTTTTAGTAGTTACCTATCGTGAATTGCGATTATTAGAACTACAAGTATTACGTCTATTATATGGGACAGGGCAAGGGGTATTGGATATTCGTGATTTAGTAAAAGTACAGATTACTCAAATGTATGGCATAGAATATGAAGAATTTCCTGCGCGTATTGCAGAAGTGGCTATGTGGCTTATAGACCATCAAATGAATATGAGAATAAGCTTTGAATTTGGACAATATTTTGTTCGATTACCACTTACACAATCTGCTAATATTTGTCATGCCAATGCTTTAGAAATATCTTGGGAAAATATTATTACTCCTAGTAAGCTTTCTTACATCTTGGGTAATCCTCCTTTTGTAGGCTCTAAGCTTATGAAGCCTCAGCAGCGTCAGGAATTGCTCAACGTAATGCACGATGTTGAAAATGCTGGCGTATTGGACTATGTTACAGCCTGGTACATAAAAGCTGCCCGCTATATACAGGGTACTTCTATTAAGGTAGCCTTTGTTTCTACAAACTCAATTGTGCAAGGGGAGCAGGTAGCTTTTTTATGGCAGCCTTTAATGCAAAAGTACAACATTAAAATTCACTTTGCTCATCGTACCTTTAAGTGGAGTAATGAAGCTCGAGACGTAGCTGCAGTCTATTGTGTTATTATTGGATTTGCTGCTTTTGATACACCTGATAAAGTTATTTTTGATTATCAAGATATTAAAGGAGAGCCTTTTGCTATAAAAGCTAAAAATATTAATCCTTATTTAATAGACGCTAGAGACATTTTTATCATTCGGCGTTCCAAGCCTATTTGCAATGTTCCGCCTATGAGTTTTGGCAATATGCCCTTGGATGGGGGAAATTTACTTTTTTCTGACGAAGAAAAAGAAGAATTTCTTTGTCAAGAGCCTGGTGCAGCCCCCTATATCCTACCTTTTATTTCTGCACATGAATTCTTGAATGGTAAAAAAAGATGGTGTCTCTGGCTAGTAGATGCAGAACCCCATGTATTAAAAAAAATGCCCAAGGTATTAGAAAAAATTGAAGCTGTAAGAAAATTTCGATTGGCAAGTAAAAGAAAGCAGACGATAGAAAAAGCTACTACACCTGCACTTTTTGGAGAAATTAGGAATTTCGGAAAAAGTTACATTGTAGTTCCTCGTGTTTCTTCTGAGAATAGGGAGTATATTCCGATGGGTTTTTTTGACAAAAATAGCATTGTAGGAGATACTTGCATGACTGTTCCTAATGGTACGCTTTATCATTTTGGAATAATGTCTTCGCGAATGCATATGTGTTGGACTCTGTATGTGTGCGGAAGACTGGAAAATAGATATCGTTACTCTAAAGATATTGTATATAATAATTTTCCTTGGCCGCAGAATCTTACGGAAAGGCAGGTGTTAGCCATAGAAAAGGCAGCGGAAGGTGTATTATTGGCGCGTAAGCAGTTTCCAGAAAGTTCTTTAGCTGTGCTTTACGACCCTTTATCCATGCCTCCTATCTTACTGAAAGCTCATCGGAGTTTAGATAAGGCGGTTGATCAGGCTTATCATTCTACTTCGTTTACTTCAGATACTCAACGTATACAATTTTTATTTGATTTATATGAAAAGTATACTCTAGGTTTATTTTCGGAACAACAGGCTAAAAAAAGGAGCAGAAAAAGTAATAAAAAATAAATAATAATTAAGTTCAATTTTTTTGAAATATGGTTTGCACTTGAGTAGTTTAGGAGGTCATGGACTGTTTTATATTTTGCACATATTCGATAGTGACGTTAAAGATTTGAGCGATGGTGGCTTCGTTCATTTGGAGAGCCAAGCAATTGCGAATTCCTTCAAGAGTGGCTCTTTCGATACCTTCTTCGATACCTTCTTTTCTACCTAATTCAATACCTTCTTCGATACCTTCTTTTCTACCTAATTCAATACCTTCTTCGATACCTTCTTTTCTGCCTAATTCTTTTCCATAATTTACTCCCTCTTCGAAGGTATCTTTTTCGATAGCAGCTATTAGTTCTGATAAAATTTCTTGTTCGTTCAAAAAGGCAGTTTTTAGTTCTTCTTTCATTTTGTCTCGATATTGGGGATTGTCAAATTTTACAGCATAGAGCAAAAGATACAAAAAACTACGCAATTGTTCTAGGCTTAGCTTTTCTTTTTTTAGTCGCTGGAGGAGTTCTTTGAGCCATTGGAATTTCCACTCATCTTGATTTTGCTTTTTTCTTTCCAGGGCTAATCTTGCTACTTGCAAAGCAATAGAAAAGAGATTACCTGCTTGGTACAGTTCTTCTACTTTCCAGTCGAGTAGCTTAAAGGTGTTGTATTGATAGATAAGTGTAGTTCCATGGAAGTGGTAGGTATATTGGCGGGGGTGGTATTGGGGGTTATTGTCGGTGAAGATAGCTAAGGAGAGGATATTTTGGTGAGGGAATTTATCTTTGATTCTGTAGAAATAGGTGAACATTCTTTCTGGGAAGAGGGGGTCTTGGTAGCCTTGAATTTCGACGTGTACAAGCACCAGGTGTTGTTGGCCGTTTTGCAGGGTAATTTGGGCAAGGAGGTCTACGAATCGTTGGGTTTGGGTAGGGAAGAGAGCTGGAAGTTCTTGGGTAAGAAATTGGATAGGGGCGTTGGGGGCGAGCTGGGCGGCAATTTCGGGGAAAAAATAAGCAAGCGCTTGCACAAAATGCAAGGGCAAAAAATATTTCCAAAAGTTATCTTGCATGAAAGTCATAAAGCAAACTGATGAAGTTTAATGTAAATGTAAACTTATTTCGAAAAATTTACTGCATGTTATACCCCTTGAGACTTAAAGTAATTTCAACCTAAGAAAAATCAATTCAAAGTAGATATTAATGTATTTTTTAGATTTAGATTTGTTTTTTCTGGTAGGAAGATAGAGTGTTAGTGTAGGTTTTATTTTTAGAGAGCCTTTTACAATAACACTTCAATTATTTTTTATTAATTTCTATTTTTGTTTCTGGAAGAAATTTAACTTTAAAGAGCGTTTTTTAAGATGTTGAGTATGAATTTTTTAACGCCAAAAAGATATTTTTTCTTGCTAATTTTTTTGCACACCTTGCTAGGCAGTAATGCAACAAGTTGCCCCACCTTTACGGCTATAAAAACTGATATAGCTTGCTCTGGTTTAAATGATGGAAAAATTGAGGTAGTGGTAAACTCACTGCAAGTGGGAGAAATTGTAGAATACTCCTTAAATAATGGGCCATGGGTTACAACAAATACTTTTACAGGTCTAGCAAAAGGACAATATACTATACGTGCAAGAGTAATAGGAAGACCCCAGTGCAGTTTTCAGCAAAATATTACAATCCAGGAACCGGTGCCAATTCGAATAGCGAGTCAGTATACTAGAAACGTATCTTGCTCAGGAGGCTTTGACGGTGCTATTAATGTACAAGCAGGGGGCGGCACTCCACCCTATGAATATATTTTAACTGCCCCAAATGGTACTTCTTTACCCCCCCGCAGTAATGGCGACTTTGATATTTTACCTGTTGGGAACTATGTACTCATTATTCGAGATAGATTAGGGTGTACTCTAAGAGATTCATTTGAAATTAAAAGAGACTGTACTAGTGACCCTAATGCTGCTAATGATAATTGTAATAAAGCGCAGTGTTATGTACTAAACGACATTTATTCTAATACGGGTATACCATTATGCAGTAATTCAATTAACTGTGGAGGGTGGAATTTAAATAATTTTACAACTTCTGCTTGTTTCAGTTCTTTTAATAAGCCTCTCTTTTACCGTTTAGAAGTGCCAATAGGATTTCCTGGAGCTCAGCTAAGAATACAAAATATTTCCTGCTCAAGTGGACAGCTACGAGCCGCACTGTATCAAGATTTTGGGCAACTATGTCCTCTTGCTTCTCGTGTTGCAGGCAGCATCGCTTGCAGTACTAGCGTTTCTTCTATTATTACATTTAATAATATTAATCCAGGGCGCTATTTTTTAGTAATTGATGGTACTACTAGTGGTGATTGCAGCTGGAGCTTTGATGATAATTTTAGCCCACGTTTTAGTTTTATTACTGCAACTTGTGAAAGGGATCTAAACTTACAAGTTCTACGCCCTTTTGTACCATCCTATCAAAACGTAGAATTTACTTGGGAAGGACCTCAAAATTTTTCTGCTTCAGGTCCTCAAGCTATTGTACCTGTGCAAGCCAGTACTCTAGGTAGAAACATTTATACTCTAAGAATCAAATATTTACCTGCTTCTGTTTGCGGGCTACGGACGGTTTTATATACTCAGGAAGGTACTATTCATTCTCTTCCACCAAAACCTATAGTACAAGCTCCCACAACTATTACCTCTTGTACTCCAACTTCAGCCTTATTTACCATCAATATCCCCAATCCAGGCAATAATGAAGAATTACAAATAGCAAATAATCCTAATTTTTTTCCTTCTACTACTCTCTCAATTTCTAGCAATACGACTTATTATTCGACTCCCCTTATAAGTACAACGACTACTTATTTTTTCCGTAGGATTAACTTAATAACAGGTTGTACATCGCAGGTGAGTACAGGAGTAGTTTCATTTCAAGCTTCTAACCTAGCTACCCCTGAAATTCAGGATATTCGTTTGGATGTTAATGATTGTTTGCCTAAAGATGTAACTTTTACTGTAAACATACCTGATGGTAATTTCAATGATAAAATTTTGTTATTTACTCAGGCTAATGCCACTACTCCACAAAATACTTATCAATACACTCCTAATCTAAGAATTCCTATTGCTTCTATATCAAATACCCAAACCTTTTACTTTGCTAGAGTAAATACTTTAACTAACTGTACTACTGAAAAAAACCCTGTTATTGTGACCATCAATCGTTTACTAAGCATTGCTGCTCCTACAATTCCAAATTTTACTTATGTTCCAAGAACACCTTGCGAACAAGTTTTCCCTCAATTTACTGTATATATTCCTGATGGCACAATTCGAGATAGAGTTCGGATATATACTCTTCCTACAGGAGGAACGCCTATTGCTGACGTATTATACAGTCCTAATATGCCAATCAGAATCAACGACCCTATTACTAGTACTAATACCTATTATATTGAACGCTTTAGTACCTCAACTCAATGTGTTAGTGATCGTGTTCCTGTTCGAGCTATTATTACTAATAATTCGCCACTCAGCGTAAATATCAATCACAATAGTCCTCTCTGCTTGAACCCTACAGCTAATTTACGCTTGGAAGCTACTTCTATACCTGGTGTAAATTACATTTGGCGTAATCCTAATAATGAAATTATTGGTACTACAAATACAGTAAATACTTTTATTAGTCAACCCTTGCAGGGGTATTATCGGCTAGAAGTCAATAAAGATAATTGTTTATTATTGAGAGATAGCGTATTTATTGAAATAAATCGATTTGTACCCGGGCAAGATGTTAAAATTTTTAGTAATAGTCCAGTTTGTGAAGGAGGAATCATTCAGCTTACTACAACCGCTTTTCCAAATGCAATTTATCAGTGGACAGGTCCCTCAGCCTTTGCCTCTAGTCAAAAAGATGCTAGTATTCCAAATAGCATTACTGCCCTCCACCAAGGAAACTATACCCTAACTTTAACAATTCCAGGATGTCAGCAAGTACAAGTACAAGCCTTTGTGCAAGTATTGCCTAGAATTCAGAGTTTGCCCTCCATTAATGCGCCAGATGTAGTTTGTGCAGGAAATACTTTTATACTTTCGGCTGCTATTTCTCAAGACCTGGATTTTTATTGGGAGGGCCCCGATGGGTTTAGGTCAGTTTTAGCGACTAATACTATTAATGCACTTTCAAGCTCACAAAGCGGTAATTACTATTTATATGCAAGGCAAAGGGGAGCTTACTGCCCTACTTTGGTAGCAAGTAAATTGATTACTGTAAATGAGCCATTTTTAGGTTCGCTAAACTTACAAAGTAATGCTCCTATTTGTGAAGGCTCTACTCTTCGTATTACGGCTATTCCTAGAACTTTTACAGGAGCTACCTATACCCTAAGTTTTAAGGGTACTAATCAAAGTAGCAACTTAGGAGAGTGGGTTCTACAAAATGCTTTACCCAGCCAAACAGGGTTTTATACTGTTAGCCTAGATGTCCCTGCTTGTCCTAGTATTAAAGATTCTATTTTTATAGAGGTTTATAAAGGAATAAATAGATCGGGTGTAATAGTAAACTCACCTGTTTGCTTAGGAAATCGTTTAAATTTTACTGCTCCTATTACGCAGGGAGCAACTTATCGGTGGCAAAATATTTATACAGGTCAGATTTATACCGACCCTGTGTTTTCTAAAATAGCTGAAGCTAGTGATAATGCTGTTTTTAGTTTGACTATTACTTACCGTGGTTGCAACCCCTTAGAACAACAAATTGCTGTAACCGTTAATCCTCCAGTGCAGCAACCCGTAGATGTAATAGGCGAAGATTCTGTATGTGTAGGTAATGAACTCCGTTTAGAAGTTGCAAACCCCGAACCTGGAGTAACATATAGGTGGCTAGGTCCTAATTGGCAAAGCGATGGAATTTCTTTGGTTCGCACTAGGAGTACCACTAGTATGAGTGGTACCTATGTACTAAGAGCTTTTCGAGATGGATGCCCTGAAGTAATTCAAAAATTTAATATTTATGTAAAGCCCAGAATACAAGCTAAAATACGTTCACGTGACTCATACTGTAGCGGCAGTACTATAGTCTTAGAAGCAGATTCTATACCCGGCGCAGTATACAAGTGGACCTTACCAGATGATAGTGAACAAGAGGGTAGAATTGTTACAGTTGCAGATGTAGACTCCACCAAAGCAGGTACTTATCGCTTATCGATAGAAGATAATATTTGTGGTAACCAGTTCTTAGAAAAAACAATCGATGTAAATACCTACCCCGATAGTGTAAAATTAATGATTAGAGACACAGTAGTATGTGCAGGGAAACCTATTATTTTTGATGTTACAGATATACCTAGGGCTACTTATACGTGGTTTGGACCTCTTAATTTTCAAAGGGTGGGACGTAATTTTGTGAGATATAGTCCTACTACTGCTGATGCAGGCAGATATACTGTACAAATTAACTTAGATGGTTGTGCTCCTATTTATTTAAGCCAAGAGATTGTAATTTTCGATGATTTACCTCAAATAACAATTAGTAATAATTCGCCAGTCTGCCTAGGGGGGGAGTTAAAACTAAGGGCAAATGTAGTACCTGGTGCTACTTACGAATGGCAAGGGCCAGGAGAGGTGCGAAGAAATGGCCCTATTCTGAATATTGCGGATGTTCCTTGGGACTCAGCAGGAGTTTATACTTTGGTAGTGAAAAGAGGAAATTGTCCTTCTAGAAAATTAACTACACAAGTGGTAATAAATAACCCTGACCAAGTAGTAACTGCAACTGTTTCTAGTAATCCTTTGTGTGAAGGACAAGATTTTCAATTAAGAGCTTTAGGAGGATCAGATTCTATTAAGTTTGATTGGCGGTGGCAGCCAGGATTTCGGTCTCCCGATAGAATTGTGTACCTAACCGCAAGAAAAGATAATACAGGACCCGTGATTTTGAAGTATACAGTTCCTGGGTGTGCTCCTAAAGAAACAACTTTTGTACTTACAGTAAATGAAAGACCCAATGTTCCGGTAATTTATAGTAATTCGCCCGTCTGTGCTGGTAAAAAACTTGAATTAACTACTGATTGGCAGCAAAATGCTGAATATTTTTGGAGTGGTCCCAATGGTTTTTCTTCTACCTTGCTAGCCCCTAGTATTCAACCTGTAACAACTCTTGCAAGTGGCATATATACACTACAAGTAACTCGTCCTGGTTGTTCTCCTGTTACTGCTACCACTACTGTATTGGTGCAAGGAGGAGAAAGTATACAGCCTCTTTCTAATTCACCTCTTTGTGTAGGGCAAACTTTGCGTTTTAGTGCACAAACTATTTCGAATGCTACCTATGAATGGCGAGGCCCCAATAATTTTCGTTCTTTTAACATAGAGCCCACTATTTCTAATGTAGGAACTTTTAATGCTGGAGTGTATACTCTTACGGTATCGCGACCAGGTTGTGGTACAGAGGAATATACAATTCCTGTTGTGGTAAATGAGCCTCCCCAAGGAGCTATAGCGAGTTCTAACTCACCCGTATGCGTAGGAAACCCAATCTCTTTTAGTGTTACGCAATTTAGAAATGCCACCTATGAATGGCGTGATAGTAAAAATAACATATTCTCCACAGAGCGTTTGCCTATTATTCAAAGTGCTTCTACAGCAGATGCAGGAATCTATTTTGTGCGTATTAGTGTACCAGGCTGTAGTGCTTATACCTACTCTACAAGAGTAATAGTAAATGCAAACCCAGGTAATGTTAATTTAAATACTAACTCTCCTGTTTGTGAAGGAAATACACTAGAAATAGAAGCTCCCCAAATATCGGGTGCGCAGTACAGGTGGAGTGGACCTTTCGGTATTCAGGGCGCTGATTATCGCTTGGTAATTCGTAATAGTACTGTTTGGAATACAGGCCTCTATGTTTTGGAGCTAACAGTACCAGGCTGTACAACTATAACCCAGAGTATTGAAGTAAAAGTAAATCAAAATATTGCAGCCAATATTAATGTAAAATCTAACTCTCCAATTTGTACAGGTGAAACTTTGCAATTATCCGCTGATTTTGTACAGGGGGCTACTTATCTTTGGTATACTCGAAGAGGGCAACAGAGCGGAAGTAACTCAATTAGCGTGCCATCTGTAACTTTAGCAGATGCTGGACAATATGAAGTGCAAGTAAGTGTGCCAGGGTGTGCTCCTATTACTACAAGTACTGTAGTAATTATACAATCTATGCCATCAATTCAAATTTTTGCTAACTCGCCGGCTTGCGAGGGGAGCCGCATTACTCTTTCTGCTAATGATATTAATGATGCTACATATGCATGGGAGGGTCCAAATGGTTTTAGAGCCACTCAGCGAATAGTTCAGCTTTCAGTTTCTAGAGCAAGCGAAGGAGTTTATACTCTAACAGTAAATCTGCCTGGTTGCTCACCTTCACAGCAAACTATCAATCTGGAGGTAGGAGTAAGTTTAGGTAATATCAGTGCTAGCAATAATTCACCCATTTGTCAGGGGCAAACTTTAAATCTGAATGCCGATATTAAATCTGGCGTAACTTATCAATGGAAAGGGCCAGGTGGTTTTTCTGCCACAGGAGCAGCTGTACAGCGTACCAATGCCACTACTGCCCACAGTGGAATTTATACTCTTGAAGTAAGTTCGCCAGGTTGTTCTACAAGATCCTTAACTACGGAAGTAATTATAAATAGCCAAGTACTTCCACAAATTGTAGCTTCTAATAATAATCAGCCTCTTTGTGCAGGCCAGCGGCTTGAATTAACTACTAGACCTTTATTGCAAAGCAATAAATATACATGGCAGTGGTTTGGACCGGGTGGAATTACAGGGCGGCAACCTTCGTTTGTTATAGAACCAGTAAGTGTAGGACAAAGTGGTATATATAGTTTAGTAGTTACACAACCAGGTTGCGGTACTGAAACTTTAACTATTAATATTACAGTTAACCAAAATGTAGGAAATGTACAACCTACTAGCAATTCACCAGTTTGCGCAGGTGGAGAACTTCAGCTCAATAGTTTATTCTTTTCTACAGCTCAGTACAAATGGAGTGGCCCTCAAGGCTTTAGTGCTACAATTCATAATCCTAAAAGAAGTATTACAAGTACTACCCATGGAGGAATATATACATTAGAAGTAACTGTTCCAGGATGTGGAACAACTCCTTATACTATCAATGTAACAGTAAATGAAGCGATACCTAACATAACTATTAATCCTACAGAAAAAGAACTTTGTGCAGGTGAAAATCTTAGGGCGGTGCCTACTTTTGTACAGGGAGCAGATTATAGGTGGAGTGGTCCTAATCGTTTTATTGCAACTACTCGCGAATTATCTATTACTTCTATTACCACACCTCAGACAGGGGTCTATACGCTTACTGTAAGTCGAACAGGTTGTCAGAGCCAAACAGCTACTATTAGCATACAAGTAAAGCCTTCCCCGGTGGTAAGTGCTATTCCTAATGTTAGTACTATTTGCCAGGGTTCAGATATCACTTTAACTGGTATAAGTGTACCCCCTGCCCAATATTTATGGAGTGGACCTAATAACTTTACTTCTACTGAAGCAATTGTAACTTTAAGAGAAGTTACGATAGAAAGACAGGGAGAATATACTTTTGAAGCTACACTTGCAGGTTGCTCTAGTAGAGCAAAAATAACACTAAATATAGTTCCTCGGATACCCGACTATACTTTTAGTTCAAATTCTCCTGTTTGTGTAGGCGCCGATTTGAATTTGACAGCACCTTCTCCTACGCCGGGAGCTACTTTTGCATGGAGTGGTCCAGCAGGCTATACTTCTACTTTGCAAAATCCTACAAGACTATCGATACAAACCAACCATGCAGGAGTATATTCATTAGTAGTGCGGCAGGGTAATTGTACAATTGCTACTGCTACACAAACCATATCTGTTTTACCCCTACCTGCAGTGCCTAGGGTTAGTAATAATGGTCCTGCTTGCCCAGGCGGAGAATTACAACTGAGTGCTAATTTTATTCCAAATGCTATTTACATTTGGCGTGGTCCTAACAATTATTACTCCGAGGAGGTAGCTCCAGTAATTCGAAATATGAATCTAAGCAAGATAGGAGAATATTCCTTACAAGTAATAGTAAGTGGATGTACTTCTAGCGTAGCTACTACGCGCGTAACCCAAAACCCTGCTATTGATTCTGTAGTAATAACAGGTCCTACAATTGTTTGTACAGGAAATAGAATCAATTTAATTGCCTCTGCTGTAACAGGTGGCATATATAATTGGATTGCTCCATCAGGAAAAACTTATAGCAGTAATAATTTGCAGATTAGTAGTGCTCAGTTTTCGGATAGGGGCACATATAGCTTAAATGTGATTGTGGGTAGATGCACTCTCCAAGCTACTCATAGGGTAGAAGTATTACCTACAGCCAATGCTGAACTTTTAGGAGCTTCACAAGTAAATATTTGCAAAGGGGCAAGTGCTGAACTTACTATTCAAGTTTCAGGGATAGGACCGTGGGA
>JANWXU010000044.1 GCA_025057395.1 Bacteroidia bacterium | reverse complement strand
TGTATTCCCATCCTGAGGGAGTGGGCCCGTTTTTAATTTCGTTAATAGTTTCTCCTGTTTGCTTTTCTATAAAATATTTAATCTTTTTTAAAATAGCTGTTTTTCCATCGCCTGGATTTCCAATTAGGAGTACTAAAGTGAATTGTTTTTGCCAGATAGCGTCAATTAACTCTTTGTCTAGCAAAGTTTCAATGTAAGTGTCATAGGCAAACTGAGTTTTTAAGCCTCGATTATCCGAATTTCCTTGTTGACTTCGTTGGTAAATTTTTAATAGATTTTCAACCTGCGGGTTTTCTCTTAGATTTTTTATTTGCTTAAACGCTGCTAGCATCTCTTTGCCATCAGCGAAACGGTTTCCCCTGCCAAGAGAAATGGATTTATCTAAAAATTCAATAAAGGGCAGAGAAAGTAAATTTTTACCTAATCGCTCACCAATGGAAACAGGTTTTTGCTCAGTTTGCTGACGATTATTCCAAGGATATTGACCACAAAGCAATTCATAAAAAGTAATACCTAGGGCAAAGGTATCGGCAGAGGCATCCCATTGGATAGAAGAAGCATCTTTTGAAATTAAATCCTTAGGCACATACCCTAGCGTATAAGAGTTATGCGCATATTTAGTTTGAGGATTTTGAGAAATATTAAAATCAATTAAAACAAAGCGGCTTTCTTCGGGCAGATACAATATATTGCTAGGCTTTATATCACAATGCCAAATCTCTTTCTGATGAATATAAGCAAGGGCATCGCAAAGCTGTTCAAAAAAATTACGAATGAAGCTCCATTGATAAACAATCTGTCGATTAGTTTCTTCTTTAACCCATTTATCTAGAGTTATTGCCCCTGGTAAATATTCAGTAAGAATATAATAATATAGCTCCCCCTTAATTTGTATAGGGCTAGCCCGATTGTAGCGAACAATATTAGGATGCTCTAGGGCTTGTAAATTTTTCATTTCATTTTTGATAATTTCTTGCGAAACCTGAGGAGCAAAAAGCTTAAGCACATACTTTTTTTCTTCAAAAGTAGATTCTACTAAATATACCTTAGCAGATCCCCCTGAGCCTAAAATTTCTAAAAATTCAAATCTCGTATTATCTTGTTGATTAATAGCATTAATCTCCTCTTGGCTAGAAGTAGTTGTAATTATTAAAGTATAGGGTAATTCAAATAATTTTTGATTCTGCTTTTCAAGTTGTTGTTTTGCTCCTTTAAGTAATTCTAGAAAAGCACTCATGTCTTTTACTCTTTCCTCGGGCAAGTAGCATACTGTCTTTTGAATAAGTTCATCTAGGAAAGCAAGCCTACTATCAAGAGCAGAAGGTAAAAGATCT
Source organism: Bacteroidia bacterium (assembly GCA_025057395.1). GTDB lineage: Bacteria > Bacteroidota > Bacteroidia > J057 > JANWXU01 > JANWXU01. The sequence continues at coordinate 26,220 of JANWXU010000044.1, read as the reverse complement.
TTTGGCAGAGATTGATGTACTTGCCAAAATAGATTAGGGTCTTCAAAAGGTAGTTTACCTATAAAAATCCAATAAGCAACTAAGCCCAAAGAATAAATATCACTTTGAAAACTACCATAGGTATCTCTATCAACTTCGAGCAATTCGGGTGCAGTATAAGGATTAGGTTTTTCAAATACTGTGTAACGGAGATATTTACGCCTTGGGAAAAAAGCCTGCTTGAAATTATGCAATAAACAAATTCCCCCTCTTTCGTCATAGATAATATTTTCTGGTGCTACTGAGCGATGTATAATACCATGGCAATGGGCTTCTTGCAGGGCAGTAGCGATTTCTTCTAGCCATCGGAGCTTATCTTGGTAACTATAATAGTCTTGTGTATTTTGTGTTAATTGTTGTTCTAGGCTAGGGTAAATGCCGTAGTTATTAAGTTCATATAACTTGTGCTTTTTCGATTTATAATCATATTCTAGTGGCAGAATATAAGGATGTTTTAGTTTATCTAATATGTTTTTAGCATTAAATATTTTTTGTTTATATTCTTCTATTTGCTCTTGAGTTAAAGAATTTTCCTCTGTAGGATAGATGTTGTACACAGTAATAAAAGCATTATTTTGCCCTGTATCATGGACGGGCTGTACTTCGTAGGTTACTTCATTAGGCTTTCTATTAATAGTTCCTATAATTTGGTAAGGAACATCCTTAAAATAAAGAATTCCATTACTAGCCGCTTTTTTGAAGTACACATCCTCAGGAGCAAAATATTGAGCTAACTTATCAATCTCACTCTTCCATTGGTCAGGATTTGCTCGTACCTCTGAGGGGTCTTTTATATAGTTAATCAAATTTTCATCTAAAAGAAAAATAAAATATTTATGATCTCCCTCCAAATTTTTTGTAGTAGCTTTTTCATTGGCAAGGACTATAATTCCTTCTACCCAAATTTTACCCCATAAATAATAACGTTTTTCTAGGTTGCCATGTATTCTCTTAGCATTGTACCTTATTTTACGTATAGGATTTTCTCTTCTCTTGCCATAGTAGAACCAAGCTCGATCATCGCCTTTTAAATTTTCATCATATCCTTTTACATCAATAACATAAATAGCATGCGGCGCAATTACAATGATATCTACTTCTCTATCTTTAACAATATCGAGCTCAACATCCTGGTATAAAAAAATATAGTTACAAATTATTTTATAGCACTGGGGTAAATTTTTAGCTAAGAAAAGCGCCGCTCTTCTTTCCATATACCCCCAGGCGCATCCCCTTCTGCGTAAGGCCCTATAATTTCTGCCATTATTTTATTTTTTTAAGCTTTTTACTCCTACCAAAATAAAATGTGTATTGTAAAAATCAAAATAAAATTATATCTAATTAATTATATTTTTCTAAGTCAATCTAAATATTTGCAAATACATTGCATACTTTAATTAATACAATAGCTTAAAATTATTATAACTTTATGTATCATATAATTATTGTAAAAATACTTGTATAAGAAACTTGCAGATAGATTACCAAGCTAGTTTATATAATTGCTTTAGTTAAGATTTTTAAGTTCAGAATCATAATTCTAACAAACAACTCTATGCACCACTCAAATAATTCTTCTATTATAAACTGGCTAAATATGATGCGTTATTTTTTACTCATTTCTACAAGTTTTGTTGTTTTATTACTTCAGGAATAAATTTGGCAGCTTGTAACAATGAGGAATTCCATTATGCCAGTGGTGGGTTAAGAGCCTTTGATTTAGCTCACATAGAACAGTATACCTCTGATTCTGCAACCAGGAAGTCCACTCGGTATTCTAGACTTTTGGAATTAGGAGTAGGGCTTTCTTTTATGCAGTTTCCTGATCAGAGTATTCACCCTAGTACTCTTAGTACTACGCAATTTGGTGCTTTTGGAGAAATTTCTCTGATACAAGTATTCTTTGTACGAATGCATATAGGGGGAATGTTTTTCACTACGAATGCCCCCTCTTTTTATAGCAGTACTGAAACTAGTTCCTCGAGTACTACGATGATAGGAGTTCAGCCAGGAATACGAGCAATTATTCCTTTGGGTAAATTAAGCTATATGGGATTAATGTTTTCGTTGCAAAATGATGTGTATGATTCTCCTTTTAGATCAACACGCAAAAGTTACCCCTTAATTGGCTTTACTTTTAAAGCAGCGCCTATTGCTGCCAGCCTCACTATTAGTCCCATTAAATGCTTCCAAATTAGCTTATCTTATGTTTTTCAACTTTCTCGTAAGAAGCACTGATGTATTAGCATAAAACATAAAGGGCTTTCTAGCCTTACACTAGGCAGAAAGCCTTCTTTTTTACTATTCTATAACTCTACAAAATTGGCTCTGTATTTGAAGAACTAAGCTCTTGGCTACTCATTTTTTCTTCATTTGGTGCCTCTTCAACATGATGTGCAGGGGTATACTCCTGCTGCGTCTCTACTATTTTTTCTTCTGTTGACACTTCTTCAATCTTTGCCTCAGGTACTACTTTTTTCTTTTTTTTAGTTACTACTTTCGCTTTCGTTGATATTCTTTCAACACTTACCTCAGCTGCTACTTTCTTTTCCTCTAATTCTACCAATTCTACTGAATTGTTTTTTGAATTACTTAGCTCCAGAGCGCTCCTTAGTTTTGGTGGGCAACAGTTCCATAAAACTTTAGGCTTGCTATGCAAAAAAACAGGATAAACTTTTTCTCCTGCCCGGGGCCACAAAAGATAATTCATAGGCAAATAACTCCCATAATGAGCTATAAATTGCTGCTCTTGCTCCAAATTATCGCTAGTATCATGGAGAATTAAATATGGCACATTGGCCCAACCTATATAAAGATATACTTTATGAAGAAGCCGAAAAGAAAAATCTTCTAGCGGTAAAATGAAAGCATAGTAATAATTAGCTTCAGAAGCAATAATTAAGTACGCGCCTATGAGAATATTAGTAAAAACCTGCAGCTGATAATTTGCTAAGCCTAACTGCTTTCGTAGTGAAGGTAATAAAATTGCTTCTACCGCCTCCAAACGTAAAAAAACATCAGTATGTGCCCAGTCGATATTCAGCCTATAGGCATTACTGCCATCTTCTAACCTACGGTAGGTAAGAATACGCCTATCCTCTGCATGCCTTGCTAAGGATGACCTTATCGGACCGGAAGATACAACAAAATCTAAATTATGAACCTTATCAATAGAATTCTCCTGACAAATTTTTTGTATTTGCTTAAAGGTTAATTCTTTAAAAGGCATATAGCACATTCCATGTATGGCCGCTTGCAAGTACTTGTCTCTTACGGAGTAGTGCCGCTGTATGTATTCAAATAGCTCATGGGCTTTCTTATGTATATTTTCTTTTTTTTCACGAATTGTCATTTTTCATGGTCATTTACCTGATTGGCCAATCAAAATTAATTTACTCCAATAAAATTGCTACTAAGATAAAAATAAAAATATATTCTACTTCTGCTTACGGCAACTCACTAAAAAATTCTATCTTGATTAATATTGTTTCGATTTTGTTCTCCTTGAATCTCCAGCACTTGCTCTACACTTTACCTAAAAAAGCTCTATACCCTCCTCACTAAAACCTAAAATATTTTGTTTTTCAAGCCCTACTCCTCCCCCCCTAAAAACTTCGTTTCCACTCCCCCTATCCCCTAGCAAACTAGAAAAAAACGATACAGCGTACACCCCCTAAAATAACTCAGCATATGCCCATCCTATACCCGAATTAAAACTTCCTTTTCAAAATCTACTACTGGCAATTGTTCTATAGTCTCCAAAGTTTGCATACTTACATTAATTATACTAAGTAATAAATCTAATATATACCTAGGATTGCCACACCCCGCTGACCAATCATTAGGATCATTGGTAATACCGCTTTCTTTATGAGTCATCTTCTGGTAACGCTCCATTACCCGTTCTATTGCACTTTTACCACTTACCACATATTCATAGGCCTTCAAAGGAATATGGCTAATCTTAATATAATTATTTTTGTATACAATGGTAGTTTTATCTCCCTCAAAGCGCATTTTTTGCGCCTCAAAAATACCCGACTCCCCCCCCTTGCACTACCACATCAGGATAAAACGGTATGCTCTCATAGTTTAAGTGCAAATCTGCCAATTTGCGCCCAGCCTGGCTAAAAGCCCAAAAGTCTTCCTCCCTGGCTACTAAAGGTATGCGGGGTAAACTTTTCTTCAAATCACTCTTAAAACGCTCCCTATACTCCAAACTATGCAAAAAGCCATATACATAGTAAAAAATATCTTCCTTGCTAATACAATTATTTCCGTATTGCTTCCATGCCCGCTCCAGTATCCAATCGGTTACTCCTTCCTTGCGAGTGTACTGAAAATCTGTATGATTATCTACATGGTTCTGTTCATATAAACTGCCCTGTGTAGATTCTTCGTAGTAATACAAAGGAAAAGCTTGACTATTTATCACTAAAGCTTGGTTAGGAATAAAATTAGTTATCATGGTCGAAAAATCCTTGGTAGCAGAACCACCAGTAACACAAATTACCAAATTAAAAGAAGACGCGTCAGGAAATAACTTAGGAAGTTGATAAACACGATTATTTAACTTCCTATTAAAATACAAAAACTGCTTTGTAAAAGGTCGATACAGAGATAATACAACGGATTGATTATCAAATGTATATTTTCTTCCATTAGGCAAATCACTTTTTAGTTGGGCTACATCCCACTTAAAATTTTGCATATTCCAATCTATCACGTCTTCTACTCGGATATGAGGGCTTTGTGCTTTAGCAGCAGCGTACAAATCCACTTGACTATTATAAAAATCAATTGCCCTTTGAACGTTATTAATCAACTTTTGCTTAGAAAAATTATATACCCACGCATCTCGAGAAGTAGCAACCCCCATAGAATAAGTAACAAAAAAAGAATGCCCCGATGTATACCTTTCCTCCGGCGCCAGCGGAATAAAAATTTCAAACATTTGATCTCTCTGGCTAATCCAGTCTCCGTGCGCATTAGGCTTCAAAATTGTAAGCTCCATTGCGGGGTTAGCAAAACTCTTAAATTCCTTTATAATCTTTAGCTTTTCTTCTCTCTTCAAATAATCTCCAATATCTCGGTAGTAGATCGTTGCCCTATTGTTATCACTTCTCAAATGTTTGGGCTTCTTTACCAGCAAAGTTATTGCAATAGGAGTACGACTGCCGCTACCAAAAATTTTTCCCCCTTCTTTACGACTTATTTCACCGCTAGTACGCTGGTTTCCGCGTAAATTAAAAACATAAATACTACTGAATTCTTTTTCAATGCACTTGCGAAAGCCCACCGCACTATTTCCATCGAGCCATGCGCCATTAGAAACAAAGCAAATAATCCCCCCCTCCTGCTCACTCAAGCGGTCACTGCTCCAACGAAAAGCTTTGATATAACTATCATAAAGAGACGCCTTAAGCACTGCATCTGATTCTTTAACATAAGTCTCAGCAATTCGACTTTCTAGATCTGGATACTCCTGATTTTGCGCATTATCATTAGCAGAGCGTTGCCCCACAGAGTAGGGTGGATTACCAATGATTACCCGAATACAAAGCTGCTGCTGATTTTGCACTTGAAAAGAATTTTCAAAAAACAAATTTGTAACAGCCCCACGAGCCTTTTTTATATTTTCAGTAAGCTGAAACGTATCGGTAAAACAAATGCCCGGAAATGGCTCATATTCTCTTTTCTGCGCAATATCGTGGTACACATTTTCGATATTAATAGCGGCAATATAATATGCAAGCAAAACAATTTCATTCGCATGTAATTCATACTTATATTTACGCTCTAGGTCCCCAGGAGCTATTAAACCACTCTGCAAAAGCCGCACAATAAATGTTCCCGTGCCAGTAAAAGGATCCAAAATGTGTACATTCTCCTGAGAGAGAGAAACACCAAATTCTTGAAGTAATATATCGTTAACAGAGTGCAAAATAAAATCCACCACCTCTATAGGAGTATATACTATACCCAACCTATCTGCCATCTTAGGAAAAGCCGTTTTGAAAAATTTATCATACAACTCAATGATAATTTTTTGTTTGCCCTCCGCATTATCAATACCTGAAGCCCTTTTACGTACAGAATCATAAAACTTCTCTAATTCCTCTAAGTCCTTTTCTTTAGCTTGCGCTTGTAAAATATCCAAAATCTTTTGCATCGCACGGCTTACAGGATTATACTGAGCAAAAGAATAATCCTCAAAAAGAGCATCAAATACTGGCTTTGTAATAATATGCTGCGCCAGCAGCTCTATAGCCTCTGCTTGACTTACCGAAGGATTAAGATTAACTCGAAGCTCTTGCAAAAAATCAGCAAAAACACTTTGATATTCCAGATTCTGCTCAAGGATCTTTTCAATTTTTTCAATTTGTTTTTTAGCAATTTCCGCTACCGATTGTGCCCATTCTTCCCAATAGCGCCTATCTCCTACCTTCTGAACTAAACGCGCCAAAAATACAGATTGCAGATTAGGAAAATCAAAAGCCAATTGTTTTGCTAATTGCCTAGTATCTGCTATTTCCGCCTCTATTGGTTGCCCCTGCTCATCAAAAGAAATAGGAGCACCCCCTATCAAAATCTGCTCAGGTTTTTTGCGGTTAAGCTCAATCTTATTTATAATAGCATTAAACCTATCGTCATGGGCACGCAGCGCGTTAAGCACCGTCCATACCACCTTATACTTTTCATTATTTTCCAAAGCCACGTGGGGCTCAACCCCTATAGGTATTACTACAGGGATAATAATGTATCCGTATTTCTTGCCCGGCGCCTTTCGCATCACTCGCCCTACCGACTGTACCACGTCCACCTGAGAATTGCGCGGCGAGAGAAATAAAACCGCGTCTAGAGAAGGAACATCTATCCCTTCGCTCAGGCAGCGCACATTACAAAGAATCTGGGTCTGTTTTTCGTTTTCTTCTTTCTTAAGCCAATTAAGCAGTTCATTGCGCTTAGTAGCCCCCATGCTACCATCAATATGCTCGGCTGCTACCACTTGTATGTATTCCTGCTTCTCCGGCGGCAAAGAGTTAATATAAACATGTTTAATGGCATTAAAGATTTGACTAATTTTTTTGGAAACAATAATACTTTGGCAAAAGGCAACTGCCCTTTTCATAGGAGTAGGGTCCGTCCTTAAAATGATGCCATCGTCGCCCACAATTTGCTTAGAAAGTCCATTAATGCAACCAACGAGCTTAGAAAGGTCATCCGTAGGAATTTGATTATTCTCGTCAGCTAATATCTTTCGCACAGCAGGAGGAACATCTCTTTCACTAAGCTTCAAAATAAGAACTTTATAGTCAGTTAATAAGCCTTTTTCCACAGCCTCGCCAAAGCCCAGCCTATAAAACTCCTTTCCATACATCTGAGAATCATCCATAGAGCAGAGAATAGCTTCGGCTTGGGCAGCACGTGCTTTGGCACTTTCGTGATAAAGACGAGGCGTGGCAGTCATATAAAGCCGCCTTCGAGCACGAATAAAATCATCGTTATGCACCTTAATAAAAGCACTTTCTTCTTCGCCAGCAAGAGCTACCCCCGTAGTACGATGCGCCTCATCACAAATAATCATATCGAAAATGGCAAAATGAGGTAAATCCTGCGCAAGCTTTTGCTGCACCTGCGCTATCACATCAATCGATTGGTAGGTAGAAAATACTACTACCATGCCTTTTCGTTCCGAAGGAATTGCTTGAAACTGATGATAGATACTTTCAACATTCGTAGAAGCGGGCAAAGCCAAGTCTATTACAGAATACATATCGCTATCTTGGTAATTTCTCTTGCGGCTTACTTCAGGGTCCGAGCAAATACAGATAGCATAAATAGGTTCCTGAGCATCGGCATACCATTCATTTAGGGTTTGCGAAAGAAGAGAAATAGAAGGCACTAAAAATAAAATTAAACCTTGGTTATGGGTGAGCACTTCGGCAATTCGGAGTGAAGTAAAAGTTTTTCCGGTTCCACACGCCATAATGAGTTTCCCACGAGTATGGCTTTGAAAGTATTCTTGCGCTTTTTGCACAGCCTCCATTTGATGGGGCATTGGTTGCTTAGGTCCTTTACGAGCCGCTTTGCCCGTAATACCTTCAACCAACTTTTGCCAATCGACCGGCGCCTGCGCTAAGTCCTCTAAATGAATACGCGAAACAGGAGGCTTTTGATTTTTAAGTACTTGCTCGGCGTTTGTGCTCCAATTATTGCTTGTCGAAATCCAAAGGCGATGCGCAAAAGAATAAAGGTTGCCCTCCTCTCCATGAAATTGTCGGCTGGAAGTAGCTAAAAAACTATCTACCGTTTGTTTATCAATGCAGCTATCTTCTTGCCAAAATTTACATTGAATAGCCCAGTATTCATCTTGATAAGTTTGAGCCACCATATCAATACCCGTATCTTGGCCACCCAAGCTTTCTCTAAAAGGAAATTCTTCCCAAAGCCAAACATTTTTGAATAATTCAGCATATTTGGGATCGGTAAACAAATAAGCCTTAATAAGTTTTTCGAACCAACGTCCTTTCCTTTGGCTAGAAGCAACTTCCAATTGATTGCTTAAAATTTCGTAGAGTCCACTCATCTTATTCCTTCCAAAAATCTTCTTTCTAGTAAAATTAAATTAATTTTTATACCAAATAATAATACTTTAAGACTTTTTATGCTATCTTTTTACTTTTATAGATTCTTTTAACGCTAAAAAAAATATTTTTTATTTATATTTAATTCAAAATAGTTGTAATTCTTCACATTATGCGGCTGCTTGTAGGCTTGTATTCATTCATAGGGTATTTTTTATTCTTCATTCCTTATGTAAAAGCTCAGGAGGTTCAAATATGGCCAGGAATTCCTTCTAAGGGGAATATTGCTAAACTTTTTGGCCCAGGCGTTGAAATAGATACTAATTCTATTCGCCTAGTAGGAGCAGCTGCAAGTATTGCTAATTATGTAGGAGGACAGGTATTTTCGGGGGCTCGGCAAGGCAAAGGTATTATTTTAAGTACCGGAAATGCACAGCTTGCACAAGGAATAAATCAGGGAAGAACTATAAGTGTAGAAAACCAATGTTTTGCACAAAAAGACCAAGATTTAGAACAGGCTTTTGGCGGCATCTCTACGGGCGATGTAGTTTACCTAGAATGTCGAGTTCGTTTCAGTAGTGGTATTTTTTGGGTACATCCTTTCTATTTAGCTTCGGAAGAATATCCAGAAGAAGTTTTTGAAGAGCCTACCGACGTTTTTGCTATTTTTTTGAGTACCCCCGCCGCAGTACTTCCGCCTTTAGGGTACCGCAATATTGCTCTTTTTCCGCCTAGCAATAATGTGCCTATTACATACGCCACAGTAAACCGGCTTCAAAATCCGGCATTCTATCAAACTATTCCAATTGGCAAAGGTCCTGTGGGCTATAACGGTATAAGCAAGGCCCTAGCTTTGCAGCAAAAAGTAATACCAGGTGTTTGGTACTGGCTAAAAATAGCCGTAGGAGATAGAAAAGATTGTGCTTTGGATAGTGGCGTATTTTTAGAACAAGAGTCTTTTCGCTCTCCCGGAGTGTTTTTTGAAGCTCCAGCACAACTATGTATAGGCTCAAAGGGAATTATCAATTGGCGACAAACAAACACTGATTATTTAGGTAATCCTATTTTTTCAGCAGCCCATACGCTCATATTAGAAATCTCCGACCCTAACGGTAATTTTGATGGGGGGCAGCGTGAACTTGCCCGTATTCAAAGCAACGCCGCCAGCGGAAGTATTATTTTTGATTTACCGCCCAATTTGCCCAATAGCTCCCAGTATCTACTGCGCATTCGTACCATCGACCCTTCTCCCCTCTTACCCTCTAGCTTAGTTACGGCGCCTTTAATTACAGAGTATATATCTCCTATCCGGGTTTCTATTATTCGAAAATTGCCTTTGCCTAATAGCCTAGCAGAATATGTACGCTGCAGCCCAGGAGTAATTGCTATAAATGCAAGTGGTACTTTCCCTAGTGGTACTTTTGTAGGCATTTATAGTAGTGCCCAATCGTTAGACCCCCTGATTGAATCTTCGCAAGCGCCATATCAATTACAGACTTTTGTATTAAGCAGTCGGCTATTTTATTTGAGAGCTCGCTTAGGAAGTTGCTTTTCAGATGCCTTCCCCATTTCTGCAAGAATTATAGAATTACCAACTCCGCCGGAATCTATAATTATGCGATGTGGTCCTTCGGAAGTCACCTTCACTTATGCCCCTCCTAATTCTGACGTACAAGGTCTAGCTTTGTACACTACTCCAGAAGGCGGTAGTCCTTTAGCTACAGCTGAAGGCAACCCCCTATACCTTACCACGCCTGTAATTGGGACCACAGGGGTATATTATCTAGAAGCTTATAACCGCATAGTAGGCTGCAGAAGCTTAAGAAGTTCTTTGGTAATTGCTATTAACCCTAATATTCCGCCTCCTCCACCACTCATTGTGATAGAAAGAGTATGTAATGGTGATAGCCTGAAATTTCAAGTACCTAGTGGTATTACAGATGGTGATTTCATTCGAATTTACGAAACAGCACAGGGGGGACTGCCTATTTTAGCTTTACCTATTCAAGAGGGCAGGGTACATCTAGGCCCTATTATCCAACAAAATAAAACCTTATATTTTGCAGCAGTATATTCAGCAACAGGATGCGAAAGTCAACGAGTAAGTGAATTCATTCGTCCTTTGCCACGCCCCAAACCACCTATTTTTCAGGAACCAGGTATTTGTGGTGGGGGCAAACTAACCTTGCGCATATTTCAAGCAGAACCTAATTTGAACGATGCACTTAGAATTTATACTACTGAAACTGGTACCCCTTATGTAATAGAACAAAAAAATACTAGTTTAACCTGGCAGACCCCCCACCTTACTACTACTACAACCTTCTATGTTGCCACCTATGGAGCACAAACAGCCTGCGAAAGTCCTAGAGTTCCCCTCAGAGCGATTGTTTATCCTTTACCCCCCACTCCTACTCCCCAATTAACCAAACTAGAGCGATGTGGCGAGGGAAATATAACTATTACAGTTCGCACTTCTTTTCCCCCACCTTTTGAGATAGCACTCTATACTACTGCTCAAGCTTCTTTTCCTATAGCTACGCAACTACAAACTCAAATGCCCTATCAAATAGCTGCTATGGTAGAAAAACCTGAAACTTTATACGTAGCAATAAAAGAAATACGTAACGGCTGCATAAGCGAAACTCGCTCACCTGTAGTTATAGACTTATTGCCTTTACCCACGCCTCCTAGAATTGTGCCACAAAGCCGCTGTGGCTCCGGAAATGTAGAAATAGAAATTAGTGCTTCCTCACCTACTTTAGCTATAAAGCTATATGAAAATTTGCTATCTCCTAGTGCTATGGCTATTGATTCTTTTTCTACTTTTCGCTTACGCATGTCGGTTACGCAAAGTACTACTTTTTATGTTACGCGTGTGAGCAGCCCCTTACCAGGATGTGAAAGTCCACGCACGGCTTTACCTATTGAAGTAAAACAAAGGCCTCCCCAACCTATTTCCAGCAATTTTTTTAGTTGTGGAAATTCAGTAATTACCCTTACCGCAACTACTACTTCTCCTGATGCTGTAATACGTTTATATGAAGAGGGCGGAGCACTTATAGCTCAAAGCAATTCTTCGTCTTTAACCTTTGCCGTAGTTTTACAGGGTCCAAGAAGATTCATAGCTCGCAGCTTTTCTTCTGTTACAGGTTGCGAAAGTGAAGAAACTCCTATTTGGGTAAGCATAGCTTCTGCTCCGCCTAAACCACTTGTAGAAGATACTATTCGTTGTGGTACTGGTAGCCATACTTTACGCATAGCTAATGGCATTGCAGGAAACCGCTATCTTTTATTTCTGGAGCCTTTGAATACGCTAGTAAGTAGCATGGAAGGTAGCACCAACACTTTGCTTACCACTCCCTCGATTACCCAAACTACTCAATTTAGGGTAATAGCAGTAAATAGTAGTAGTGGTTGCAGTAGCGCTGTTACACGCTTTGCAGTATTAGTTTTGACTTCTAACCCCTTGCTAAAAGCAGATGCCGGAGCCGATAAAATAATTCCTTGTGGCGGTAGTACTCAAATAGGTAGTGCTTTTACAATACCGGGCGCAAATTACCTCTGGCAGCCTACTATCAATATTTCCAATCCTTTGATTTCTAACCCGACAGTATCTCCTAATCAAGAAACCACATATACTCTAACGGTAACCCAAAGCGGCTGCACAGCAAGAGACGAAGTGACCGTACGTCCTATTATTACTAATCTTTCTTTGCGAGCTAGTACTACACAAATATGCCGAGGGCAAAGCACAGTACTAATTGCTACTGGCGCCGAATCCTACCGATGGAATCCTAGCATTGGTTTAAGCCATACTATTGGCTCCATAGTAGAAGCTACTCCCCCTAGCACTATTACCTACACAGTAGTAGCTACCCAGGGTAATTGCGTAGGACGAGAAGAAATTACTATTACGGTACATCCGGTAGCTTTTAACGTAGTAGTAACACCTACAGCTACCCAAACAGGCAGTTTACTTATAGAAGTAACCCAAGGATTGCCTCCTTTTCTTTATTCCATTGGAGGAAATATCCAAAATCAAAATCTCTTCACGGGTTTAGCTCCGGGCAGTTATTGGATAAATGTTCAAGATAGCCGCGGCTGTACCCATAGCCAAACAGTAGAAGTTCCTAGAATACCAGCTCGCTGTGGAGGCATAACGAACATTCGAATCATAGAGAAAACAGCTACCCAAGCTACCCTAACTTGGGAACCAGCCCTTAATGCCCAATACTATGATTTAAGTTTTCGTAAAGTAGGAGCCCCTAATTTTAGTTCTCCTATTCGAGTAAATGGTACTACTTTTACGCTAACCAATTTAGAAAATAATGCCCAGTACGAAGTTCGTATTCGAAGCATTTGTCTAGCAGGCTTTAGTGAGTCTCCGTACGAAACAATTAATTTTCGAGCCGTACCTTGCGAAGAGGTATCAGGAATTACTGTAGTAGAAAGCACAGCTACTACCCTCAGCTTACGTTGGCAAAGAAATTTTGATAATACAGCCTACCGCATTGAATACCGCCCTACGCCTGCAGCGCCCTGGCAAACTCAAATCACTACACAAAATGAAATTATTCTTAGAGATTTATCCCCTAGTACAAATTATGAAATTCGAATTCAAAGTATTTGCAGCAATGCCAACTCAATTTTTCAAACTCTACGGGCTAGTACAATAAGCTGCCCCAGCGTATTATTTAATCAAGTAATAATTACTCCTGCTAGTCTTGATTTCAGCTGGCAATCTCACCCTACCGCTAGAGCTTATGAATTCAATTACCGCTTACAGGGTACAACTAACTGGACAACTCAAAGAATAAATACCCCTAACTTTACACTTTTAGCTCCAATTCCAGATGCTACTTATGAAGTGCAGGTTCGATCAATTTGTGGGGATAATTCCTTTTCGGAATACACCACCCTGGTACTTAAAGCTTCACCAGAACCCGGCCCCTGCAATACTCCCTTAGATTTTAATACCCAGAACTTAGGTACTAATGCTCTTGGGCTTAGGTGGAACCTGGTTATGAATGCTTTATACTACCTAGTTCGTTATCGTGCTTTAGGTGAAAGAGATTGGAAAATGGTACAAGCCAATACTAACATTTATACACTCGAAAACCTATTGCCCAATACTCCCTATGAATTACAAGTGGCAACAGCTTGTGTTAATGGATTTTCTTCATGGAGCCCAAGCATAAATCGTACTACCCTGGCTACTAGAGTGCAGAACATTGCTTCGGCTGAAAAGAACTTAACAATATACCCTAACCCTAATCGAGGAATTTTTACCCTTCAGCTACCTAATTATGAGTCTGAAAAAGAATGGGATATTTATATCTTCAATAGCTTAGGAAAAAAAGTAAACCATCAAAAAATTATTTCTCCAAGCACAGAAGTAGAGCTCAATTTATCGGAGCTTGTTACACCAGGGCAGTATTATATTAAGTTAGTTACTGAAAATCAAAATTGGAATATAAATTTTGTAGTAATCGAATAGCGCTATTGATTTTATTTGAACAATTACTGATACTGTAAATTTAGTATTGTGAAATTCCTGTGCCTAAAAAAGTACTTGCTAGGCACTAATTTTGCTTTGCTTTAGCCCAAAGCACGAAAAAAAAGCAACCCATATAATTGCTTCAAAGCAATAAAAACGTAAAAAAATTAGGGGTAAAATAAGACTGTGAAAAAATATTTGGTTTTTTTTGTAAGAATTTCCATTATTTTCTTAAGCATCTACCTTGCCGTCTTTTTTTCTGCCTTTACCTTACTTCGCTTTGAAAAAATACAAAACTATGTACGTCCTTATTTAGTTGCGGAACTAGAAAAAATTTTAAATACCTCTATTGAGTTAGAAAGAATAGAAATTTACTTATTAAATAAACTAGCTTTAAAAAACTTACGCATAAAAGATGAGCAAGGAGAAATTTTATTAAGTGCTCAAGCTTTAAAAATAGACATTCTAAGCATTCCTACCCTACTTTGGCGAGCACCTAAAAATAGACTCAAAAAAATTCGACTGCATACAGTCATTTTAGAAAATGCATATTTTAACCTATACCGCCGGCAACGAGACGAAGCTTGGAACCTAGATTTTATTTTTCGAAAACAAGAGCCTCCCCTGCCCCCAGATACTACACCAGGACACAAAATAGCTATCGAAGTAAAAAACTTAGAATTATGTAACCTAACTTTTCGAATGCGAGATTCTACCTTTAGCCTAGAGCAAATGCAACCTCGCTTAGGTAGACTCAATTACACTAACTTGCATTTTCAAAACCTAAATTTAAAAGCTAGATTAGAATGGAAAGCAGACCAGCAGCTTTTTTTAAAGATTCAACATCTAAGTGGTATAGAGCTGCTTTCAGGTACACATTTACAGCATTTTAGTACCTTTTTTCAAGCAACTAAACAAAAAGGAGAACCCATAATTCGTTTTTGGTCCAGCCATTTTCGCGATGCTTATTCTAACTTAGATTTTGACATGGAGCTACCCGGCCTCACCTTAGATCGCCTTTTTGCTAAATATCAAAACCGAGCCTACCAGGTCCATTTTCGAAAAAGCCAATTAGATTTTCGTTCTATTAATCAATTCATTCCAGCTTATGAAGAGGGTTACGTTCCATTAGCAGGGGTAGTAGAACTAGAAGGCAAAGTAAAGGGAGACTACCGCAAAATTGTGAGTTCAGGCATGGTACTAAAATACGGTGAAGCTACTTACTTGCAAACTCGCTTTGAACTCATTGATTTTACTCGTCCCGAAATGCTGTACCTTCGCCTATATTTGGAAAATTCTACATTAACAAGTAGAGATGCTACGAGCCTTTTCTATGAGGCGAAATTACCAGCAATAATTCAGAAATTAGGGGTAGCTCGTGTAAATGCAAAGTTTACAGGTTTTTTACATGATTTTGTTGCTAACGGTACCTTTGAATTACCGGCAGGCAAAATTATTAGCAACATCAATTTAGAGTACGATAAATACAAAAAAGCCTGGGGCTATAGCGGCAACTTGCAAACCTACCACCTTAACCTTGATCAACTTTTAGGACTAAAACTTTCTAAAAATTTAAATTTTGCTGGGGAAATTCAAGGAAAAGATTTTGACCTACAAAAAACAGAGGGAGAATTTCATTTCACCATCAGGCAGTCAGACATACAAGGATTTTTTATTGATTCAGTTAGAGCAAATGTAAAACTAAAAGAGAAAAAACTTCTGGCCAACCTTAAAATAAAAGACAAAGAAGGAAACTTCGACGGTATAGTAGAATTAAATTATCAAAAGCCTAGACCGGAATTTACCTTCTTGGGAGACGTTAAAGAACTAGATATTCAACATTATGGCATTTCTTCTCGACCTATAAAAGTTACTTCTATTTTCAATATTGACTTCGAAGGAATTCATCCAGATAGCTTACAAGGACTTTTTCGGCTTTATCGTATGACGCTTAAAAGCCCTAAAGACTCCCTACATCTGCAAAATATTAGCGCCCGCCTAGAAAACTATAACAACGGTAAAAAGCATCTTTGGATAAGCGGCCAACCCTTTGATTGTGATATTGAAGGTATATATACCTTTGCGAATTTAGAAAAACACTTAAAACGTCTTTTCCAAAATGCGCAAAGGGCTTTTCAAGATTCTCTACCTACTGTTTCAGATTCTCTAGCTCTTGGCCTACAATTCATTGCGCATGATATTAATCCTCTACTCAACTTTTTTGAACTAGGTACCACTCTAGCTCCTAATACTCAATTGCAAGCCCAAATTGAATTGGGCAATACTCAACACTTTAGTATTCAAAAATTAATTGCCGATAGTCTTCGTATCCGAAACATCTTTGCACAAAATGTTTCCGTGGAAAGTTTTGAGTTATATTCCCATCAATCAAAAGTCTTAGGAAATGCTTACCTTTTCTGCCAAACACTCAGAATTGCTCCCAATTTTACCTTAGCAAATGTAAGGTTTTTTCCACGCCTTAATAATCAGCTTTTACATTTTTCTTTCGAAGCCCAACAACCTGAATTTAAAAATCATTATACTTTGAACGGTTCTACTACCTTTCTTAAAGATACCATACAAGCTACACTTTTAGCTAACCGTTCAGAAATTGTTCTAGGAGATACTCTAAGATGGCAATTTTTAGAAAATCCTCAACTTTTGATTGTTCAAAACCAAATTTTACTTTCAGGATTTTCACTAGCTACCAAAGACCAACATATCCACCTATGGGCAGATATCATCAAAAATGCACATGAACAGGGCAACATCCAACTTTTACCCTTACAGTTGAATATTCTAAAAAATTTTCTACCTATAGAAGTGGAACTCAATGGAACGATTAATGGAGAAATTCAACTCTTAGGTATCTTTAGCAATATGATAGCCAATGCAAATTGCCAGCTCAAAAACTTCCGCTATGGAAGTACGCTCATAGGAGACATTTTAATACAATCTGACTGGAAAAACGAAAAGCAAGAATTAACCCTACAAGCTGAACTGATACGCCTAGGAGATACCCTTATCGGCTTAAAAGGAACTTATACCCCCCACAATGTAGAAAGCCCCCTAGATATATACATAAATTCTAAACGTTTTCCTTTAAAAATATTAAAACCTTGGGTCAGCGAGCTACTGTATGAACTCGATGGATATGCTACCCTTCATAATCTACATTGTGTAGGTAAAATAGACCTTCCTAAAATATACGGTTCTATTGAGTTACACTCTACTATTGGTTTTCATTATTTCAAAACTCCTTATCGTTTTGATGGTACTGTTATTTGCCAGGGCCACCAAATAATTTTTCCTATTCTTAACCATCTCAAATTTTATAGCTCGACTCAATTAAATGCTCGAAATAGCCGCAAGCAAGAAGAAGGCTATGCTCTCTTTAGTGGATACGTCGACTTTTCAGAACCTACCAATCCACTATATGATATTGAAATTCATGATATTCGAAATTTTTTACTTCAAACTACTACCGCTTCAGATAACCCGATGTTTTATGGCAGCATACTAATTGCAAGGGGGAATGCTAAAATTGTAGGCAACACACAACATTTAATAGTAAATGCTCGAGCTAGTACAGCGCCAGGTACCGTGTTAAATATACCCATTTCAAAGTATAGTGAACAAGAAAGACTAGATTTTGTAACCTTTGAAAATGGCATCTTCAAAAATAAGCCTACAAGAATTGAAAGAAAGTCTACTTTTAAAATTAGTTTTCAACTTGCAGTGGAAGCTACGCCTGAAGCAGAATTCAATCTAATTTTTGACGAAAAAGTAGGAGATAAAATTACTGCCCGCGGAAAAGGACAACTAAAACTAATATATACGCCCTCGGGAGAATTTAGCATGGAAGGTTTATATGAAATTACGCAAGGAGACTATTTATTCACTTTTCGAAATATTTTAAATAAGCGCTTCCTGATTGAAAGTGGTAGTAAAATTTCTTGGAATGGCGACCCTTACAATGCACAAATGGATATTAGAGCCCTATACGTAGTCGACCAAGCAAATATTACCGCATGGGATACGACTGCCAACCCTATTAATTTACAGGTAAAAATGAATCTGGAAGGCGCTCTTCGCGAGCCCCGAATTACTTTTAGCCTAGAAGTGCCTAGCCAAAATACCTTACCCTATGCCCTACGTAATAACCTTAGAATTATAGAAAGTGACCCCCAAGAACTTAACCGCCAAATTTTTAGTTTACTAATGCTTAATTCGGTAGCCCCTATAGGTGCTTTTTTTGACCGCTACTCGACCCAAGGAAGTGTATCCTCTAGCGTTTCCGAATTTCTCTCTAACCAGCTCAATAACTGGATCCGCCAAATGGTAGATAAAAATCTGAATGTTTCCTTTGGTTTTAATCAACAAGTTGTAATGTTTAAATTACGCGCTAGCTTACTCAATAATCGAATAACTATTGAAAGAAATGGTGCAATTGCCTCGAACGCAAGTCGTAACTTAAGCTTAGGAAATGTTAATATTCAAATTAAACTTTTGCCTACCGAAAAAAATGCTACCGCCGACGCAGGTCTTTTGGCTATCGATATTTTTAACCGTGAAAATGCTATTAGTAATACAGTAGCTTCAACTAGCCGAGGCGCTGGTATCTTTTACAAAAAAGAATTCGATACTTTTAGTGACTTATTCCACATAAAGAAACGTAAAATAAAATTTGATACAATAGCTCTGCCCCCAAAACAACAAAGGGATACTATTTCAACACCACCCACTAGCCCTTATAAGAAAGAAAATTAGGACACCAAGTGTTATAATTACCTCAAAATGTTGAGTAAGAATTTTTACACTGCAGCTAAAAAAATTTTTTAATTAAATGTTTGGGATTTTAATAAAAATTTAAATTTGCTATATAATCTGAGTTCCCCGGGACCTAAATATTTTCAAAATTATGATAAAAATAGAGCAACGAATATGGTCGGCTGATAAAAAAAAATGGGAAAAAAAGGTAGGGGCAGGCCTTAAAGGAAATGCACAGCTAGTTTGGGTGTTTGGCAAAAGAGAATTACTGGCAGAAACTGAACGTTTTACAGAACTTCGAAAGGAGTATCCTTCCGCCCACATTATTCTAGGTTCTAGCGCAGGAGAAATATGGAACAACCAAGTTTTAGACAATACTATTGTAGCCACAGCTGCTACTTTTGAGAAGACACAAATTAAAACTGCGTCTCAAGACATTAAAGAATGTGCCAACAGTTACGAAGTAGGCCAAAAACTAGGTGAAAAATTAGAAAAAAATGGACTAAAACATGTTTTTGTACTTTCTGATGGATTAGGAGTTAATGGCAGTGAGCTAATTGCAGGATTAACTCATGCATTACCAGAAGGTGTAATTATCACAGGAGGACTAAGTGGAGACGGAGCAGCATTTCAATGTACTTTAGTAGGTTTAGATGCTCCGCCCCAAGAACACCTAGTTATAGCAGTAGGTTTTTATGGAGAAGCACTAAAAGTAGGATTCGGTTCTGTAGGCGGCTGGGATCCTTTTGGGCCTGAAAGAATTATTACCAAGTCGGAGGGGAATATACTTTATGAATTAGATAATCAGCCTGCTTTGCAGCTATATAAAGCTTATTTAGGAGAAGAAGCAGCCAAACTGCCTGCAAGTGGACTGAAATTCCCATTAAGCATTCGAAAAGATAAAAATAGTGAGGAGGCCGTAGTGCGCACTATTTTGGCAATAGACGAAGAAAAGCAAAGCCTCACGTTTGCAGGAGATATCCCGCAGGGGGCACTAGCTCGCCTAATGAAGGCTAACTTTGATAGACTCATAGAAGGAGCATCAGAAGCGGCTACTCGAAGCACGCTTGAAGATAATGACCTAGCAATACTCATAAGTTGCGTAGGAAGAAAGCTCATTCTAGGGCAGCGCATCGACGAGGAAGTAGAAAGTGTAAAAGAAAAACTAGGCGGAAACACATTTATTGCTGGTTTTTATTCCTATGGAGAGCTAGCTCCAGGGAAAGCCTTGAATTGCCTACTCCACAACCAAACCATGACAATAACCACCTACAAAGAAATTTAGATTTTTTCCTTTAGAATTAATCTAATATAGTTTATAAATATAATTTAATAAATGTACAATCGTACGCTTGAAAGACAGATAAAAAAAACTATAGGTGAAGGTAAGCCTATTCCTAAAAAATGGGCTTCTTTGCTAGCCTTAGTAAGCGAAACTTATGACCACTATGAGGCAGATCGAGTACTGCTAGAGCGATCAATGGAGCTAAGTTCTAAAGAACTTTTTGAGGCTAATCAATTTTTAAGTCGACAAAGGGATGAGCTGGAAGCCAAAACTCATGAGCTGGAGCAGGCTTATAGAGAATTGAAGGCTACGCAAGCCCAGCTTATCCAATCAGAAAAAATGGCCGCCTTAGGGCAATTAATAGCAGGGGTTGCCCATGAAATTAATACTCCTTTAGGGGCTATTAACGCAGCAGGTAGTGTATTAGATAAGCTTTTACCACAAGTTTTAAGTAAGCAACCTGAACTCTTTAAAACTTTTACGCCTGAATTAGAATACTTATTCCAACAATTTGTAAACCAAAGTTTAGAGGGAAGTCAAAGTTTAAGCAGTCGGGAAGAAAGGCAGTATATACGTGAAATTACTGAATTTTTAAGGGCTAATAATGTAGAAAAGGCTAATAGTTTAGCTATTAAACTAGTAAAGGCTGGAGTATACAAAAACTATGAACCCTATCTTCCTCTCTTTTTGCAGGAGAATAGTGAGGCAATTATAGAACTTGCTTTTAATATCGGTAGGTTACGTGTCAATATCAATAATATTATCTTAGCGGTTGCGAAAACACAAAAAATTGTATTCGCTTTGAAAAGCTATAGCTATAAAAGCAGTAGTGAATACCCCGAGCCTTATAATATTGCTAAAAACCTAGATACCATTTTAACCATTTACCATAATCAGCTTAAGCATGGAATACAAACCGCGGTAGATATTCCGGCTGATATACCAGAAATTGACGCATACGTAGATGAGCTTAACCAAGTTTGGACTAATATTATTCATAACGCCATCCAGGCTATGCAAGGAAAGGGAGAATTAAACATCCAAGTACGCAGCGAAAACGGAGAGGTAGTGGTCAACATCCAAGATAATGGCCCGGGTATTCCAGAAGAATTACAAGAAAAAATATTTGAACCTTTCTTCACTACCAAAAAACAAGGGGAAGGAAGCGGTTTAGGCCTAGATATTTGCAGAAAAATTGTTCAAAAACATAACGGCAAAATTTCGGTACAAAGCCAACCTGGCAATACTATTTTTTCAGTACATCTTCCTAAGCGCTTAAATAATGCTACTATTAGTAGCTAATTTCAGTCTCTAAATGAAGTACCATGGAAAAAAAACTAGCTATTTTATTTGTAGATGATGAAAAAATTGTACTCGATAGTCTTCTTGACCAATTCATGATGGCATTTGGAGAACGTTTTCATTACGAATTTGCTGAGAGCGTGGAAGAGGCTTGGGAAGTAATAGACTACTTAATAGAAGATGGATATGAAATGGTTTTAGTAATTTCAGATTGGCTTATGCCGGGCATTAAGGGAGATACTTTTTTAATTGATTTACATAAGCGCTACCCTCAGACTATTAAGTTTTTACTCACTGGACAAGCGGAGCCACAAGCTGTAAAAAATGCTATGGATAATGCCAACTTGTATGCTTATATTCAGAAGCCTTGGAACCAAGAAGCCCTGATTGCTACTGTAAATGAAGCACTAAAGGAATATATCCAATAGTACCCATGAAAAAACCAGTTATTCTTTGTGTGGATGATGAAAAAATTGTACTTGATGGGCTCTGGGACCAAATTAATAGCAGATTAGGCACAGAATTTAGCTGTGAAATTGCAGAAAGTGGGGAAGAAGGTTTATGCCTAATTCAAGATTTACGTAAAGAAGGGTATGATATTGCAGTAGTAATATCCGACCATATGATGCCTAGTATGCGTGGAGATGAATTCTTAATTGAAGTACACAAACTATTACCCCAAACGCTGAAAATTTTGTTGACGGGCCAAGCTAATTTTAATTCAGTACTCAATTGTATTAATCAAGCTAATCTTTATCGCTACGTCGCTAAGCCATGGGAAGAAAATGACCTCCTCCTTACCGTTACAGAAGCCGCTCGAAGTTATCAGCAATATTTACAGCTGCTCGAATACAACCAACTCCTTCGAAATCTCAATAAAGCCACTCAAGAACTTTCAGAAGAAATACAGCTACCAGCCCTCAGGCATAAACTTATGCAAACAGTACTGATAACTACCGGAGCACAAAAAAGTTATTTAGTACTGGATAAAAAAGGAGAGTTAATTGTTGACACTGTAGCAATAGCTCAACCTGGAGGCACACCTATTATTACTCATCAGTTAATAGGAGCTCAAACAGAAACAATAATCAACTTAGTTAAAAGTATCCATCAAAATTATAGAGCAGAAAACGAAAAGATAGTTTACTCCCCTATTCAAAAAAATGGTAAGTCGATTGGTTATTTATTAATAGAAAATTCCGAAGAAAACTCTTTGCTCCATAAAAATTATAAAGAAATTATTGAAATGCTGGCATCACAAGCTGCCATTTCTTTAGAAAATTCGCAGCTATATGCTCAAATACAGCAACGCAACCAGGAGCTCCAAGAAGAAAAAAGGAAAGTAGAAGAAATTAATCAGCTGCTTGCACAAAAAAGTGAAGAGCTAGCCCAAGAAAAAGAAAAAGTAATCGCTATTAATACTATTTTGGAACTAAGGAACAAAGATATTACTGATAGCATTCACTATGCAAAAAGAATTCAAGATTCAATTCTTCAAGAGCCTAGTGCTTTGCAGTTACTTTTTCCCGATAGCTTTCTTTTCTTCCTACCCAAAGACATTATCAGTGGCGATTTTTATTGGTGGGTAGACTTAGTAGATTGTTACATTGTAGCTATAGCTGATTGCACAGGACATGGCGTTCCCGGAGCTTTTATGTCTCTTTTAGGAATCAACCTTCTGAACAAAATAATTCGAGAATACGGTATTACGGAACCTAGTGCCATTTTAGAATCACTAAACATTCAGTTACAGCATACCCTCAATAATAAAAGTACTTTTGAGGAGTCTTTAGATGGAATGGATATTGCCGTATGCCGTTTAGAAAAACAAACTAATATTTTACATTTTGCAGGTGCACATCGTCCACTAATTTTTATTCGTAACCCTAAAATTGAAGTAATAGAAGGAGCAAAAAGGTCTATTGGCGAAATTCAAAAAGATCCAGTTCCCTTTAGCACTACTACTTTAGCACTACAACCCGGCGATTGTTGCTACTTATTTTCTGATGGCTATGTAGATCAGTTTGGGGGAACCAAAATTAAAAAATTTAGTTTTCGAAGGTTAAAAGAATTGCTTCTAGAAATTAGCATTTATCCTATGCAAGAACAAAAAGCAATTCTATTGCAAGAACTTGAAAATTGGAAAGAAGAAGTAGAACAAACAGATGATATCTTAATGCTAGGTTTTAAAATTCAATAAGTCAATAATTAAAAAAAAATTCGCAACGAATTATTTATTTTTGTTTTTGTAACCTCTTATTAGAAAAAATATTCTAGGGCTTCTCTAACTTGAAAAGCCCTAAGGTATGACAGCAAACTTTTGAGAAACCTGATAACTTTCAGCATTAAGAGTTATAATATAACTGCCACAAGGTAAGCTTGGCAAAACAATAGGCGAAGTATTTATACTTTTTGAGAAACTAGCTTGCCATACTACTTTTCCTTGTAAATTTGTAATAATAACAGAAAAAGGATAAAAAAGGTCAGTGTTTAATATTGCATACTGTGGACTTCCTTCGTGAACAGGAGTAGGATATACTACTAGATTATTATTTCTAGAGCCTAAGCTATTGCTGATGGAAGCGGGCGTTATTCTTTGCTTTTTGAAAAAATATTTGGTTTGGGGGCTATCGGAAAAATTTGTAAATACTATCTTCCATATAATTCCATTATAGTCCTTAATGAAATAAGCCAAAGAATCTTCTATTATCCATTTTCCGGGTGGTGGCTGTGGGGTGAAGCGCTTCCAATCATCGCCAATAGTATTGATAGCAGTTTTATACTTCGAAGAGGGCGGCAGCGTAACTTTTTCTACATCTACTGGTTTTTCCCTTGCAATAATTACTCCTACGGGTACAAAATTTCTCTGTCGGTTTAGTACTACATTCGACAAAACCCCGGCTACTTTAGTACGTGGAAAAGAAGCTTTGTAGTAATGAGTAAACAATAAGTCCCAGCTTCGAATAGGAGGTTCTCTCGGAGGAAGAAACTGTGAGGTAGCAAGTGAAAAGTAAGCAAACAGCTGATTAGAAAACCTACTCCTATCGCATACTACCTCTTGCATTTGAGAATTATCAAGGTTAGCTATCCGAAAGTAAAATTTGTTGGCATAAGAATCAAGGTAACGTACCCATATTTTTTTTATACTTCCATCTACATTTTTTAAAAAGAACATTTTTCTTCCTTTCACAATTCGAGTAGTAGGCTCATAAATTCCCCACCCATCATCAAAAAGATTATTGGGGTCCCTTTCAGCATTGAAGGCGCCGTAAGTCCATGAAGTATCGGAATTATACAATCTATTATTTTCATTTATTTTGCCGGCAGTATCCAGCACCATCCACTGAGTAGTATCTATACCTGCCCTATAAAGAGCCAGTCCTTTAGCCTCATTAACCCAAATACCAGCCGTGGCAAGATATACCTGGAAAGCAATATCCCAATCATCCTGAGGACTTGTTTTTACAACTCCATTTTGCAAACTGTACCAAACTTGCTGCGCAGAGCTTTTATCTATTACAATTGAATCTTCTACCCATGAATTATTCTGAGCATATAAATTACGAGCAATAGCTAGTAGAAAAAGTAAATTACAAATCCAAATGATCATTTTGATAATTATTTAAAAAAGTTAGATATGGGAATTCCGGATGCAAAATAAAACTGGGCATTAGCTTTAGCGTATTTTACCTGAAGCTCTAAAAGTTTTTCTTTTTCTGCCAAAAGACTTCTTTCTCTTCGGTTTACTACAAAAAGAGAAGATTCGCCATTTTCGAATTTAATTTGTTCTGCTTCTAACATTCTTTGAGAATATTCAACAGTTTGCTTTTGCAGAGCTATAAGGCGTTCTAAATTTTTAGTTTCATTATAACTCACACTCAGCTCTGTCTCAATTTCCCTTCTTTGATTTAGCAATTCATACTCCGTTTGCTGAATTTTTAATTTTATTTTAGTTAGCTTTCCTCTTTCTTTTCTCAAAAATAAGGGCATATAAAAATTAAAGCCTATTTTAAAATTTTGCCTCCAATAGAAAGCATCATAAGGTTGTGTGAATCCGTATTCTTCACTATGGGGAATGAGAAAAGGTTTAAGATCCATATCTATATCTGGAAGAAGCTCATTCATCCTAAGTTTTCTTTCCAGATCGTATTGTAATAATTTAATTTGCTGCTTTATAATTTCAGGATGATAAAACCGAGCATAGTTTTGTAGTGAGTCTAGTAAATAAAGAGAGAGTTCAAGGCTAGAAAAATCATAAGGATAAGGAATAGCAAAACTGGGCAATTCACGCGGCTGGTTATCTTCCCCCCAAAGAAAATTAGAAAGTAAAAGAGTTTGATTTTGAAATTCAATCTGTGCCTCTTGAAGATTCATACTCCTTTTTAAAACCTCCAAACGATTTTCTACGGAGTCGATAGGAGCCCCATCGCCCACTAATATAGCCTGGTTAATAGCATTCAAGCGAAAAGTAGCAAGCGCTAACCCTTCTTCCTGAATTTTTAGCTTCTGATAACTTTGATACCATTCCCAGTACTGCTTTACAGCTGAAAGTAGCAGCTTATTAATAATTTTAACTTGCTCGGCAGCGTTTAACTCTCTTAGGTATCGAGCTTGTTGCAAAGCTACACGCCGAGCATCTATTAACATATTTCTACCAATGGGAGCCTTTATTTCTACGTAATACAAGCCTTGCTTAGGAGTAAAATTTTCAGGATTAACATTAATTCCTAAGTACT
>JANWXU010000043.1 GCA_025057395.1 Bacteroidia bacterium | reverse complement strand
CAGCTCTTCTTGCACTCACACATCCAGTTGCAAGGTTCACACTTTCAAGATAAAGAGTAGTACTACTATTAAATGCCGGACTAGAAAACCGGTAGGGAGGATTAAATTTTTCACCCAACAGTACCCCCCCTGCAGGTCCATCGTAAAGCCGAAGTACGTCGCCAGGAGGATTGCTAAAGCTGGCTGTTATCTCTACACTTCCAGGCCCGCATCTGCTCACAGGATCAGCCTGGGGCACTCCCGGTAAAGGATTAATTATAGCTACCACAGCTCTGCGGGGGCTTACACAGCCTGTTTGGGCATCTAGCGCTTCCACATAAAAAGTAGTACTCGCTGCCAATACTGGTGTAATTAACTCATAAGGAGCCCCAAAATCAGTTGCAACTATGGAGCCTACACCTACAATACCACTATCCCAAAGACGCATTACGTTAGCAGCAGGACTCCCCATCAAAGCACTAAATGTAACCCTGCCGCTTCCACAACGAGAAACGTTCTGCGCTTCAGGAATACCCGGGAGAGGGTAAATAGTAACAGTTACGGGTGCTCTTGAGCTCTCGCAACCTGTTAATTCTTCAAAGGCAGAAATATAAAACTCAGTTGTGGTTGTAATTATATCTGTAGTCAATACACTATTTTTAGGAACATTCTGTAATATCGCCCCTCCACTAGGAAGACTATATAAGCGGAAACGACTCCCTTCTGGATTACCCATCACGCCAGTAAGGGTAACCGTACCACTACCACACCTTGATACAGCATTAGCGGCCGGCTGACCAGGGACTGGGAGCACGGTAGCAACTACCGGTATTCGATTACTTTCACAGCCCGTTACCGTGTTCTTAACTCCAATCCAAAGGTTGGTAGTAGAAGTAAGCTCGGGAGTAGTAAGCACATAAGGAGAACTATTATCTGAATCAACAGCTATGCCCCCCCCCATAGTTGTGTACAAATTAACTTGGTTTCCGGCAGGCGTACCCATGGTCACAGTAAAAGTTAGACTTCCTGCTCCACATCTACGGGGCTGTTCTAAAACAGAAGGAATTCCGGGTTGTTCATTAATAACTACGGCAACGGGACGAATATCACTTGCGCAATTAGTTTGAGTATTTACACTCTGCAAGTAAAGAGTAGCACTTAGTGCTAGATTAGTGCTTAAAAGATATGGAGGTGAGGCAGCTACTGCTATTTGATTTCCGTTTACGGGAGCATCCAATAATCTGATCACCTGCCCTGCTGGTTGTCCCATCAAAGCTGTTATGGTAATTAAGCCAGGGCCGCAGCGTTGGGGTATTCCTAGGTAGTCTGGCGCTCCCGGTAGAGTATTGATTCGCAACTGCACTCCCCTACGTGCACTCTCACAACGAGTAATAGGGTCTCGTACGCTTACATAACGTACAGCGTCTGTCGTAATAGGATCTGTTTGGAGCTCATAGGGAGGTGCCTGGTCAATTGCTATGGGAAAACTACCTGTGGGTTGGGTATAAAGCAAAACTTCTTGCCCTGGGCTCACGCCCACTACAGTAATTGTTAAAGGACCCGGACCACAGCGCGCAACATCAGCAGCCTGAGGCAAACTAGGAATAGGATTTACAAAAACCTCACTCGTAGTTCGACTACTTCGACAACCATTCGTAGTATTCACTGACTCGAAATAGAAGCTAGTTGTTACACCTACCTCTGGTGTTCTTAGTTCATAGGGCGCTGTACCATCAAAAGCGATCACCGCCGCTGCCGAACTAGGAGAATCGTACATTCGTATCTCTGTTCCTGGAGGATTCCCCATAGTTACCGTAAATACCGCACTACTTCGCCCACAAACACTTACAGGATCTACAATTGGATCAGCAGGAATAGGATCTATAAAGGCAACAGCTGGTATCCTTTGACTTTGGCAACCGGTTACACCGTCCGTTACTCCGAAGTAATAAGTTGTCTGCGTAGTAATAGAAGGAGTACGTAATAAATAAGGAGAGTTAGTAGCATTATCTATTGCTGCAGGTATGTTAGCACCGGTATACATCGAGACGGTAGGCTGCGCTATTGATCCTGTAAGAAAAGCTGTGAAAGTAAGTACTCCTGTGCTACAACGACGAACATTAGCTACTTGTGGAGGGGATGGAACAGGAAATATCTGAGCTACTACTCCTACCCGCTTACTCTCACACCCCGTCTGGCTTGAATATGCGCTAGGATAGTAAGTAGTACTAGTAGTTATAGTTGGGGTAACAATCAAGTAGGGAGGCTGCTCATCTACAGAAATGGGAACTCCCCCCATCACTTGAGTATAAATTCGAATTACGTCTCCAGCTGGATCACCCATCGTTACTGTTAAAGTCAAAGAACCAGAACCACACCTTGAACTTCCTATTACGGAAGGTACAGCTGGTACTTCAAAGATATTTACTTTTACTTGGACGGGATCGCTCATACACCCCCTTACACTTCGAGCTCTTATATAATAAGTACTAGTAGTCTGAACCCCTGTTAGCGTTAATTCATAGGGAGCACTATCGTCAATGGCAAGGGGAACAACGCCTATGCCCATCAGTGGTGTATCATAAATATGCATAGAATTACCCGCCTGAGCCCCCATAGCAGCGGTTATTTTTACGTCTCCTGGTCCACAGCGGGAAACGTCTTGTGTGAAGGGTGGAAACACTGTATCTATCCTCACCACAACAGGGCTTCTAGAAGCACATTTGGTATTAACATCAAAGTTTTCTAAATAGAATGTCGTCGTAGTAGTTACTGGAGTAACTGTACTTAAAATGTAGGGACGCGCACCATCTGTAGAAACCGGTACTCCTCCCACAGGCTGTGTGTACAAACGTACTTCTTTAGTAGTTGTACTACCCACTAGTTGCGCAGTAAAACTAACAACCTTTCCTGGACCACAAATTGTAATGTCACTACTTACAGGCGGAGAAGGAATAGAATCGACCCGCGCTACCCAAGCTGATCTTGCTTCACAAAAAGTACCACTATTAACAGCAGCAATATAAAAAGTTGTGGTGGTAGAAATACTTGGAGTTTGTAGAGTTTGAGAATTACCCGTATTAGTTTCAAATAGGGGGGTTCCCCCACTTGGTGAATCATAAAGGCGCATAAATTGCCCAGGTGGATTACTCATTTGTGCAGTAAACACTACAGATCCGGGGCCACAACGAGAGACATTCTGGCTCAAGGGTGCACCCGGTAAACAATGGGCAGTTGCACGGACGCGAGTACGCGTTCCGCTTCTACATCCTGTTGTTTGGTCAAGAGCTTCTATATAATAGTCCTGCACAGTAGCAGGGCACTGAGCTTGTAATACAGGAGTAGTTAGCTCGTAGGCAGAATTATAATCTATCATAGGAACCCCATTTATTTTAACAGTATCATTTCCCGTAGGAGAACCATATAAGATCATAGCATTTCCAATAGGGGTTCCAAAGATTGCAAGAAAGGTTACTTGTCCACTTCCACAACGAGCTTCATCACGAGAGATTACTGGCCCTGGTAGTGGGTTTATAACCGCACGAGTAGTAACACTCGTAGTGCATGAAAGGGGTTGACTTTTAAGGGTATTATAATTTTTAATACTCAGGATAACAAAATCTGTAGTAGTCTGGATAGGGGGAGTTGTTAGTTGCACGGGTGAGCCTACTGCTGTTTGAATCTGTGCCCCCTGCGAGGTCAAAAGGCTAAACTGATCACCTGCAGGACTGCCTGCTTGTATGGTAAAAGTCAATGCTCCTGCCCCACAACGTGGTTGAGAGATAATAACAGGCGCACCAGGATTTGCCAATACCTCGATGACGCCCTCCTTTCTAGGGCTGCGACAACCTGTAGCAGAATTAAAAGCTTCAAAATAAAAGGTCGTTGTAACAGTAACCGTAGGAGCTGTAATTTGGTAGTTAGGAGCAACAGCTGTTCCTAGCAATATTCCACCCGAGGGCAAATTATACATTCGTATTTGGTCAGCAGGCCCTTGATTAGACTGTGGAGGAACAGCAAGCGGACCAAATTTAGGAGTAAATACCATACTTCCCGGTCCGCACCGAGTTAAAGTATCAGGTGCAGGTACAGCAGGATTAAAATGTATAATCGCCTGAGCAGCGGTTCTTGTATTGCTGGTACAACTAAGATTAGGATTCACAAAAAGAACAGTTTCAAAGTAGTAAGTAGTAGTCGTAGTGATAGGCGGTGTTTCTAATTGAAAGGGGATAGTATTATCGGAAGCTACTAGATTACCACCTGTTGCTTCTGTCCACATCCTGATTTCACTTCCCATACCGCTAAGTAAGGGAGAAAATACAACCGTTCCCGCCTCACAGCGCGGAACATTGAGCACATTAGGGGGAGGAGGGTTAGGGATAATCTCAGCCTTTGCACTTTTCCTACTTGTACACCCTGTTGCGGTGATAACAGACTCAAAAATAAAAGTAGTAGTAGTAGTAATAGTAGGCGTATTTCCATTATTTGGGATTTGAAACTGAAATAATGGGAGAGGATTGCTAGGACAATTTGCACAAGAAGAATCTATTGGTTCAACCCCCGGTGCACTACTTGTATAAAGACGAACTTTATCTCCTGGTAAAGGTTGACCTACATCTACTGTAAAAGTTACTACGCCGGGATCGCAGCGTTGAACGTTAGGAATAGTAGGAGGATTGGGTAAGGGATTTACTTGCACGGTAACTGTAGAAAAAGCACTCGTACAACCCGTAAAAGTATTAATAACATTTAGATAGAAATTCTGATTCGTTTGTAAATAAGGGGTAGAAGTGATGCTAGGAGTAACAAAACTATAGGGGCTGCTTTCATCTGTCGAAACTGGAAACGCCCCAGGTAAATTTGTAGTGTATAATTGTACTCGTTGCCCTGCAGGGTTCCCCATCGCTGCAGTAATCGTAACACTTCCGGTACCACATCGCTCCAGAGTCATAGGAACAACAGGCGGGGCTGGCAAAGGATTGATTAAAATTACTACCTCTCTTCTTGCACTAGTGCAGCTAATAGCGGGAGTAGCCCCCGCTGGCTTGGTGCGTACAGCCTCTAGCCAATATGTGGTAGTGGTAGTGATTGCCGGAACTATAAAAGTATAAGGAGGGGCATTATCTGGGTTAGAGCCTAGAGGAACAGTAGCAATTAAATTACCCCCTGTAGAAATATTCCAAATACCGATCGAAGTTCCTGGTATATTACCCATAACTGCCTCAAAGGAAACCTCTTGCGGACTATTACTACCAGCTGGTGGGATTTCACAACGCCTTATTGTATCCGCAGGCCAAACAGTAATAGGGTCGGTTACATTTGGAGGAACTGGTAGCATAGAGCTTGTTGCAACCCGGGGGGGCGAAGGAGTGGGAACTATGTCTACTAATGCTTGGGACCTGGTAGTACTTGTACAGCCATCCACACTAATAGACTCTCCGTAATAAGTAGTAGTGCCTACTACACTTGGATCGGGTGTAGGAGAAATTTCAAAGGGAGTATTTTCGTCTGTCACAATAGGAGTTCCTCCACTCGCTTGGCTATACAGTAATACTTGGTTAATATTAGGTCCGGTTCCAGCCCATGTAAATGTGAATGTAACAGGGCCAGCATCACACCTAGATACACCATTTACTACGGGAGGCAAGGGCCTAGGATTAACTATCACATTTATCGTTGAACTAACTGTGGCACATCCATTTCTAGTTATTGATAAAGTATAAGTGCCTGTTGCGGCAGTAGTTGCGTTAGGAATCGTTGGATTTCTTAAGGTAGATTGGAAACCATTAGGCCCGGTCCAGGAGTAAGAAAGAGTATTAGCTATCTGCGGCTGGTTAGGACCAGGGCCGCCACTTAATTGTAAAGTCTGTCCTGTGCATACAGGTGAGTTAGAACTCAATTGGGGAGCTTCTAAAGGTAATACATTCAAATTAAATGAGGCGGTAGCCTGCCCAGGACAAGGTTCTTGGCAAGGAGTAGAAGGACCCACTACAGTAACATTGAAGGAATGAGGACCCCCATCTAAGGGTATAGGACCTAAAGGAGGAAGTATTTGAAGATTTGTAGGAGGATCGGGGTCCATAACATTATTAATTGCTGGCGGAATATACCAACTAAAAGTGGAGTTAGAAGGCACATTTACCACCTGAAGATTTAAGTATTCGCCACAAAGGATAACATTTTCTCCCTGTATTTGGGGAGTATTACCCAAGATGTTCGGTGGATTTACTACATTTCCTGTAAAGGAGAATTGACATTGATTGCCTGCAAAACCGTCTACAGCAAGCAAGTATCTGCCTGGCTGAAGGGGCTGAATTGAATTCACAGTAATAGCACCCAGCCCTGAATTGAAACCCAAAAAACCGTTACAACCGCCTTGCTGTGAAGGGGGGCCCGAGCACGTTCCTGCCCCTACATGATCATAAATGGCTAACTGTAAGCCACTTAAATTAGGATTTTGGCAATTAAATATATTTACCGAAATACTCGCTGTTACGGGAGGCCCCGGCGGTATATCAAAGTAAAAGAATACCGGATTTTCTATAGACTGAAATCCTCCTGGCGCAGTGGGATTAGCCGCAAGATTAGCTGGGTCATTTTTACATGGATTCGCTGGCAGCCATCCACAAACTTGGGGGTCATTATTACAGTTGTTACCTGGTGCTGGCCAATTGAAATTATCGTAAGTACCTGTAGTAAGACAAACGCGACATTGGCAATTAGAATTACCTAAAGTTAGCTTAGGATTTAATGAGGGTAATTTCTTCTTAGAGGAGGGAGATGCCGCTTTTTGATGTATCAATTCATAGTACTGGTCTATGTGCTGCTGCTGAATGGGGAATTCCCAGTAAAATACTAATTCAAACTCAAATTCGGGAGTATCATTTACAGCCCCTAGTCGAAGCCATATAGTTTCACCTGGTTGTAAACCCGTAATACGAGTTTGCTCATAAGAAGGACCCGTTGCTTCTATACAGTGAAAAAATGCAATATCTTCGCAGCTAGTTCCTCTATAAAAAGCTAATGTAGAGCGTTCAGGATAAAAGCTTTTGTTATATTTAGTTCCTATATATAATACTTCAGCATTTTGCGGCACAATAAAACGTACCCATTTATCTTTGATGCCCTGCCCCCAATTTCCACACACTGGAACGTTTCTTACAGTGGAGCTAGTAGCGCGGTCTAACTTTAAAAGAAAATGGTGATAGCCTGAATGGGCATGATGATCAAGGGCAAGAAGGGGAGCATCTTCACATTCGTCTGTGGCAGGAGTATATTCTTTTGCCAGCACTACCTTAGGACGATAATCCGTGTGCTGAGTCAATAAAAGTTGCCTCACCGCTGCTTCCTCATCTGGGCTGAGACGGCGAAAATTAGTTTGAGCTATTAAATAGCTCCCCCTCAGTAGCAATATAATTAAACTGAGCCCTACTATGTAATATGTAAAAAACCTTTTCATAGAGGTAAAATTTGAGAAATGCCTTTGTGCACCTATACAAATATAAAACAACAGCTTCATTATATCAATTTATAATTAGGATAGCAAAGGAGTATAATAAATTAAATTATTGATTATCAAAAATATATAAAAAACTAACTATACTAATAATTTGCATTACTGAATAAGCTTGCTAATTTATTGTGCATAATTTTAATTACTTTCATTTCATTGTCATAAACATAGCCGTATATAACTTTTCCTTTTTGCAAAAACAGTCTTAGAATTTTTTTATTAAAAAAGCGAGAGTTAACCCCTCGCCTTTTTTGATAGCTTTATAGAGCTGTGCGGAGCTTTAGTACTTGATGAGCTTAAAGAGCTCAGTACTTTTTCCACGCTTTATTTCCAGCAAGTATACTCCCGCGCCCCAAGTATTGGCTGAAATATACTCATTACCGCTAATTAAAGCCTGCTGCCAAACCAGTTTCCCCTGCATATCTCGAATTTTAACCTCAACTATTTCCGTAACATTTTCGTGTATTTGTATCCAAAATCCATTTTGCACTGGATTAGGGTATACGTGAAAAGCGGACTTTACAGTAGCATCAGCTAATTTAGTTGGTAGAGTTGTAAAGCGCACGGGAGCAGAATAATTGGAACGATTGCCACTCCGAATAGAACAAACACTGCAATTCGAACGTACCCTCACAACATATGTTTGCCCAGGCATGAGATCATTTATTACCAACGCATTAGAAGGATAAGGAACCATTTGTTCGCTCCACCTTTCTTCAGGCTCAGAAGCTAGCCCATAGCTTACAATGTAACATACAGCAGGTTGTGATTGCCAGCGAAGTTCTACCGAAGTACTAGAAACATTATTAACAACTAATTCTGCAGGAGCATTACAGGTGGCCGTAGGAACAATTTCCTGGATATCCGTAGAACGGGTAAACTGCCCTCCTGTACAAATTCCCTCGATTCGATATTCAATTGAAGAACTACTGCGAGCAAGAGTAATTGAAGCATTTGCGGTTGTTAAACTATTCCAATTCTGCTCCCCTTTCCTTCGATAATGTACCCTATAGAAAGCTACCCCTGAAATTGGCTGCCAACTTATTAAATAGTTATCAGTATTAGTTACTACATTTATCCCCTGCGGCGGAGCTAAAGAATCTACTCGTAAGGATAGCACACCACTACACCCATTTCGATCAGTAACCCTAACCGTATGTACTCCTGGTAAAAGTCCTTCGAAAATACCTGTGGTATTTTGAAAATTAAAAGAAGAAATAGAAAATAGATAGGGTGCTTCTCCGCCTCTTACCCCTATAGAATAACTCGCTCCCTCACACCTATTAGGAGTAGCATGTTGAATAAAGGGTAAAGGTCCAGGAATTACCTGAATAGCTGCACTTCCTCTTACCAACCCTTTCCCACAAATACTTGCATCCATCACTTCTTCTAGCTCTACAGAAGTATTTTGAATTACTCGAATCGGTAGACTAAAAATACCTGGTTGCAAATTATACAAAATAGCAGGAGTACCATTTTGCTTATACTTCAATGTGAGGGGCGGCATTCCCTTTAATTCTACGTTTAATGTAACAATACGCGGCAATTCTCCTTGACAAAGGGTTATTATGCCCTCTGAAAGCAAATTGGCAAATGGCTTACTTTGCACTTCCACTTTATGAGTAGCTATGTTACTAGTACAGCCACCTATGACTGCATAAACAGAATACACCTCTGTTTCATTTACATTTCCAACAACCCAAGCAGGGTTACTTGCATTGTTAAGACTAATATTCGGTCCCTTCCAAAAATACCTAGCTCCCGGCACTTCAGTAGCAAATAGATAAGCAACCTCACCCTGACAAATTCGTTCATCTCCCCAAGCTCTAATTTGCGGTGGCTGTTGCCCTGGCGTTACTAAAGTAGTAGCTACCCTAGAAGAGCATCTCCCATTGCTGACCACTAAACTATATACCCCTATTGCATAAGGAAAGTTTAAAGTCAGACTTCTTTCAGTACTCATAAAGCCTGCCGGGCCCTGCCATATGTAATTAGCTGCTCCCTCTATCAATTGAGCACTTAACTGCAAAGGCACAGTACCACAAACAGGAGAATTAGTTGTAATTAAGGGTAAAATGTTGGCAAAAGTATCTACCTCAATTACTACCTGAGAGTTATCTATTCTGCCCTTACAACCTGTAGCATCTTCAATTTCTAAAATTTTGTAGTTTCTATTAGCTAAGGCTTCAACTTGCCACTCTATGGTAATAGGAGCCAAACTAGTTACCCGATATGTGGTTTCTTGCGTAATTCCATTAATAGAATATATTATGCGAGCATAATCCTTAGCTTGTAATCTTAGAGGAACTTTGCTCAACGTACCAGGGCAAACTTTTGTAGTATCTAGTAAGGGCTTTATCCATGGCATTTGCTTTTCTCTCACTGCAATTACTAAATCCTCGTAATTAACTGTGCAACCATTACCATCAACTATACTTTTTATTCGTACTATCTCATCCCCCCTAACATGATGAGAAATGTAATATTCTCTCTCCTCTGAAAGAAAATGTACATAACTTCCCTGCTTATTTTGATAATTCAAAGTATACGGCGGAGTACCAATTATTGTGAATGGTAACTCTATATTTTGCCCTGGGCAAGCCCAGATAGTATCCCTAAGCCATCTAAAAGAAGGGGGCAAAGAAGTAGTAACATTTAGCTGAGTTGCATTTCCTACCAAACTATGGCTACATTCTAGCCGTGAGTTTTTATTCGTAATAGCAAGTAAGCGAATAGTAGTAGTCCCGCGCAAAGGCTGAGTTAGGTAGTCGACTCTTCCCTCACCGCTGCCACTTATTGTATGTGTAGTACCATTTTCCTCCAAAGTTAAATTCCATTCACTAGCAGTTCCTCTAACTTCTATAGGAATCCTAGCCCTCTGAAGATAGCAAATAGAGCTTACATTACCCATACTTACTGTTGGGATATCTTCTACGTGAATTGTAGCTGTAGCACCTGAAATAGGCACTTTGCAACCATTTGCGTCTATAACCTCGATAAACTGATAAGTAGTGGTTCTAAGTGGATTAAGCGATAAAGTAAAGGACGAAGTTGGTACAGCTACCCTGAAGGTTTCTCCGTTAGCTACCAAATTTACACTCCAGGGCCCAGTACCACGCATAAAAAGACTTAAACGAGCAGTATCCCCCTGACAAATTGTTTGAGAAGTAGTAAGCAATTCTAGTTCGGGATGATTAACCACTACGGGCCATGTTGCAATATCTGAGGTACATCCATCTACTACAACTGCCAAGCTATAAACCCCACTATGTTGCTTAGTTGCACTTATAATACTTGGATTTAGCAGAGTAGAAGAAAAATTGTTAGGCCCTGCCCATAAGTAACTAGCATTCAATACAGGTTCTGTGTGCAGCCACAATGTTTGCCCCCAGCAAACAGGTGTATTTACACTAATTGTAGGAAGAGCGGGAGTGGACTTAAGAATCACCTCTGTCGTTTTGGCCGCAGAAGTACAACCATTGGCAATAGCCACTACAGAATAAGTTCCTTGATATGCCCAGTCTGCCCTGCTATGGCTAACAAAGGAACCTGTTGCAGAAAAACCATTAGGTCCGGACCACAAGTAAGAAGTAGCCTCAGAAGAATTTGCCATAGCAGTTAATAATAAAGCTCTAGAATGACAAACAGGCGAATTACTCCCTATGCTCACCACCTCAGGAGTTGGCCTAACTTCTAACCTAGTAGTTGCTTGAGCCGTACAACCCTCTACTGTAGCAACTACCGTATAGATTCCTGAATTTGTAGCATCAACATTTGTAATAGAAGGATTTTGCAAATTAGAAGAAAAGTTACTAGGACCTATCCACTGGTAATTTGCACCTAAAAATGTAGTAGCAGTAAAACTAGCTGTATTACCTGTACATACAGGCGTATTAGAGGAAGCAAAAAATGGCCTAGGTACAGGTATAACTTTTACCTCCACCTGAAGTAAACGCGAAGTACAGCTGCCAATAATTGCGAGTAAAGAATAAGTACCCGAATTAACTGTAGTAGCAGTTGAAATTACAGGATTTTGAAGAGTAGATTGAAAACTTGCAGGTCCACTCCAACGATATTGTGCATTAGGAATACTACTTGCCCTCAGTATGATTGGCTGCCCCGCACAAACAGGACCATTAGAACTAATTTCTACACCACTAGGCGCTGGTAAAACACTAACGGGTAGTTGTAAAAGCACAGAAGGGCAGCCCGCTAAGCTTACTTGCAAACTATAATTGCCCGCACGAACAGTAGTTATTTCAAATATTTGTGGATTCCTCTGGTAAGAAACAAAGCCCTGCGGACCGCGCCAGCTATAGGTAGCTCCTGGAATGTAAGTAGCAGATAGTTCTAAGGTTTGTCCCTCACAAACAGGTGCATTCGAGCTTGCTTGTACGCCAATAGGCGAAGGCTGAATAGTCACTGTCGTTACCGCAATTTCTGAACTGCAATTTCCTATTACTGCAACTACACTGTATTGTCCACTATAAAGAGTAGAAACCGAATTAATTGAAGGATTTTGCTGCGTACTACTAAAACCAGCGGGTCCTCTCCACAAATATCTTGCTCCCCCTATAGTTGTAGCTGTCAAATTCAAAGTTTGTCCTGCACACAAGGGGCCGTTATTGCTCGCTTGAAGATTATTAGGACGCGGATTTACTACAATGGGTATTGCATTTTGGGTAGTACAATTTGCATTTGCCACTCTTAACAAATAGACTCCACTATGATTAGTAGTAGCAATAAAAGAAAAACTATTTTCAGTACTCATAAAATTAGCAGGTCCTTGCCAGCTATACTGCAAACCAGGTAAGCTAGAAGCTGTTACTCTTAGAATAGCTCCCTCGCAAACGGGTGAATTACTTTGCAAAGAAACTCTAGGAAGTGGATGAATAATCACTTCCGCAATAGCAGGCAAAGAAGTACAGCCATGAATAACATAATATAACTGGTATTCACCTGACATTTCCACAGTAGTATTAGGACGAGTAGGATTTTGCTCACTTGTTATCCAGTTTAAAGGTCCCTTCCAGTGGTAGGATGCTCCCGCAATTGTAGGAGTTGTAAGCTCAAGAGCTTGATTCTCACACAAAGGTGCATTAGAATAGATCATCGGAGCCTGCAGCTGAGAGCGGATTTCTACTGGAATAGTATACTGCGTAGTACAACCACTAATTGCAAAATTCAAAGTATAGATTCCACTATGGCGGCTACGAACAAATTGCCTTGTAGAACTTGAGTTTTCACTTCTCCAACCATCAGGTGCTTGCCAAAGATAAGTAGCCCCCGCAATGCTGTGAGCAGTTAGTAATAAATTTTGACCCTCACATATAGGACTATTGCTACCTATTCCAAACTGCACAGGCATATCTATTATTCGAACATCGATAGTTAGCAAATTAGAAGTACAGGAAGAATTATAAACCACTAAAGAATAGATACCTGCTTGCCGCTTGGTAGCATTTTCGATGTGAATAGAAGCGGAGGTGGCAGAAAAGTCAGACGGACCACTCCATCGATACTCGAAACCTTCAAGGTAGGTAGCGTTTAAAGCCAGGCGTCCACCTTCGCAGATAACAGAATTGCCCTCAATGCGCAAATGAGCAAACGGGTCTGCTACCCTTAGTACGCGCTTTACTACATCAGAAGTACAGCCGTTATGTATTGCTACAACGGAGTATTCTCCCTCTCTACTTACATCTGCGGTTAGAGATGAACTTTGCAAACGACTTTCAAATAAATTAGGTCCCTGCCAAAAATAATTGTATTCTGGATTACCACTTGCTATCAATTGTAGTCGCTGCCCCACACATACCACGTTAGGCAGCGAAATATTAGGTGCAACTGGCTTAGCTTTTACTATAACTTCTTTCGTCTGAGTTTGAGAAGTACAATTACCAATTACTACACTTAGGCTATAGTTGCCGGTGTGGGCAGTAGTAGCATTTGCCAAAATAGGTGCAATAGTACTAGAAGTAAAGCCAGCAGGACCACTCCAAAGGTATATAGCTTCCTCTTGGGGTTCAGTCCAAAGTTGTAAGGATTGACCTTCACACAAAGGTGTATTAGCTGAAATAGGAGTTAACTTAGGACTCTTTTCTACATTCACCCAAACACTTGCCGGCGATGATGTGCAACCCTCTTGTATAGCTATCACTGTATATTCACCTTTTTGTAAAGTAGTTGCATTAGGTATACGTATAAGTTGCCCGGCTTTATTCAAATTATCAGGGCCAATCCATTGATATTGTAAATTAGGCACAAAATCCACTGCTAGATTTAAAGTTTGCCCTTCACAAATCGAAGTGTTAGCAGAAATAATAGGCTGGCTAGGGGTAGGTAATACCCTTATAGGTACCACCGAAGGCTCAGAGGTACAGCTTCGAATTACAGCTATTACTTGGTATAGTCCATCATCTCTACTAGTTACATTTTGTAAAACAGGATTTTGTACAGATGAAAAAAACTGATTAGGACCTGTCCAATGATACTGAGCTCCCGGCGTAGAACGAGCAGCTATACGAATATTCTGCCCACTACAAACAAAAGAAGAACTTTCAACTACTGGTTTTATAGGAGTTGGAAATACTTCCACTTCTACCATTGAGGTGGAGGAAGTACAACCCTCAAAGAAAGCACTTACTTTATAGGTGCCTCGCTCTAAAGTAGTAACAGAGGGTATTCTAGGATTTTGTAAAGTAGAAGTAAATTGATTGGGTCCCGTCCAATAATATCGCGCCCCAGGGATAGGTGCTGCCATCAAAGAAAGAGTTTGCCCCTCACATAAGGGACCATGGTAGCCTGCCACAGGAGTAGGAGGATAGTTATAAACATTTACTTCCAAACTAAAACTGCGAGAAGTACAAGCTCCAATAACTACAGTTAAATAATATGTACCCGCATCTTCTAGTCTTAAATTCGACCTAATGGGGTTACGCTGGATGCGATGATAGCCTCCTGGTCCTCGCCAGGTATAAGTAGCATTAGGAATGCTTGTTGCGTTAAGCTGTAAAGTAGAACCTACACACAATGGTGAGTTGCTCGAAACAGTAATGAGTGCATTAGGGTCATAAACAATAACATTAGTAGTAGCCGTACTTGAACAGCCATTCAACACAGCTGTAACTGTATACACACCTGCATCAAAAATAGAATGAATTACCCGAGAAACGGTTTGCCCTGTAGCGCTAAAAGCATTAGGACCCTGCCACAAATACTGTGCATTTTCAATGCCTAAAGCTGTTAAGCTTAGGAAGCCTGGCACACATTGAGGACCATTAGTTTGGATAATAGGCTCGGGTAAAGGAGGTAATATACGAATAGCTAAAGAAGCGGGTTCAGATGTACATGCTCCTACAATAGCCCGCACTTGATAAACACCTGCTTCTAAACTAGAATTTAATTGTCGCGAAACAGTTCCACCCGTAGCAATAAAGCCTGCAGGGCCGTTCCAAATATAACGAGCAGGGTAAGCCGTTTCCGCAGTTAAAAGAAGCAAGTTACCAACGCAGCGCGCACTATTAGAACGCAATTGTGGAGCAGTTGGAAATGGAAGTATTTGTACAGTAGTAGTAGCAAAGGCTGAGGTACAACCATTGGCAATAGCTGCTACGCTGTAAACACCCGCGTCTTCCAAGCGTGCTTCCGAGAAATAAATCCTTCCAGAAGTTTCTACCCTTCTAAATCCTAATGGACCCTGCCATATGTACTGCGCAGCATCGTGACTCGTTGCACTTAAGCTAATCATTTGACCCTCACACTGAGGAGTATTATTAAAAACTTCAGGAACCGCAGGTACCGTAAGAAGCGATAAACCTACGGATGTTATTGTAGAAGAGCAGCCATTAAGAACAGCTATTACACTATAAATACCTGCTTCTCCTTGAGTATTAATTTGCCTTTGTATTCTTGCACCTTGTGCACTAAAGCCTGCAGGACCGTACCAATAGTATGTACTACCCACTTGCCCTTCTGCAATAAAATTTACTATCTCTCCCGGGCACTTAGGTCCATCGGTAGTAATAGTAGGAGGAGTAGGTAATGGTATTACTACCACAGAAGTTTGAGCTTGAGTAGTACACCCTCCTAAAATAGCACTAACCGTGTAATGACCGCTAGCTGCCGTAGAAGAAACCGCTCTTACCACCGTAGCTCCCTCGGCAAACCAAGCATCTGGTCCTTGCCAAAAAAACTTAGCCTCCGGAGAGCCTTCTGCCAATAAGGTAATAACATCTCCTAAACAAACCGGACCATTATTAATTGCCGAAGGCGGACGGGGCATGCGAGCAATTATCACAGATATAGTTGCTAAGTTAGAAGTACACCCTTGTCCAATAACAGTTGCTGTATAAGTCCCTGCATCTTGCAGAGTTACACCGCTTCTTATTACATACTCACCTTGTGCTTCAAAACCATTAGGTCCTTGCCATAATATAGCTCCCCCGCCGCTAGAAAAGGCTGTCAATTTAAGGAGTTGTCCTTCACAAACCGGTCCATTAGAGCTTAATATAGGAGCTGCGGGTTGCGAACGCACTATCACATTCAAAGCAGCGGCTTGCGAGGTACAGACTCCCTGCGTAGCCGTGACCCGATATGTGCCCGCCTTATCGTGAGTCATGTTAGGAATAACAACCTCTTGCTCGCTAGTTTGTGCTATAAAATTAGAAGGACCAGTTATATGAAAAGTAGCTCCTGGTAGATAACTGATAGTTAAGCGCAAAGTTTGCCCTTGACAAAGGGGTCCATTATAGGAAAGTGCCGGAGGAGGAAGCCTCCGCTGTACAGTAACTGTAGTAGTGCTCCTAGCTGAAGTACATCCATGTTCATTTATTGCCTGTACCATATAATTACCTGCATTAGCAAGCAATGCGGGCAAAGTAGGACTACGTAAAGTGGAAGAAAAGCCATTGGGTCCTATCCAAATATATTGTATACTGCCCTCTACCTCAGTAGCAAATAACCTTATTGGACCCCCACCTTCACAAACAGCTATGTTTGAAGTTGCTACAGGTGTCTGCGGTCTTTTGAATATCCGAACATCTACAGCGTCCGAAATAGTAGAAGCGCATCCATTATAAAATGCTCTTACATAATAAGCTCCCTCTTGTATGGTAGAGGTATTAGGAATAGCAGGAAAAGGATGGGGGTAAGAAGTGTAACCATTAGGACCTATCCACTCAAAAGTAGTGCTAGAGGGATAATCATTGATATTAAGTATTCCTAAATTTAACTCTTCCCCCTCACATAAGGGCCGAGCTTGCTGTAACCGACTATAATAAAATCCGATCGGTTTTTCTGGCGTAGGCCGAACCTCTACTAAAACACTTGTACTTCGAGAAGTACATCCATTAGCAACAGCAAAAGCTTTGTAAAAACCCCCCTCTTGAACATTTTGTATATGCCTTGAGAGGGTAGGACCTATACTTGTAAATCCTAACGGTCCCTCCCAAAAAATTGTGATATCACTGGAAGCAGTAGCCTCTAAATTCAACCACTGGCCCGTACAAACGGGTGTCGCCCCCGTAACAATAGGGGGAGACGGCAAAGAAACAACCCTTACTACTACAGGTGTCCTGGGGCTTTGACAACGAGTTAGGCTCGAATAGCTTTCTACGTAGTAAGTAACTGTATTTTGTAAAAATGGAGTAGTTATTTCATAAGGGGGAGTATTATCCACTGCAATAAGCTGCCCCCCTATCGGAGAATCATATACTCGAATTTCCTCCCCTCTTATCGTTCCCATTTTTACACTAAGTACTGCTGTTCCAGGTCCGCAGCGAATTACATCTAAAACCTGCGGGAGAGAGGGAGACGCAAATAATTGTACTTCCACTGGAACTAATTCGCTTCTACACCCGTCTGTAGAATTAAAACTTTCTAAATAATAAGTAAGGGAAGATTCGGTCTGGGTTAATTCGAAAAGATAAGGGGGTTCTTGACGTATAGCTAAGGGCAAATTAGCACCTGGAGTGGAATAAAGACGTATTACATCCCCTGGTGGGTCTCCCATAGTTGCGCTAATCACAAGGGGTAAGTAGGCACATTGCTTAATAGAGGGGGCATACGGAACTCCTGGCTTCGGAGCAATAGAAGCAACAATAGGCACCCTTGGACTTTCACATGCTGTATTTTGATGATAAGAACTTGCAAAAAAAGTAGTTGTGTTTTGTAAAACAGGCGTAGTAATTTCATATGGAATTTCTTCATCTTTGACTATAAAATTGCCCCCTACATTAGCTTCGTAAAAACGGATTTCTGTACCGGGAGGATTATTCATTGCAAAAGAAAAAGTAACTTGTCCACTACCGCAAAGAGTAACATCAGAAGAGATGGGCGGAGCTGGTATAGGTAAAATATGCACAATTGCTTCCCTGCGGCTACTTTTACAGCCTGTTACTTCATTAAGACTTTCAAGGTAAAATGTACGAGTGATATTAACATGAATTCCAGAAATCAAGTAAGGGCTAGTAAAGTCTCTAGCTAGGGGAGCTTGTTGAAAGGGATCTTCATATAAATTAATAACCGTTCCAGCAGGTTCGCCCATCAAAATAGAAATAGATACTGTTCCAGGGCCACATCTTTTTACTTCATTTGCACTCGGCACCCCAGGAATGGGATGAATAACCCCATCTACAAAATAGGTAGAGCTGCTACAACCAGTAGTTGTATTATAAGTTTGTAGGAAAAAACGAGTAGTAGTTGTTAAATTAGCAACTTGCAGAGTAAAAGGTAATTCACTAGTTACAGCAAGTAAATTATTATCAAAATCAAAAAGCCGAATTTCACTTTCGATAAGGGGTGCTCCCATCGCGGGCGAAAAGGTAATGGCACCAGGCCCGCATCTGGCCACAGAAGAAGCAAAGGGAGCAGGCGGTAATAGAAAAACCTCGGCTACTGCAGCAGTACGCTTACTAATACATCCTGTAACAGTATTAATACTTTCAAA
Organism: Bacteroidia bacterium; assembly: GCA_025057395.1. Classification (GTDB taxonomy): domain Bacteria; phylum Bacteroidota; class Bacteroidia; order J057; family JANWXU01; genus JANWXU01. The sequence continues at coordinate 9,190 of JANWXU010000043.1, read as the reverse complement.
ATAGTAGGTTTGTGTGCCAGGAAATTGATTGATAGTAAAAGTATAAGGGGAAGTAGTGTTGCGCTGCAGCAAAGTACCTAAATTGGGCGCATCGTACATTCGAATTTCATTACCTGGTGGTGTATTCATAACAGCTGTGAAAGTTAATTCCCCTGCGCCACACCGCGAAAGAGACTGAACGTAAGGTTCACCTGGAACATCATTCACAAACACAATAACTGGTTGCCTATCACTAGCACACTGAGTTACAGTATTTAGATTCTCCACGTAAAAGGTGGAGGTAATAACAGCAGGCGTAACTAATTCATAAGGGTAACTAGGATCAGTAGAGATAGGATCTCCTCCTATAAAGGAGTTAAAAAGACGCATTATGTCTCCCGCAGGAGAAGTAGGCGTTACAGAAAAAATAGCCAATTGCCCTCGACATATGGATATATTTCGAACCCTAGGCGTACCCGGAATGGGATGAATAGTAACAACTACCGGAGATCGCTCCCCCACGCAGCCTGTAAATTGAAAAGCACTTTCTACATAATAGGTAGTAGTCGTTGTAACCAATGGAGTAGTAAAAATGAAAGGAGGACCTGCGGTATATATAGGATTACCCCCTACCGGCGTACTATATAACCTCATAAGATCCCCCTGGGGACTCGTCATTTGAGAAATAATTTGTACGCTCCCTGCTCCACAGCGGGCTACATCAGAAACTACTGCTTTGCCAGGAATAGGATTGATAGTAGCAGTAATCTTAGTTTTGCTACTTTCACACCCCGTGGTAGGATTAGCGCTACTTATATAATACTCAATACTAGTAGATAATGGGGGGGTAGAAAACAAATAGGGGGCGTTGCGAAATGGCATGCTCGTAGAAGAACTAGGACTAGTGTATAAACGAATTTCAATACCCGCAGGCTCTCCCATCTGAAAAGTGAAAGTAACACTACCTTCTCCACACCGACTAAGAGAAATTGCGTCGGGAGCACCAGGAATGGGAGCTACTATAATCTGCACTGGTACCCTATCACTGATACACCCTGTAAGCTCGTTTATACTCTCAAGATAAAAAATAGTAGTAGAATTCAATTCGGGTGTTTCAATAGTAAAATTAGGAGGAATACCTTCGTCTATTATGGTTCCGGTTCCCGAAATAGGCGAATCCCATAATCGTATCTTAGTACCCGGTGGAGTCCCCATTTGTGGAATAATATCTGTTTTGCCTTGACCACAAATAATTTTCGGAGGCGCTATCGGGCTACCTGGTTTGGGCCCTTTAATAATTCCTTCAATAAGTCTTCTATCACTCTCACAGCCCGTTGCTGCATTATAACTACTAGCATAAAAGGTGGTGTTAGAAGTAATAGGTTCACTCTCTAGGAGAAATGGTGCTAGACCGTCGGTAGCAATAGGCGAACCCCCAATTGGTTGCTTATATAACCGGATTTCAGTTCCTGAAATAGCGCCCATTTGTAATGTAAAAATAACAGAACCGGCCCCACACCTTTGGGCAATTGCATAAGGGGGCATAGTAGGAATAGGATTGACTACAAGCAAAACCGGTACTCGATCACTCCTACACCCAGTATTAATATCCTCTGCATTTACATAAAAAGTAGTAGTTTTAGCAACTTTTGTAGAATCACTAGGAAGAGGTAAGAGATACTCTGGCCCTGTAGAAAACGCTAATTCATTTGAAGCACTGGCAGAAGAATATAAATTTACTTGCATAGCTCCTGATACTCCTGTTGCAGTAAAAGTAGCAGGTTGCCGCTCACAAACCTGTATAGAAGCAACACTAGGAGGCTCAGGAATCGGGAAAATTATGATACTTGCCGAAACACGGTTACTTCTACAGTCTGCAGAGGAAACAGCTTCAAAATAGTAAGTGGTGTTGGTTGTTAAAATCGGTGTAGTAATTTGATAAGGGGAGATGATTGCCGTGGCTATAGGCGTGCCACCCGATGGTTGAGTATACATTTGAATCACATCGCCCGGTGGAGAACCCATCGTAATAGTAAACGTACCTACGCCACTTCCGCACCGGCTGATAGAAGCTACTGAAGGAATACCCGGCGTTTGAGAAGCAGTAGCTATTGCTAGTACTCGGGGGCTTTCACAACCATTATTGGTATTAATTACAGAAAAAAGAAAACTAGTAGAGCCTATACTAATTGGTGGAGTTACTAAGAAAAAAGGAGGTACATTGTCTAGCTGTATAGGGGTGGTAGCGCCCGAAGTAGTATACATTCGTACCTCATTACCAGGAAAATCTCCCATCAAAGCCGTAAAAGTAACACTTCCTCCCCCGCATCGCGATACGTTTTCTACTAAAGGTGGCGAAGGAGTTTCTAATATATCTACAGTCACTGGTACCCTATTGCTAAAGCAAGAGTCTGTTCCCACCATTCGAACAGCCCGAACATAGAAGGTAGTGGAAGTTTGTACTTGTGGCAAATAAAAAGAAAGATTATCACCTACCGTTGTCTCAATCAAATTTCCTCCTACTGGAGAATCAAATAACTGTAAGAAACTTGCAGCGGGGTTACCCATTGCCGTAGATAAAGTTACTGGCCCTGGTCCACATCTTTTTACATTGAAGGTAAGGGGGGGGCCTGGAATAATTCCCACTTCTGCTGTCACCGGAACCCGGGCACTACTACAACCTGTATTGCCGTCATAGTTTTCAATATAGTAAGTACTAGTAGTTAATAAATTAAAAGTTAATAAATAAGGATTGTTAGTAGCGGTAGCTATAGGATTGGCTATTGGAGATACAGTAGTATAAAGCCTCAATTCGGTGCCCGCCGGAGTACCCATAATAGCAGTGAAAGTAGCCGCGCCTCCCGCTCCACATTTCACAATCTTATTGGCGCTTGGTGACCCCGGAACTGGATGTACCGAAACTACTACCTCTTTACGTGTAGTGCTCACACATCCCGTTCCATCAAGTATAGATTCGATAAAAAAAGTTGAAGTAACGGTAGTAGCAGGTAGTCCTTGAATTTCTGGTGTACTTAGAGCAAATGGTGAAAGGTTATCCACCGCAATAGGAACCGTACTAGTGGCTGTATTATAAAGTCGTACAGAGGTTCCTGGTATTTGCCCCATCGCTACCGGAATAATAACGGAACCAGAACCACAACGAGATTGATTTTGAGCTATAGGCTCTGAAGGACGTGGCAAAGCTGTTGCAATAACTGTTGAACGCGACTTACTAATACACCCTGTTTGGGATATTTCAGCTTCTATATAAAATGTAGTAGTTGTGCAAATAGACTGGGCATATTGATAAGGGGGAGTAAATAAAGTTTGTAAGGGAGTACCTCCCACAGGAACAGAATATATCCGTACCACATTCCCGAAGGGGGGGTTGATGAAATTCATGTTTATGGTAGCATTATTACAACTACAAACAGAAACATCTTGTGCAACAGGCGGTACAGGTTCTGGGTAAATCGTAACTGTAAACGGCTTCCTCGTTTCACACCCCGAAGTATTAAAACGACTTGCTAAATAATAAGTGGTAGTAGTGCCAATACTGGGCAACGATATTTCAAAAATAGGACCATTGGAAACGGCGATAGGATTTCCCCCTATTATACTTTCATATACGCGAATTTGATTAGCCGGCGGAACCCCCATCTGTGCTGTAAAAGTAACTGGACCTACCCCACATCTAGCTATAGGTGGAGCCGACGGCTCTCCTGGTAATGGCTCTATTTTTACCTGCACAGGTACTCGAGTAGTACTAGAGCAGCCCGTAGCTTGGTTTAGAGCATCAATCCACACGGTAGTATCTTTAGTAAAAGCAGGAGTAGTTAAATTGTAAGGGGGAGAATCATCTATTCCTATGGGTGTTCCTCCCGAAGACTGCGTATATAATTGAACAGCATTTGCTGGTGGTAAACCTGCAATAGTCCCTAAACTTACAGTAAGAGTCACAGAACCCGAGCCGCACCTTGCAGCAACGGGTGCGGAAGGAGGAGCAGGATTTTTATTAACAATTACTTGATAAGCAGAACGAGTACTACTAGTACAGCCTGTAACGGTATTTATAGACTCAAAATAAAAATTAGTGGTAGTAGTTATATTAGGAGTAGATAAGTAATAGGGAGAATTAGAAGTAGAAATGGGAGAACCACCAATTGGTACAGAATAAAGGTGCATTAGGTTACCCGCCGGGCTTCCCATAAGGGCGGTAAAAGTAGCCACCCCACTTTCACAAAGGGCTACATCTTGAGAAATAGGGGGAGCAGGGTTAGGATTTATAGTGACAGGAACAGCTACTCGCGGACTAGCACATTGTGTATTAGGACGAAAGACCTCTAGGTAGTAAGTAGTATTTGTAGATACATTCTGCACAGTAAAATTAAAGGGACCACTACCACTTTGGCTAGCTATAGGGTTTCCTCCTGTTGGTTGTTCATACAGACGCATAACCTGCCCTAGTATCGGTCCAGGCATTGTAGCCGTTATAGTAATAGCCCCTGTTGAACAGCGAGGAGCTGCACTGCCTGCCGGAGGGCTAGGTATTGAATCATAAACAGCAATAGCTTGCCCACAAGGACTTATACAATTAGTGCTAGTATTAACACTTTGAAGACAAAAAGTAGTAGTTGTAGTAATTGGGAAAGTAAAAACCTCATAAGGTGGACTATTATCTGTACTTATAAGCGTATTGTTATGTAAAAGCTGAATCAAATTTCCTGCCGGATTGCCCATATTAACTGTAAAAGTAATTACCCCTCCGCCGCAGCGCCCTACGGAGGGAGTAGAAGGAATAGCCGGAATAGGATTAACTACTGCAACCACTGTATCGCGTATCGAACTAAAACACTCTATTGCAGGGGTTGTTCCTGCTGCTTTTTGCAGGCTTACCCCTACGTAATAACTTGTTGTAGCAGTAGGAGAAGCTGTAAGAGCATTACTAGGTAAGGCAGCTGTACTAATAGGCGTACCTCCAGTAGCTTGGGTGTATAAATAAAAATGAGTACCTGCTATGGAACCCATCGAGGCCGTAAATGTTACCTGCCCAGGCCCGCAGCGTACAGCGTCGGAAGCATTGGGCTTAGAAGGGGGTGTAACCACTTCAGCAATTACCTGGGTCCGCGTTCCTGCACAATTTCCAGGATTAGTTACAGGCTCTACATAGAAAGTAGAAGTTTGATTGATATTCAGGGTAGCATGAAAGGGCGGTCCGGCGGTTGCAAGCAAATTTCCCCCTGTAGGTTGGTCATATACTCGAATCTGATTACCAGCAGGTGTTCCCATGATAGCAGTAATTGTAACACTACCTGGTCCACATCGGACTACATTTGCTACCGTAGGTGCTGCAGGTAAAGGAATAATATTTACTTGTGTAGTACTACTAGCCGAATTACATCCTTGACGAGTTATTGTAACAGTATAGGTACCAGCCTGTGCTGAAGTCATATTCGGGATACTCGGATTTTGTAGGGTAGAAGAAAAACCATTAGGGCCGCTCCAGGAATAAGTTACAGCTGGCCCAGGTAAAGGTGTTTGGGCTGCATTTGTATTTGCTGTCAGCTGAAGTGTTGCTCCTTGGCAAACTGGAGAATTACTCGAAACAGCAGGTGCTAATAAATCAGATAAAGTAACGTTTACAGTTTTAGTAATGTTGATAGGACAATTTCCACTTCCTGTTACAGTCATTGTATAAGTACCTGCTACGGCAGGCGTTACAGTAGGATTTACTTGGTTAGAAGTAAAATTATTCGGCCCCTGCCACTGTACTTGGAAATTAGGATAGGGAGGACCTGAGGGCAAACCCGCTACATCCAAGGTTAAGGGGAGACCGCAAACTAGTTGATAAGAATTTCCTTGCAGAATACCATTAGTTACTACTGGCGTAGGATCTACAACTACTGGGCCGCTAAAAGTAAAATCACACATCGATTGGTTAATACCGTCTATCATTAGAATATATTCTCCAGGAGGTAAAACACCATTTGTCAAGTTTACGTAAGGAGTAATATTAACAGTACCCACCCCCATAGCTGCCCCATGAAAGGTAGACTTGCATCCGCCTCGTTTAGTAGGGTCGGTAACATTAGCTTCTGAGGCGCTCCAAATACCTACCTGGGCACCTGGCAATGCACCAGCAGGTAATGAACAAGTAGAAGAGTTAATTGTGATTGTGATGGTAAGAGGCTGGGGCGTATTAGGAGAAACTGTAAAATAGAAAAATACTGGATTTTCCAATTGCCCTATATAGCTACCATAGCCCGTATTTATTCCTGAAGTACAAGGTGGCTCAAAATAACTAACCGTCCAGCCGCAGACAGTAGGATTACCACCACAATTAGTAGTATTCTTATTATTATAAAAGCTCGTCATAGAAGACAAGCATATTCTATTTCCTGGCGTCAGATTATTATTGTGCAAGGGCACTACATTCCCTTTTTTATCTATTCGAAATTGACGAGTACCCTCCACCGAATATACTCGATGCCAACTGACGCCTAGGATAAAATTAATTTCTAAATTATTTGCTTCTGCTAAGCGAAGCCAAATTGTTTCGCCAGGTACCAGATTTTTAAGTAGATAACTATCTATATTATCCCCTGCCATTTTGCAACCTATCTCCCTTAAATTACCCGATGATTCTTTCCTATAAAATGCTAATATAGGTACGGGGAATCGAGAATCTGAAGGAAACTGTATGGTAAAAGTTAGTCTATATACACTATCAGGAACTCGGAATTTTACCCATTTATCAGCGAGCATAATGGGGGAGACTAAACAAGTGGGATTAGTTAGTCCTAAGGTAGGAGTTTTATAAGTATCCAACGAAAAAGAAAAGTAGTATTCTGCACTTGTTAAATAGCTCAGGAAAGGAAGCTCCGGTGCATTTTCCAAGGCGTCGGAGGCAGCAATGGCCAGTGGCAATTGAGAAGAATCTGCTTGTAACAAAAAAGGGTACAGGTGATGCTCCGATGATGGTTTAGCTTTGCTACCGCAAAAGGAAAATACAAAAACCAGAATTATTAAATTTAAATAATATTTTATCCCTGCCTCTTCTTTTTTAACTTTATTGAAAAATTTTTGGAGATATATAATAAATAATCTCTGCATAACCATACTAAGCTGAAATTTTAAAATAATCCCTTTATATAGCTATCCAAAGCTAATAATTTGAGCTACTTTTTTCAATTTTTTTATACTGAATTCTCCAAAAATTACGAAAAGAATAAAGATACTAGCAAACAAAAAGAATATCAGGTGAGATAACCAAGTTATATTTCCTCAGCAGTATAAAGATAAAGTTCGATAGATACCTAGTGCGAGGTTATGGAAAGTGCGAAAGCCCAAGCCCCAAAATTCGAAAAGCTTATTTTTTAGCAAGTACTTTTTTATTGATTATACTTACCAATCAAAGTTCTATAAAAAACAGTATTTCTACTGTTCTTTCCCTTTAATAAGAAATTAAATTTTAACTAGATTTTAATCCCAATAACTAAGATATCATCTAGTTGGGGGTTATCACCTTTCCAGCTCTCTAGCTCCTTTCTGAGAGCCTGTGCCTGCATATCAAGAGGTAAAGTATGAATTCTCTTAAGCAAATCCTTAAAGTTGCGCATCATATATTTTTTCGAGGCAGGCCCGCCAAATTGGTCCAAATAGCCATCTGTAAATAAGTAAATCATAGCCCCATCACTTACCTCTAAATTATACAAAGTATACTCCTTCCTTTCATCTAGGATACGCCCCCCTATTGCATATTTGTTACCCTTGATTTCGATGAGCTCTTTATGCTCTTTAAAATAAAGCAAAGTATGGTTGGCACCTGCAAATTGAGCAGTTTTATTTTGTAAGTTGAAACGGCATATGGATATATCCATACCATCTTGGCTCTCAGAATCAATATGGTGCTGTTTTAGTGCATTTTGTACTTCTATGTGAAGGCGGTCCAAAATTTTATTAGGTTCATGAATTTGCAACTCATTTACTATTTTATTCAATAATATATACCCTATTAGAGACATGAATGCTCCTGGAACACCATGCCCTGTACAATCGGCAGCAACAATATAGCGGTCGTCTTTATAATGATGTACCCAATAAAAATCGCCACTAACAATATCCCTTGGAATATATAGGATAAAGCAATTAGAAAAGTACGTTTCTATTTCTTCCTTAGTTGGCAAAATTGCTTCTTGAATTCTTCGTGCATAGATAATACTTTCTCGTAAGTCATTGTTCTGCGCTGCTAGTTCCTGCAATACAGCGGTTAACTGTTCATTTTTAGACTCAATCTCAGCATTTTTCAATTCAATTTCTTTATTCTTTTGTTCAACTAGCTCTTTTTCTTTTCGTAGCTCTTGCGTTCTTTCTTGTACTGTTTGCTCAATCTTGAGCTTTTCCATTAAGAGCTCGTGGGTACGCTCACTTACAATTCTTTCTAAGTTTTGGTTTTGTATACGCAATTGTTGCGTACGTAAACGAATTAGTAGGGCAACCCCTCCACTACCACTTAAAACTAACAACACATAAAACCACCATTGCTGATACCAAGCGGGTAAAATCTCAAAAGTAAATTCTAGCTCTTCACCTCCCCAAACGTTGTCTTTATTAATAGCTTGTACATAAAAAGTATATTTTCCTGGCTTGAGCTCAGAATAATCTACAATAGTTCTTTCAGTAATTGGAGAAAACTCTTTATTCACCCCTTCAAGACGAAAGCGATATCTCACTTTTTCGGGAGAAGAATAATGAATTCCTATAAATGAAAAACTTAAATTATTGAGATTATAGGGCAAAATAATAGCCTTTTCACCTTTCTGGCGAGCTACAGGAATATTTAGCCACCTATCAATACTATCTGCATAGGGCTGCCAATCAATTTCCTTTCCATTTACTAAAATTTGCGTAATATAAACCAAAGGTGGAAAAGGATTAGGTAAATCTTCCTTTGGAGAATATTTTACTACTCCTCCTACTGTACCAAACCAAATATTACCGTCGGTATCTCGAAAAACTGAATTAGAATTGGTCTCCAGGGGCAAAAATCCATCCAAGTATCCATAATATTTGAATTTACCTGTATTAGGGTCCAGACGCTCTATCCCCTTTTCGTGCCCTACCCAAATAAATCCCTTTTGGTCTTCCACTATATTCCATATTACATTTGAACGTAGACCCTCTTGGGTAGTATACCTTTTCCACTGATAAC
>JANWXU010000042.1 GCA_025057395.1 Bacteroidia bacterium | reverse complement strand
TATAATCGCAGAGGAAGTATCTACATATTTAATTTTCCTGAAATCATAATTAAAACTATATACAAAAGCAGTATTTTTACGCCCAAAAGTTACAGGGATTATGGTAGCTAGACGGGGACATTTTAAATATTTTTCACAAGACTCACAGTTGTCACAATACATACAATGGGCGCAAATCTCACACTTTTCATGGCACACCTCTGCACAATATACACACTGCCATTCATAAAATTGTGCCTTTGAAAAATAAATATTAAACCGTACTTCCCACCTTCCTAGTTGATCGTCTTTTCGTAAGTAGGGTGTCTGTGCGTTTACGCTAATCAAATTAACTACTCCTAGCAGAGCAACAATAAAAGATATTACTATTACTTTCATAGTTATTGCATCTGAAATAATTGTTTTTTAGGATTCTAAAGCTTACTATCACTTGATAATGATGGGAGTTGGCAAAGAATAGCTCTCACGACAATTTTCGTTTATAATAGCTGTGAGCTTAGGCGTATAAATACCTGCTTTGGAGTAAGCTTTTACAGGATTTCGTTCTGTAGAAGTTGTACCATCCCCAAATTCCCAAAGCCAAGCTTCACCAAATTTACTTCTATTATAAAAGCGCAAAGGAGTGCCTATAGCGTCTCCCTCTGGAGAAGCATTAGTGGTAAAGCTGCAACTAATTGACTTGCAAGGTAATTCTTTAATACGTATAACCCAAAAATCGTCTTGCCTAGCTTGCCCCTCAAAAGTATTATTTTTAACCCCTAAAGCCAAATATTCGCCTTCTTTCAACTCAATCAAATCAATGCCCATTTCGTTATCGGGTCCTCCATAGGTTTGCTGCCAAATGATTTGCCCATTTTCATTCAAGCGAATTAACCAAAAGTCCTTTTGACCCTTTATATAGCTACTTTCCAGATTATTATAAACAGAGTAACCACTAGCCAAAAAACCCCCATTTTGGCATTCTATGATGCTGGTAAATTCTTCAAAGCCATTCCCCCCAATTTTAATATTTTGTAAAACATTTCCTTCAGCATCTAGTTTCAAAAACCAAAATTGTTTACTTTTAGTTAGGGTAAAACAGCTTCCTACCGCATAAATTATACCATACTTATTAATAATTATTCGATGGATGTAATCTTCATATGCTTCTTTAATTACCTTAATCCATTCTACTTTTCCCTTGGGAGATATTTTAACCAACCAAACATCACCATTATGCTTAGACTTAGAGTTATCTAATTCTACTGAATTAGTTACTCCCGCTATCACAATAGAGCCATCAGGCGCTACAGCGCAAGTATTTCCCCAATCATGCCCATTTCCCCCTAAAATTAAATTACTAACAATCTCACCACTGGCATTTAAGCCTAAAAACCATAAATTATTTTGCGCTTTTGTAGTGTCTCTAATTTCTCCGTCTTTCGACCATGAACTCCCTACCACATAAAGCCCATCAAAGGGAGCTGGTGCTACGCTAAAAGCTTGGTCCTGTCTACTGCCGCCTATTGCCTTTGTCCAAATTACCTCTCCACTAACTGTTAATTTACCGACCCAATAATCAGCAAAAAATTGAGAATCCCCTAACTCTGTATGACGTAAAGCAGTACCTGTTACGCCCGCAAACAAAATACTACTTTGGTCTTCACTTAATTGGATATCTCGAACCTCATCATATCCTTTTCCTCCTAGCTGCCGACTCCAGCGAACTTTACCGCTCTCTACCTCTATGCATGCAATATATCCATCATAAGAGCCCCAGTTATCAGGAATAGCACCCGCAATTAAATAGCTACCCTTAGGTCCTTTAATAATACGCTTAGGACGATCTATAGCGGACGTACCATAAAAACGCTGGTCTTGCAGTATAGGGAAATACTGTCCTCGTAATAAAAGTCCATTGCTAGAACTAATTATAAAAAAAGCTATGTACAAAAGTATTTTTTGACTACAAGAAATAATTTGCCGGGCCTCCCCCCCTCCCCCTGACCCGGCAAAAAGGAGTAACTTATTATTTATTTTACTTATTGAGAACTTTAGCAACAGTCGTTCCAATTTCTGCTGGAGATTCCACCACATAAATTCCGCAATCTTGCATTACTTTCATTTTTTCTTTTGCAGTCCCTTTACCCCCTGCTATTATAGCTCCAGCATGGCCCATTCTTCTGCCAGGGGGAGCCGTTTGTCCCGCAATAAAGCCCACAACTGGCTTTTTGACATTAGCTTTGATGTATTCTGCAGCCTCCTCCTCATTTGAACCACCTATCTCCCCAATCAGCACAATACATTCGGTAGCCGGATCTTCATTAAAAAGCTGTATAATTTCCTTATGCGTAGAGCCAATAACTGGATCGCCTCCTATTCCCACACAAGTAGATTGCCCCAGCCCCTGCTTACTTACTTGATCTACCGCCTCATAGGTTAAAGTTCCCGAGCGACTTACTATTCCCACCGAGCCGGGCCGATGTATAAAACCAGGCATAATACCTACTTTACATTCAGCAGGTGTTATTACTCCAGGGCAGTTAGGCCCAATCATTCGTACCCCTCGGTCTCGCACATAGGCTTTGGCATAAGTCATATCTTTTGTAGGAATTCCTTCTGTAATTGCAACAATTAATGGAACATTAGCCTCAGCTGCTTCCATAATTGCGTCAGCTGCAATAGCGGGGGGAACAAAAATAACAGTAACATTTGCGCCTGTTGCTTCCACAGCTTCCCGCACCGTGTTAAATACAGGGCGCCCTAAATGTTGCGTTCCTCCTTTACCTGGCGTTACTCCCCCCACTACATTTGTGCCGTATTCAATCATCTGCGTGGCATGAAATGTACCCTCTTTTCCTGTAAAGCCCTGCACTAGCACCCTGGAATTTTTGTCAACAAGTATGCTCATATAGCAGTCTATTTAAAATGAATTTTTGCTAATTTAACACTAAATTTCTGCTTCCTCAAAGTATCTACTCAAAAGGCTTGTACCCTACCTCTAATTACAGTTAATTAACAGTCCATTTAGCAAATTATGCAAACTAAAAATAATTTATTGTAAATTTGTGGCATAAATTGCTACTATAGAGTAGAGAACTAAATAAATAACTTTGCGCTTGCAAATACAGACTCGTTACACTACATTGGTATTTCTTATTCAGTATTATCAGTATTATTACTTTGCCCCCAATGATTAGCTATATAAAAACCACAAGCGCGGCAAAAAATGTGCTAGCACTCTTGGATGTTATCCGCTTTATACATCAAAAGGGTTGGGCGCCTGCCACAAGTACTAACTTTTCCTTCCGTGTAGAAGAATTTCCAGACATTATTTTTGTAAGCCGCTCGGGAGTAGATAAAAGCCTTATTACTGCTGAAGATTTTATTCCTCTAACCCTTGAGGGGAAAGCACTACAAGAATCACTGGATCTTCCCTCATCAGAAGCTTTGCTGCACCTAGCTATATACAAAAGTACGCAGAATACACAAGCAGTACTTCATACTCACTCTAAAGCAGCAACAATTTTATCAATAATTTTCAACAAGAAAAAGTTATTAGAACTACAAGGCTTTGAGTTACTTAAGGGCTTAAATGGAATTAATACCCACCATGCTCAAGTAACCGTTCCTATTTTCGATAATACGCAAAATATGCCCGAACTTGCCCAAAAATTTACACAATGGCTAGAAAACCATCCCTCTACATGGGGAATATTAATTGAAGGGCACGGCTTTTATACATGGGGTAATTCAGTAGCTGATGCAAAAAAACATTTAGAAGTATTCGAATTTTTATTTGACTGTTTATTAACATTACAAGTTTATGGCAACTCTTAGAATACCTCAAACCCAAACAGAAATAGTGCAACCATCATTAATTAAAGAGTTTTTAACCTCTCAGGGCATTTGGTTTGACCAATGGCAGGCTGCCCAGCCTCTTGCGCCGGAAGCTCAACAAGAAGAAATCTTAAGTGCATATCAGCATTTGCTTAAGCCATTTATGCAACAAAAGGGGTACCAAACTGCAGACGTAGTCGTACTTCACCCTGGACTGCCTAATTTGCAGGAATTACACGAAAAATTCTTTAGGGAGCACACCCATACTGAAGACGAAGTTCGTTTTTTTGTGGAAGGAAAAGGTTACTTCTGGTTCCACATTGACGAAAAAAACCTTATATTTTGCGTCTGTTGCCAAGCAGGAGATCTGATAGCTGTACCTGCAGGTATTCGCCATTGGTTTGATATGGGAAAAAATCCGTATGCCAAAGTTATTCGTATATTTAGTGACCCCCAGGGTTGGATACCCCACTATACTAATTCCTGCCTTGAAAAGTCCTATTCGTTCCATTCATTTTAGTTAGTTCAATGATTCGTTTTTTACTCTTAGATATAGAGGGAACTACTTCCTCTATTAGTTTTGTAAAGGAGGTTCTTTTCCCTTATTCTAAAAGTAGACTCAAGGAGTTTACTATCAAACACAGCCAAGAGGAAAGAATTATCGAGTGCATCCAGGAAACCCAAACAATTCTACAACAAGAAAATATGCGCGACTACTCCTTAGAAGAAATAATCAACAAACTCCTAGAGTGGATTGAAGCAGACAAAAAAATTACTCCCTTAAAAAAACTTCAAGGGTATATCTGGGAAGAGGGCTTCACAAAAGGAGTACTAAAAGCTCATGTTTATGAGGACGTTCCGTTTATGTTAGAACAATGGAAATATATGGGCATAAGAATGGGAATCTACTCTTCGGGTTCTGTTTTTGCCCAGAAATTATTTTTCAAATATAGTACTTACGGAGATTTAACCCCCTATTTTGAAGCCTACTTCGATACTGAAGTGGGAAACAAAAAAGAATCAGGAAGTTATGAAAAAATTCTTGCTACCCTACAACTTGAACCTGAAGAAATAATGTTTTTATCTGACAACGAGCAAGAATTAGATGCAGCAGCTGCAGTTGGATATCATACTACCCAAATTTTGCGTATTGGCACTCGTCCTAGCAACAAACATCTGCAAGCTAAAAGCTTTTTTGATGTTTACATTTCTCAATAGGTAGTTTTTTGCACACTTTCAGGTAACCATGTGCAAATATATTTTTTACTTCACCCTAATCATAAGCATAAACTTTGAATTATCTGCTCCCTCATCTCTCAATGCACAAACCGCACTTCCTAACCTCAAGGAGTATAGGAAAAAAATAACGTTCAAAGATCCTTTTTTATCTTCAGAAATTAAGCCACTAGCTATTTTCACTACTACTGATACTCCCAAAAGTAACTATCCCATCAAAATAGAAATCACTAACTCACAAAATAAACATATCCTTTCTCTTCTTAAAGAAAAAGAAAATACAAGTGGTTTGCATGATGGATACAGAATACAATTGCTTTCAGGTGATAGAAACGCAGCCTTGCAAGCTAAGTTTGACTTTTTAGAAGCTTATCCAGAAATCGAAGCATATGTAATCTATGAAAAACCATACTTTCGAGTAAGAATAGGAAATTTCATCTCTAAGTCGGAAGCTGAAGAGTTTTGCAAAGAAATCAAAATTCAATTTCCCTCGGCCATCATCGTAAAGGACAAAATCTTTCATTAGGGAAAAGAATAAATAAAGCTAATGTTTGATAAAATCCTTAATGAAAAACTACTACATCTAGTATGGGAAAGGATTTATATAAATACCCAAAATATAAAAACAGTTTGCGGTAAAAATATTTATATCCTCTCTCCGGGCATTTATAACCCCCACCAGGGTGGCGACTTTATAAATGCCCATCTAGTAATTGATGATATTGAATGGCATGGCAGTGTAGAAATACACCTTACCAGTGAGGAATGGTACAAACATGAGCATCACAAAGACCCCTTTTATAATTCTATTATTTTACACGTAGTTTACCAAAGCACACAAACTTCTATTATACGGCAAGACGGAACAGTGGTACCCGAATTAGAAATAAATAAGATACTGCTACCTAATTTTTTCAATTTCGTACAACGTTTTAATACAGAGCCTATTCTATGTAAAGCCCACCTTGATCAGTTAGATTCGTCCTTTAAAAAAGGATGGTTGCAGGAGCTGGGAAAAATACGCCTGGAGCGAAAGGCCCAAAATCTGTATACACAACTGATACAAAACCAAAATGATTGGAATGAAACTCTTTGGCAGGAATTTGCAGCTTATTTTGGAGGGAATGTGAATAGTGAACCTTTCCGAAGGATAGCCAGAAATATTCCCTATCGACTAATCGCAAAATATCTCCATCAAAAAAATTGGATAGAAGCTCTACTTTTAGGAGGTGCCGGATTATTAGATAACCAAGATTTCCCAGAAAACTACCCCCGGGAGTTACTCCAAAACTGGCAGTTTTTGGCTGCCAAGCATGGGCTCCATGCTCTCCCACCTGGTACACTTTCTTTTTTACGAATAAGACCCGCTAGCTTTCCTACTCTACGCTTAGCACAATTAGCAGCTTTTTTAGTAGCCAACCCTCTTTCTACCAACCTTCTATTAGAACCGCTTCTAATAACCAAAGCTGATATTCGAGTATCAGAATACTGGCAAACCCATTATCACTTTGCTAGGGAAACTAAAAGGTCAGCTAAAAAACCTGGCAAAGCGTTTTTACAAACCCTTATGATAAACGCACTCCTTCCCCTCTCTTGGCTATATGCCCAATTAATGCAAAAACCCGTTATTCAAACACGAATCATAAATATAGCTCAAAATCTAACACCAGAAGAAAATTACATAACTAAAATATACCGACAACTCAATTTTCCTATTACCTCCCTACTTGAGTCCCAAGCAACTATAGAGTTATATCAAAGATACTGCAAAAATTACTTATGTGCTTGCTGCGAAATTGGGAAAAAATTAATCCAACAAAATGTATAACGCCTTGCTATACAGGAGCAATAAGTTGCAAGTCCTTGTAGGGAGCTTTGAAATAAAATTACATTAACTTAATTTTAAGGTTCGAATAAATTTAAATGAACTTTCGCATGAAAAAAATTTTTTTATTCCTTGCTTTCAGTTTATTGATAGGGAGAAGTAGCTTCAGCCAACGCTACTTACAGCCCGTGTTTTCTAATTTTACGCTAAAAGATGGAATTGAATACGGTAGAGCGATTAATTTACGCAATCAGGAAGAAGTACTAAAACTAGATATTTTTGAGCCCCAAGGAGATACTGCACGATTACGTCCTCTCATTATATGGGCGCATGGAGGCTCTTTTGTGGCAGGCGATAGAAAGCAAATGGAAGTAGTACAATTTGCAAGAGCCTTTGCTAAAATGGGCTACGTAACTGCTTCGATTGATTACCGTAAAGGAATCGACCAAGCCGCAGTGCTAATGGGCAAAGGCCCCGAGGAACTGCTTAAAGCAGCTCTTAGAGGAATGCAAGACGGAAGGGCAGCCGTTCGCTTTTTCAAACGTACCGTAGCAGAACAGGGTAATCCATACAGAATAGATACTACGCGAATTATGTTTGGGGGAAGTTCGGCAGGCGCCTTTATTGCATTACACTCCGCTTACTTAAATAGGGAGGAGGAAATACGGCAGCACTCTCGCTTTTCTAGCGAATTATACAATCAAGTAGGGGGCACCTTGGAGGGAAACAGTGGAAATGCTGGCTACTCTTCCCGATTCAAAGGAGTTATTAACCTTTGTGGAGCACTGGGTTTAGCCAAATGGATTGAAGCGGGCGAGCCGCCTGTGATTAGTATGCACGCCGATGGCGACCAAATTGTCCCCTACAAAGCGGGAGCTGCCGGCCAGCCTGCTCTCGGAGTTGCTGTGCCCGTAGAAGGTAGCTTCTTAATCCATGAGCAGGCTCAGAGAGTAGGAGTAAAAAGTTTTTTACATACCTGGCAAAGTAGAGACCACGCTCCTTATGCCCTAGATACCAATGTAGCTAATTTTACAATTACTTACCTTACTCCTAGAATTTATGAGATCCTATTTGACCAACCAGCTAGTGTAGATGCACACAAAGTTTTATCCAGCGTATCTATCTATCCTAATCCTGTACATAATGAAATTAAAGTTAGCTTTCCTGCTCTCGTAACAGGGAAATGGCAAATTAGTAACATCAATGGTGCAGTCCTTCAAAAAGGGGAATTTAAAGATTTGCAAGAATTACAAATCCAAAGAAACTTCGCCTTAATTCCTGGCCTTTATATTCTACAACTACACACCGAAGAAGGAATTGTAGAAAAAAAGTTAATTTTTGAATAAGTCGTTTACCTATTGTAAATAAAGAAAAAGCCTAGAATTTTTCTAGGCTTTTTCTTTGCACCCAACTATGTTGGGGCTACTTCAAAAATTTAATCATCATCATCGAAACATCATCAGAAAGAGAATAAGACTTGTTGTAACTTTGCGCGTGCTTCCAAACCAGTTGTAAAACGTCTAAAATAATTTGCTGTGAAGTATAGGTCCTTTTTTCAAGTAACAATTGCTTAATTACCTCACTACCCAAAAGCTCACCATTCGCATTCATTTCTTCCACTACTCCGTCTGTGTATAGGAAAAGAGAATCTCCTGGGTAAAATTTTTCAGTTCCTAATTCTATTTCCCGTATAGGAAGCAACCCTAAAGGGATACATCCTTTACTCAGTTCTTTAATGATTCCCTCTTTTCGAATCAAAAAAATAGGATTGTGCCCGGCATTAATATAAACAATGTTTTCCTTGCGTAAATTAAGTTTGCCAATGAAAAGAGTTACAAACTCCTCATCTGTGCTAACACTATAAATAGCTTGGTGTAACTGCCTAATAATTCGATGAAGAGGAGTTTCTGCATTAAAAAGGGCACGGATGTTAGCTTGAATATTAGCAACCAATAATGCAGCAGGTATTCCCTTGCCCGAAACATCACCAATACAAAATACAATTTCATTAGGATTTAAGGTAAGTAAATCATAAAAATCACCTGCTACCTTATGATGAGCTACATTTACAGCATATATATCTAAACGACTATTGATATTAAAATTCGAGGGTAAGGCTTGTTTTTGTAAACGGCCCGCCACTTCTAGCTCCAACAGAAGGTCTCTTTCTTTGAGCTTTGCATGAAAGTAATGAATATTGTACAAAGAAATAATTAAAATATTTCCTATTGTTTCAATAAAAATAAGATCATTTTCAGCCTCTGCCTCGCTATCAGCAAAATCAGCAATCAAAAACCATCCGCCCGGCGCCTGAGGGTTCCCCAAGGGAATAACATACTCTATCCCTATTGCAGGTAAGTTGAATTCTGATGGATTACTTATTTTAGTTAATTGACCAATTGTTCGTAAAGATTTTAACTCCTCTACATTACAATAATCAAAACCATGGTGAAATTGTATAGCAAATTGCTCTTCTAGATAAGTTACCAATATTAATTTATTAATTCCCAATTGGTTAATAGAAGTAATGCAAACTAAATTAATAAGTTCTTCAGGCTCTAAAGTTAAAGATATAGATCGGACAACCTGCAATAGGGCAGCCGCCTCTTGCTTTTTTAAGAGAAGTAATTCCTCAGGGTTTGTTGTATTGTAAGCATTAAAGCGAGTGGCCATTAGCTAATATTTACTTATGGAGATTTTGCAAGCCTCCTGTCAATAAATATAAAGAAATAATCAAAATAATTATCGCAGCTCCCGGAAAAAAAGCCAACCATTTCCCTTGGGAAAGCAAGATATAAGTATAGCCCTCATAAATCATATTCCCCCATGTAGGGGTAGGAGGCGCAATTCCTAAGCCTAGGAAGCTAAGTCCCGCCTCTAGGAGGATAGCAGTACCAAAATTTGAACAACTATATACAAGAATTACTCCTACTAAATTAGGGAACAAGTGCTGTCTAAAAATATGATTCGAAGAAAAGCCCATTAATTTTGCTGAGATTACAAACTCTCTTTCTCGCAATGAAAGAAGCTCGTTACGTATTACTCTAGCCATATCCACCCATATGCTTAACCCAATAGCTAAGCACAAGGGTAGAAAGCCCTTGCCTAGAACAAAAGAAAAGCCGATAGCTAATATTAAAGAGGGAAGCGCCCATAATACAGCCATTAAACCTTGAATAAAATAGTCTACTCCCCCACGAATTAAGCCTGCAAGAGTACCTAAGCCTACCCCTAATAAAAGAGAAAAAAAAACAGAAACAAGCCCTACAAATAGGCTATAGCTGCCTCCTTTTACCAAACGACTTAGTACGTCTCTACCATAAAAGTCGGTTCCTAGTATATATACTTTTCTTTGATAGTGCAACTTCCAAAAAGCAGATGCTAAATCTTCCCTAGAAGTCACGTTCCATTTAGTTCCGTCCCACCACTTCAAAAAATTTCCTTGAACTTCATATGGCTTTCCAGTAGTTAATAATAGACTCGCAACTTGCTTATCCTCTTTATCGATTTTCAATACTACAAGGGGTAAAAGGAGCCAGCTCCTTAAGCCACTATATTTACGAAAAAAAATAGTATCTTCTACAATACAAGGCTTTTCTCCGGGGAAAAGAGCAATTTCTGTATACTTTCCACCCTCATAATTTTTGTAGTTTACGGGCAAGAAAATTTTTATTATTTCGACTTTACTTAAGGGAGGTAATTGGCTAAGCTCCAGATTTTGGGTATTGGCATAGGGAGAAGGGTCAGGTAACCACGCCGAACTTGAAATAATGACTAACAGATATAAAAATAATACCCCCCCCCCTATTTTACTAGCTATAGGTAATTTTGCTAGCATATCACCTATAGCCTACATGATGTAATAAGCCCTCTTTTGTAGCACTACAAAAGTAAGGTTCTAAATTATCTCCGTCTACAATAAAGGTAGGAACATAATCTTGGTGGATAGGGTCAAATATGTATGCTTGCACCCAGTTCCAAGCAAGTAGTTGTTTTAATTCATTAGCGACAATAGCCTTGGACTCCCCTACTTCTTCCACAATTTTCTCAAAAGATTCCGGAAAATAAAGGGCATCAAGTATTTTGAACTGGGTTTCATTCATTGTAAAATTAATACCAGGGTTAGCAACTGGAGTAGGATATTGAAAAGCTCAGAATATTGAATAAAAAATATAATAGAGAAAGAGGCTTACTCTTTCTCTGTGCACTCGAGAGGACTCGAACCTCTAACCTTCTGATCCGTAGTCAGGAGCTCTATCCAATTAAGCTACGAGTGCATATCGTTTAAAGGCAATACAAAGTTAATAAATGCCAGTATAAAATGCAAGTAAAAAAAGCAAAAAAATTAAGTAATAAAGTTGCCAATTTATCTAGCAAGATAAGGGATATAACTAGCCAGTTCCTGGTGCTGCAAAGGTATATAACCTCCACTTTCTTGAATATGAGCTATCAATTCACTATAAATAGAGTCTTTTCTAAGAATAGATTCATTTCCTATTAATATTAAATGTTCTTGAGCACGGGTAAGAGCAACGTTCAATTTTCGGTCAATCTTCAAATCCAGACTACGAGATATAATTGCTGGCAAAAGAGAAATTGCAGATAAAGCAAAAGATATGATAATAATTTCCCTACTTCCTCCCTGGTATCGTTCTACAGTATCAACTGTTATTCGAGTAAGGGGCTGTTTTACTTCTGATGGAAGCTGCGTTTGAATAGCTTCCAAATAATGGAAAATACAGCTAATTTGCGCTCGGAAAGGCGTAATTACCCCCACCGTTTTTTGAGGATTGAACCTATTGCCATAAGCTTGCGCAATAAGCCCAACAAGTGTAGCAACTAATTGTGCTTCTAATTCATTCACCTTAGATCTACCACTCCTGTAAGGTACCGTGGGAATATACAAAAGCCGACTCTGCGTTAAATGTGAAAGTACAGGAAACTTCTCTTGAGCTTGAGCTAAAATAGTATCCGAGATGGGTCTGGCCTGCCGTTGATTATCCACAATTCGTAGCTTGCCCTCATAAAAAAATCGGCTTGGAAATTCCTGTAAGACTTTATGCATTCTACCCTGAGCCAAAAGCATACCATGAGCTATGTTATTATTCTGCTGGCTCAAATGTAATAACCTTTCGAATAAAGAATTACGCAAGTTTGTCAAGCCTATAGAATGTAGTAATGGGCACTCTGCATGTGTTAGCTCTGGCGAAGTAACTACCACTGCTGGAAGTTGTTTTTCATCCCCAATTAAAATAAATTTATCTACCTTAGTAAGGACGTATAGTAATTGTGGCTCAAGTAATTGGGAAGCCTCATCAATAATAACAGTATCAAACTTCTTTAGGTTAAAAAGGATAGTTTTATTATTAATAGTGGCTACCGTAGAAGTAAAAACTCTATGACTATCAATAAGTTTCTTTATTTCCTGCCGACTGTTATAATTTTTAATTTGATTTTCTAATAAGTAGGGAGCTCCCCTAGCGCTTGCTTCACTTCCTATACGCAAAAAAGGAATAGGTTCTGGAGCTACTAAAGACTCGCATATTTCGTCTACTGCGCGGTTAGTGTAAGAAAGTAATAATATATTTTGATCAGTATGGTGATATAAATACTCAACCAAAGCTCGAAGCATAATTTTTGTTTTACCCGTACCTGGGGGCCCCTGAATTAAAAAATAGTCTTCAGCTGCTAAAGCACGTTGTAAGACTTGGAGCTGGTTATCATTTAGCTTACCAGCTATAGTTTCAGGAATAGTAACATTTTTGCCCACTTTAGGTAGACGATTTACAAAAAGAAGCTCCTTTGCTTTACTTGGATAAACCATAAAATGCCATAGATTTTTATACATAGCATTAATGGTATTATCCATATAATCCTTTTCTATGCACCAATACTCAAATTCATTAAAAATATTTTTGTTTTGTAAAGAGCCGCGTAATTTTAATTCTATATGGTCACCTTCAATTTGCAATAAGACTCCCTTATAAAGCTGGTGCTTAAGGGCTCCTCCCTTTTTCTGGGGATAAAGAATAACAATATCTCCTACCCTAAAATCTGCGTGTTTTAAAGTTTTTGAGCTCGGCTTCCAAAAAAGACGAATTTCATTCCCCAAGGGCTCCATCCGGTCAAACTGCAAGTATGCCAAAATTTTACCGCCCTGCTCCTTTTCAGCTAAACTTCTAAGCCAAGTAGAAGAATGGCTATCTTCATTCCCCCCACCATTTCTTCCTAAACGTGCCGCCCAATTTTCTCGAGCTATAAAACTAACAAAATGAGCAAAATAGCTCTTTTCAAGCTCTGTAAACTTTTTCCAGTTATCGATAATACTCTGCAAATCTGCCTGTAAATATGGTTTCAAGGATTCTATATCTTGTATAGATAGACTATCGAATACAGATTTTACCCCCTGTGCCCCTTCTACAAAAAGATACTCTAAACATAAAATTTGATTTCTCTGAAATAAAATTCTTTTCTGATGAACTAAAAAACTCGAATCGTATCGAATACTATCCTCTGCTAACTTAGAGTAAAAAACAGTTACTTGCCCTGCCTTAGAATCTCCCCACACAGAGCGGATTAATAAATGATAAAGCTGAGCTTGCACTGAATGTTCAGGCCATAGTGGAGGCGAAGAGTGCGGTGGCTTGCCTGACTTTAATTCTATAATATTGTATCTTCCTTCCTTATCTTGCCAAAGCAAATCAGGACGGCCTTGTATGCCCCACCGACAAGAAATGAAGGCAGTCTCCAGCATTACTTTATTAATCTCAACTCCTAGCTTGGGAAAATCATTTTTTATAACATTTGTAATATTTTGATAATCTAAGCTAGCTTTTTCAAAAATCTCTTTTATTGTTTCATCTCCCCAAAGAGTATATTCTAAAGGATATAACTTAAAAGTTTGTATCAAAATTTCTTTGAAGGAGGGCACATTATTATCACCTGCATGCAGTAATGTATCCAGCGTATGGTTGGCTATATTTCCCACCATAATTGCGGGAGTAGTAGAAGTGGATAAAAATTTCTTACGTAAGTATAAAATCGGGTTGTCGTAGCAATCAGCAACCAGAGTCACGTCTAACAAAAAATCACTTTCCAATATCCAAAATTTAGGATGCCAAGCTCCCTCTCCTAAAACCTCCACATCTATCAAATTTATTTCAGCTCCTCGCCATAGTTTTTTTGCTAATTTTTCCTCATCCATTCCCATATTTTCTGGAATTTCTAATTTCACAGGAACCTCTATTCCTCGGCTTACTGTTTGGCAAATAAAATAGCCTGTAGTTGGCTGCCACTCTAGAAAAATTACTCGAACCTCTGGAATTTTCTGTTTTACTCCCCTATTGATAACCGGATAGTCAGGTAAGCTCGAAACCCATGAAGGAAAAGGCTGGTTCCACCCTTTAGTTACAAGTTCTAAAAATGCACGAAGCGACGGCAAAAATGTAGTAGAGAGCGTTGGTTGTTCCTCTTCTTCGGTCAAAAGATTTTCTGTGCTTACCCGTATTCTGTGCAAATAATATATTGCTACTGAAGACAAGTTGAATTTTCTCTGGCAATAAGCTATACGTGCTGAAAGACTTCGATTTAAATATAAAGCTTCGTTACTTAATAAAGCCTCGAGCGCCTGCTCTAGCAAGGACTTAAGGAGAAAAAAGATACTACTACTCTCTTCCCCTTGCAAATGTTGTTCGTATAACTCGTGGGCAGCCGCTAAGTAATACGAAGCATCTTGCGTGGGTAACAATAATTGTGACATTTATTTTTATCGCTATGGTTGCTAAAATTTCTTCGCTGCCAAGAAAGCTACTAAAAAAATATAATCAAATCAATAACCTAAGAAAGCGATTTCTCTAGTGGTGTAGTAAGGAGAGCAAAGTATTTAAGTACATGTTCACAGGTTATCTCGTTCAAGTAATGAAAATTTAGGCAAAATTCCCTCAAAGCTTTGGGGATAGCTTCCGAATAAGCCTTTACACTAAATTAAAAGTATCTAACTTTAATGCACCGCTTTCTAGGCTTAGTATTAGTAGAAAAGGGGCCAGCTGCTTTCTGCTTTTGATTTTTTACAACATGCTCATTTACATGCGTTATAAAAGTCTATCAAATCTCTGCAAAAAAATGGTGTTTTTCCACGATGGTGTTTCTATTAAAGCATCTATTTTCATGAAACTAAGCAGCGGGTAGTCTACCAATAAACAAAAATCAACATAGTTGCCGTAGTTATGAGTTTTTCAGGCATCAAAATCAAAAGCCCTGGAGGGAGCATGCTCCTTATATTTTATTCACCTTCAGGAAGTTATTGTAACCACTTTTGCAGGGCAATAGTATCAAGTTCTACTTTATGTTCGAGTATTTTTATAAGCTTCCTAATTGCGCCCTATGCAACCCCTAATTTTTGAAGAGCCTCTTTTATAAATTTTTTTCCACTAAACCCATAGTTTAAATTTTATTTAGGGATAAAACCCTACTAACTAAAAACGAAATAAACTTAGCTTAGCGTGCCATGCTTATTGGACTAATTAAACTAATGTAATTGTTTCCTCTTAGCCAAAGCGCCCTGTAATATAATTTTCCGTTTCTCGATGAGAAGGATGGGTAAATATTTTCTTAGTATTTTCATATTCCACTAGGACTCCCATATTAAAAAAACCTGTTTTGTCACTTACTCTTCCGGCTTGGTGCATGTTATGAGTAACTATAACAATTGTATAGTTATTTTTTAATTGTCCTATCAACTGTTCGATTTTTGCGGTAGAGATGGGGTCTAAAGCTGAAGTAGGCTCGTCCATTAGTAATACGGAAGGTTCTACCGCCAGCGCCCTAGCAATACATAGCCGCTGCTGCTGCCCTCCGGAAAGGGCAAGTGCCGATTTCTTCAAATCTTTATGCACTTCTTCCCACAAAGCCGCCTGATGTAGCGCCTTTTCTACTTGCTCTTTTATATACCGTTCATTCTTAACATTATTAATGCGCAAACCATAAGCTACATTTTCAAAAATACTTTTAGGAAAAGGAGTAGGCTTTTGAAACACCATTCCTACTCTTTTCCTTACCTCAACAGGGTCTATATCCTTGCTATATATATCTATACCATCGAGTAAAACCTTTCCCTCTATACGAATTCCCTCAATTAAATCATTCATTCGATTAAAAAGACGTAAAAAGGTAGACTTACCACAACCAGAAGGCCCAATTAAAGCAACTACAGAATTACGAGGTATTGCCATGGAGACATTTTTGATAGCATGCTTATCGCCGTAATATACATTAACATCTATTGCCTCTAGCTTAAACATAATTAAGATAACTTACTTAAGCTTATACTTGCGCTTATATTGATTTCGTATATAGGTAGCAATCAAATTAAGGACTAAAACCATTAGTAATAATACTAGAGCTGTACCAAAGGCTTGAGGCAAACTTTTTTGCGGATCAGGGCTACTCACACATAGCACATATAAGTGGTAAGGTAAAGCCATTACCTGGTCAAAAATGCTTCTAGGCAGCTGCGGTAAGTAAAGTGCGGCTACTGTGAATAAAATAGGAGCTGTTTCGCCAGCTACCCTGCCAATAGAAAGAATAATACCGGTTATAATTCTAGGAAAGGAAACGGGCAGTATAATACGCCATATGGTTTGAAATTTAGTTGCCCCCATTCCAATACTTGCCAATCTAAGTTCATCTGGAACAGCTTTCACCGCTTGCTCAGTAGTTCGAATAATTACGGGTAAAACCATGATTGCTAGCGTTAAACTGCCTGCCAAAATTGAGTCGCCAAAATTTAATTGAATTACAAACAAACTCATGCCAAATAAGCCAAAAACAATCGACGGAATACCTGCCAAATTATTTGTCATAATATCTACCAAAACTTTCAAAATGCTCTTTTTAGGAGCATATTCCGCCATGAAGATACCTGCCGGAATTCCTACCGCAGAACTCAATAGTATACTCAGCAGTGTAAGAAGTGTGGTACCCACTATAGCAGGCAAAATTCCTCCGCCACTTAATCCGTCTTTGGGTATTTCTATCCAGAAACTACCTCGCAACACCGTCCCTATACCCTTTGAAAAAATATAGAAAAGTACAAAAAACAGCACTCCCACAACAAAAATGGTAACCACCTTGAGAATTAAAAATACTATTCTTTGATACAAATAATTTCGTTGTAAAGTATCGTTGTGCATAAAATTTCCTTTTTAATACTATTGTAGCTTTTTAAAGTACTTAAGTAATTCTCCCAAAAAATTAATAAAAAAGGTAAGCATAAATAAAATGCATCCTACTGCGAAGAGGCTTTTATAGTGTAAGCCTCCCTGGGGTGCTTCCCCCATTTCTGCAGCTATAGCAGCGGACATTGTACGTACAGAGCTTAAAAAATCTAAGCCCACTAGTTGAGGGTTATTTCCTGTTACCATAAGCACTGCCATAGTTTCCCCTACTATACGTCCTACGCCTAGCAAAACTGCCGCAATGATCCCCGTTGCTGAATAAGGAATTACCACGCGATAAATAGTTTGCCAGTGAGTAGCCCCTAATGCTAACGAAGCCTCTTTTAAGGCTCTTGGGGTGTCACTAATTGCATCTTCCGTAACAGAAATGATAGTAGGTAAAGCTATAATAGCTAAAAGAAAACTTCCAGCTAAAGCAGTGCTGCCACTATCTAGATTAAACCACTGCTGAATAGAAGGAACTAATACCACCAAACCAATAAAACCAAATACTACAGAGGGAATTCCTGCAAGAAGCTCTATCATTGTTTTTATAATACTTTTAACCTTTACAGGGGCAATTTCTGCAAGATAAATAGCTACTGGAGGACCTAATAGCAGTGCAAAGAAAGTAGCACCTATAGTCACCAATAAGCTTCCCCAGAGCAGAGGCAATACTCCGAAACTTGGAACGGGAGACTCTGCAGGCTCCCACTCTGTACCAGCTAAAAAATGCCATAGTGTAATATCTTCTAATTCAATTGGCTTAGCACTTTGAGGAATATACTTTTGTTGTAAAATAATCAGCAGACCAGGTTTTTGAGAAAGTAAAGAATCTAAAAAGGAGGATAATTTTTCAAGCTCGCCGCCTAGTAATTCTTCGGGTGCTGATGAAACAAGTTTCCATTCTTTTAACTTCTTTTCGAGATTATTTAAACTTAGCACCTCTACTTTTTCGTCTCTTCCGCCTATTTCTTTCCAATTAGAAATCTTGCCTTGAACAAGCTGTTCTAGCTGCCTTTGGGAAAGTCGAGAAATTGGATTTTGTATATGTACAGCTGCTATAAGTCCCTTTTCGAGAGGCTTTTGCCCAAAAAGGGCGCTCCCTTCCTTGAATAGAAACAGCACAATAATAATTACAATCACTGAAGAAGACCATCCACAAGTCTTAATAAAAGCTTCCCAGAAAAAAGAGGGCAATTGAGAACTTCTTCTGTATAGCATACCGTATTACTTATTAGCAATCGGATAGTATTGCTTATTAGGTGGATAGCCTACTGATTTTACCATCTCCTGCCCTTTTATGGAAGTAATAAAATCTAAAACAGGCGCCAGCTCTTTTTCACGTTCACAAAGATAATAGAAATATAAAGGCCTAACTAAGGGATAAATTCCTTTCATTGTATTCTCTATAGTAGGAGCTGCTGCTGGCTCCCCTGCCCGTTCATAAACCTTCAGAGTTTTCACTTTAGGATTCAAGTACGCAATTCCTACATAACCAATACTTCTAGGATTAGCGGCTATTTTTTCTACCAACTCGCCATTAGCCCCTACTGTTTCCAGCTTGCCAAATTTTTGTTTTTTCAAAACCACATTCTTAAAAAACTCATAAGTGCCCGAACTCGATTCTCTATTAAAAGCAACTATCTTTTGCTTATGCCCTCCTACTTCGCTCCAGTACTGAATAGAGTCCTGGAAAATTAATTTTAACTGCCTAAGAGAAATGGAATCCACCGGATTAGAAGGATGAGTCACAATTGCTAGAGCATCATATCCTATGATTTTTTCACAATACGCGACTTTTCTATCCTTGAATTTAAGCTTTTCCTCAAATTTAATTTCACGGGAGGACATAGCAATATCTGCATTCTTTTCTAGTAATGCTGCTATTCCTACCCCGCTTCCCCCTGCTGTCACAGAGATACCAGGCAGACGAGGTACTTTTCCGAATTCCTCAGCTAATTTTAGGCTTATTGGGAGTACCGTTTCACTTCCTTTAATCTTAATATAGCGGGATTGGGGTTGACAACCTAAGACTATTATTAAGAAAATTACCAATTCGAAGGCACAATAATAGAGTTTCATAAAAATAGATAGCTAATATAAATAGCTATTATTTTTTACAAGGCTTAAAAAACATTACTAAATTGTTAATTTTTTGTAATAAATAGATTGCCATTTTAGGAAGTAATACCTTCAGAAGAAGTACTTACCTAGCTTTTTTTGAAAAAGGAAAGGTAGATACCCAAAATAATGAAAGGGATGCTTAAAAGCTGGCCTGTATTTAAAGGAAGCCCTGTTTGATAACTTTCTTGATTTTCCTTAACAAACTCAATAAAAAGGCGAGCAATAAATAAGCCCAATAATAAAATTCCAATTAGTTTACCCGAACGAACATTAGCACGCCATCTGCGGTATAGAAACATAACTAGCAAAAAAAGAAGAATATAAGCGCCTGCCTCATATAATTGAGTAGGATGGCGAGGAAACTCACCACAATCATTACAAGGTACTCCCCCACAAATCCCATCTCGCAATGGATACCTAAAAGCCCAAGGAAGGTTAGTAGGTACACCACATATTTCAGAATTAAATAAGTTCCCTAGGCGTACGAAAGCAGCCCCTAAGGGAATCACTAAGGCTAGCCTATCGGCCACCCATAAAAAAGTAAATTCTTGATTTCGATATATAAAAAGAAGCAAAGCAAGAATAATACCTATAGCTCCACCATGGCTTGCTAAGCCCCCTTTCCAAACCTGTACTATTTCTTCTGGGTGCTCTACAAAATAGTAATAAGGGTCGTAGAAAATACAATGTCCTAGTCTTGCTCCTACAATTACTCCTATTACAACGTAAATTGTCAAACTATCTAATGCTTCTAAGGGTTTTGCTTCAGTCAAAAACACCCGGCGCATGATAAGGTGACCAATAAAAAAAGCAGAAGCAAATAAAAGTCCGTACCATCTTAGGACAAAATGTTCGCCAAAAGAAACTATTACTGGAGAAACATCCCACGTAATATAACTCAATACATCTACCTGAACACCATACATCAAATTCATCTTTTGTAAATTTTACTTTAGTTCGAATTTCGAGTATTGTCCCCAAAAGTTAATTCCCGCCTTTTGTACCCATTCTTTTATTCTTTCCATTTCTTGTTCGTAAAACTTGTTAACATCATTAAATAATTGCTGAGTTCGAGTAAAAGCCTTTTGATATTGAGCAAGAGTAGCATCGGTGGGCCCTTCGTATTGAGTAGAAAGCTGAAAAAGCACATCCCCAATTATGGTACGAATGTATTCACTATCATCCCAATAGCCCGATCTATTTTTATAATCAGGCTTAATTTTTTCTTGTAATTGCTTAATTTTTTTTGTGTATGCTATGGCGCTATCACGTAAAGTTTTTACTGCGGCTACTGTTGTATCTAATTCTGAAGAATATTGCAAAATCATATTTATGGTTTTTGTAGTTTTTTCCAGCTGATAATAACAGGAATCTAAAAGCAAAGCTAATTTTTCTGCTTTTTTCTCCCAGTTATGCTTGCTTTGTAGTCTTTGCAAACTAAAATTCATCCGCGGATCTGTTCTCACTTCTATAGGCTGTATAACCTGATGCTTATCCCAACTAAGTCTTGCATAATACACCCCACTCAAAACCTCAATACCCGGAGGATCACTCGTTTCTTTTTCTTTAAGTGGCTGCTCCTCATCACCTTTTGTCAAACGCAAAGCCTTGAGGCGAAGGTCCCAATTTGTACGCACTATCCCTGCCCTAATAGGAGCATATAATGTCCTAATAGTTGTTGAATCTTTATCTAGAATTTCAATTTTTACTTTAGGAGAGTTAGGACCCTCGGCTTTCTTTAGAATACTATCGGGAGCATTTACCCAAATACTGAGAAGAGCGCCGTAAGGACGTTTTTGTCCTTTGTAAATATGCTCCCCTGCAAAGTAGTCTTTACCATTTTCGCCCCGTACAGCATACTGATAGGCAATTCCTACAGGAAATAGCCATAATTTTTTTTGTAGTACCTCTTGCAAATTCCTTAAGGGTCGAATGTCGTCTAAAATATAAATTCCTCGCCCGTGTGTCCCAATTATTAGGTCGTGCTCTCGCTGATGTATAACCATATCATGAACAGGAACAGTAGGAAAGCCTGCCTTCCACTTTATCCAGTTTTTACCCTCATTAAAACTTACATAAAGACCAAACTCCGTTCCTAGAAATAATAAGTTTTTATCTACAAAATCTTGCCTGATCACGTGAGTGAAGCCGTCAATTTCCTTGGTTACTAGGCTTTGCCAGGTTTTGCCATAGTCGCGAGTTACATAAACATACGGTGTCCAATTGGCGCGGCGGTGGTCATCTAAAACTACGTAAGCAGTAGCAGGGTCAAAGTGGGAAGCTTCAATGCAAGGTATCCATGTTCCGGTAGGGGGGCCTCCTTTCATATTTACAAGGTTTTTTGAAACAAGCTCCCACGTATTACCACCATCTTTTGTAACCTGAATATTTCCATCATCAGTACCTACCCATATTACTCCTTTTTGAACAGGACTAGGTGCAATAGTTAGAATAGTAGTATAATTTTCCGCTGTAGTTACGTCTCGAGTTAACCCACCACTTAAAGCCTGCTTTTGCTTGGAAGTATCGTTTGTAGTTAAGTCGGGGCTAATAATCGTCCAAGTTTGCCCCTTATCTGTAGTTTTATGTACGAATTGGCTACCATAGTACACTGTATTAGGGTCTAAGGGGTCAATTGCTATAGCTGCATTCCAATTAAAACGAAGTTTAACACCTTCTTCCTTTGGACGAATATATTTACTCCTACCCGTAGGATAGTGCCAATAAACCAGATTTCCACCCTGCCACATAGCATATCCAAAATCAGGATCTTTAGGGTCAGGCAGGGTGCCGAATCCATCTCCAAAACTTACCAGCTCCCATTGTTCATTATAGACGCCTTCACCTGCTAAAGAATTAGAGGGACCGCGCCAAGAGCCGTTGTCTTGTAGGCCCCCGTACACATTATAAGGGTATTGATTATCTGTAGCAATATGATAAAATTGCCCTAAAGGTAAATTGCGTACAAATTCCCATGTTTTGCCGCCATTCTCAGAAATGGCTACTCCGCCATCATTGCCATCCACCATAAATAAACCTTGATGAGGATCTATCCACAGAGCTTGATGATCAGGGTGAATAAGGCTATAAGGAATTAGTGGAGTAAAAGTCTTTCCACCATCTATACTCACATCTAAAGTAACTTGCAAGCGATAGACTTTGTTTTCATCTAGTGGATGAACACGAATATCACAAAAGTAGAAGGGACGTGGATTTACGCCCACACTCTTATTTACGGTTTTCCAAGTTTGGCCGCCATCTTCAGAGCGAAGTAAAGCACTCTCTTTAGCTTCCAGCAACATATAAACCACATTGGGATTACTTCTAGCATAAGCAATTCCTGCTCTCCCTAATTCGCCTTCGGGTAATCCATCTTTGGTAGTGAGCTTTTTCCAAGTTTCACCCCCGTCGTAACTACAATAAATGCCACTGCCCTTTCCACCTGATTTGAAGAACCAAGGCCAACGACGGTGCTCCCACATGGAAGCAATTAAGCGATTAGGATTAGCAGGGTGGATAGCTAAATCTGCTGCGCCTGTACGTTCATCTACATAAAGTACCTTCTTCCAGGTTTTACCGCCATCTGTAGTTTTGAAAACACCGCGTTCGGGATTCTCGCCCCATGTGGTTCCTAATGCTGCAACCCATGCTATATCAGGATTATGAGGATGAATTATAATTCGAGCAATATGCTCTGTCTTTTCAAGTCCCAAAAAACGCCATGTTTTGCCTCCGTCTAGCGTTTTATATACTCCACGCCCTACGCCCGCGCTATTACGAGTATTGGCTTCTCCCGTTCCTACCCAAAGCACCTCAGGGTTATTGGGGTCCAAAGCTAAAGCACCAATACTAGAAGTGGGGAGTGCATCAAAAATAGGTTGCCAACTTACGCCACGATTAGTACTTTTCCAGACTCCGCCAGTAGCCGCGCCTACATAGATTAAATTATGATTATTAGGGTCTACCACTATGGCAGCTACCCTGCCACTCATCACAGCAGGACCAATAGAGCGGGGGGCTAATTGAGCAAAAAAGGTAGAATCTAGCGTAGGCTGTGCTTTTAATTCAGCTACTAATATGCCCACTAATAAACAACACTTAAAAACTACCCTGTACATTTTCCTAGCATCTGTTCGATAAAACAAATAAAAATAATAACTTCAAAGGTTGCAATAAAAGAACTATATAGATTATGCTTACCACTTAGTACTCTCCTGTCCTATATTTTTGCCGTGTTTCCTTTTTTTTCAACTCGCGGCGAATCATCAGCTCTGCTATTTGCCGCGCCATCCACTCTAGGTCCTTCTGCTGAAAAATAGAATTACTTAAAGCCTCAGGAATGTCTATGTAATATAATAATTGAAGTAAGGCAGGGAAATCATGTTGTAGCAAGTAAAAAATCTTACTACTTAACCACTCTAACAAGGTAGTGTAGTCTTCAAATTGAACTTCTTCACCCGGTGCTACAGGCCAGTAGGAAGGAACAGCAAATGGTTTATTAGAAGTAATACAGTTTCCTATATCAAAATTTTGTTTTTTTTCCATTTTTCAATATAGTTTTTATTTGACTCATATGTATTGTATAAAGTAGGCAAATCCTAATGAATTACTTCAACGCATAAAGTAGAAAAGCTAGAAAAGCTTTTGAAATTCTGAAATTTAAATAGCTTTTCCAAGCTTATAATTTCTAATGAAATTCTAATACTTTTCTAATAAGTTTCTAATACCCTGCCTCTATCTGCCCTTGTATTTTTGCATCGCCTTATCTGGAATAGTCGATAAAGCAAGCACAAGTATATGAGTATTTCTAAGCCCCCTTAAAACCATAAAAATTATGACTTTGTGGGAATTTTCAATACGCATTTTGCTAGCTTTCGTTTTAGGAGGAGCCATCGGCCTCGAGCGACAATGGCGCCAGAAAAGTGCTGGTCTTCGTACCAATACCTTGGTTTCGCTAGGAGCGGCAGCATTTACACTCATTTCTTATTCTATCACTTCCACAGGAGATGGAATTTATCGAGGAGATGCTACTCGAGTGGTAGGCCAAATCATTACGGGAATTGGTTTTTTGGGAGCGGGAGTAATTATGAAAGATGGATTAAGCGTCCAGGGTTTGAATACAGCGGCTACCATTTGGTGCTCGGCTTCAGTAGGAGCCATAGCGGGTGTGGGTCTTTTTGCAGAAGCATTTTTGGTTACTATCATGGTCATGCTTACCCATCTCCTGCTACGCCCTATAGGCTTGAAAATTAATCGAATTCCTGCTTCGAAAGATGAAACTACTATTCATTACTATCACCTAAAAATTCGCTGTAAAGCTCAGGTAGAAAATCATATTCGAATACTAATACTTGATAACATCAGAAAAAACAAAAATATGTACCTCCGTTCGCTTAAAAGTACAGATAATGGCACGCCAGCCTATGCTTACATTGAAGCAACGGTAGGAGCTAATGGCAAACATGACGTAGAAATGGAGCAACTCGCAGGAATTCTGACAATTGAATTCGGGGTAACAGAGGTAAGTTGGGAAACCCAGGAACAAGCCCTTTTTTCAGATAACAGCTAATCGAAATTTACAAATGAATAAAACTA
Organism: Bacteroidia bacterium; assembly: GCA_025057395.1. Taxonomy (GTDB): domain Bacteria; phylum Bacteroidota; class Bacteroidia; order J057; family JANWXU01; genus JANWXU01. Next base: position 3,450 of record JANWXU010000042.1, on the reverse strand, counting down.
GCAATCAATCTAAGTCTATTAACTCTATCTCTAAACTAATCCATAAGATGCAGTATATGCCTGCGGCTCAAGTAAGCGAATTATTAGAAAACATGGAAGAGGAGTTAGTATTTAAGATACTAGAAAACTTCCCTGCGGAAAAACAAGGATCAATATTTGCAGAATTTTCTAGACTTAAACAGCTAAAATTATTTCAATCTATTTCACGATTGCGCTTTGCTCCTCTCTTCGAAAATATGCCCTCTGATAAAAGAGTAGATTTTTTTCAATATCTAACCCAGGAGGAGCAAGCGACATTATTACCTTTTCTTTGCAAAAAAGTAAAAGAAGATGTAATAGCCCTAAGTGCTTATCCACCCGAAGTAGCAGGTGGTATAATGAGTACCGACTTTGCTACTGTACAAAATAATATGACTTGTGCTCAAGCTTTAGAAAAGATTAAAAGCGAAGCCCCTTACCCAAAAAATATCTATCATGTTTACGTAGTGAATAAAGATCAGCACCTCCTGGGTTTTATTTCTTTGAAAGATCTGATTTTAGCTGCTCCCGATACAAACATAGAAAGAATTACTAATAAAGAATTTATTGCTGTTTACGTAGATGAGGATAGGGAAAAGGTTGCCAAGCTTATAGAGAAATACAACTTAATAACCCTCCCTGTAATTAATCATCAAAACCAGCTGGTTGGAATTGTTACTCAAGAAGATGCTATTGATATCATAAATGCAGAACACTCCGAAGACTTACAAAAATTTATGGGGATTATACAAGCTAGTGAAGAATTTAACTATCTGGGAACCTACGTACTAAAGCACTTTCAAAAAAGAGTAGTTTGGATAATTTCCCTGGCTATCGTAGGAATTATTTCAGGCCTTATTATTCATAATTATGAAAAAACTTTAGATAAATTACTCATTTTAGCCCTATATATGCCTATGGTAGCAGACACAGGCGGAAATGCCGGTAGTCAAGCTGCTACCGTGGTGGTACGTGCCCTAGCGCTAGGTCAGATTAACCTTAAAGATTGGGTACAAGTTTTATGGAAAGAAACTAAAATTTCAGTTTTGCTAGCTGTATGCTTAGGAATTTTAGCATATGGCAAAGTAGTATTCCTGAGTTGGGAAACTGAAATTCCACCTTCTTTTTCCCTTGTTAGTATTGCCCTAATGATTGCTATTGCTTTATCCCTACAAGTAATAAGCGCTACTATAATAGGAGCTGCTCTACCTCTCTTAGTGAAAGCCTTTGGTGGAGACCCAGCAGTAGCTGCTAGTCCTGCTATTACTACAATAGTAGACATTACTGGCTTATTAATATACTTTGGAATGGCTACACTTTTCTTTGGTCTATAAAAAATTTATAAACTATGAGAAATATTAGAATGAAAAAATTATCACTTAGTTTCATGGCTATTATTACTATTACCCTTGCGTGGGCACAAAATTCCACAGATACTTTAAGAATAAAAGAAAGATGTCCTTTGGGAATTGACCTTTGTAAGAAGTTACCTGACTTTGAACTGGCAACCAAAAAAGAGGGAACCTTTCTGACAGGCTTACCTCGTGTAGAATTCGATCCCATTCGAGGCTTGGGATTGGGCGGCGATGCTTTTTTATACTTCAACAAAACTCGTAATGATCCATTTTTTGAATATACTCCCTATCGACACCGTTTTAATTTAGAGTTCTTCATTTTTACAAATGGAAGAATTCGTTACGCACTAAATTATGATGCGCCTTACATATTTAATTCAAAATGGAGAGTACGTGCTGATGCAGTGCTATGGGAAGATCCTAACGCTCAGTATTGGGGAATAGGACGCTCTTACCTAAAGCCATTACAATTTCGCGATAAAAAAACAGGCTCCTTTCGAAATTTCAATAAAGTTGAAGAATATGAAAATAACTTAGCTCTAGCAGAACTAGGTGAAAATGGAAATTATTACACGGACTATTACTTCAACCAAATGCAACAGCGAGAACAGTTATATAATATTTTGGTAGAAAGAGTAATGCTAGGAGGAAAATTAAGATTTTTATTTGGTTACGAAGCTTTATTCACTTCTTTTTCTTCCTACCAAAATTTAGAAGTAGACGAATGTTACACTATTGATGGACAAAAAGTAAAAGCTCTCAACAAACGTACTTTAGTGGATATACAAAGAGAAGATGGAACGTGGGAAAAATTTAATATTACAGGTTTCACTAATAGTCATAAATACATGTTTACAAGTATGATAGCAGCCGCTCTTATTTATGATACCCGTGATTTTGAACCTGATCCATCGAAGGGAGTTTTTCTAGAATATTCACATGAATACTCTGGACCATGGCTAGGCTCCCAATTTCATTTCAATAAATTTATGCTCCAAGGACAATATTTCTATACTCTTAAGAAATGGCGAAATAATAAGAACCGCTTAACTTTAGCTGGTCTGACGGCTTTTGGGTATATTTTTGGCCCTAAGATCAATTTCATAGAGATGTGGGATCTATCAAGCCAGGCGGAAGCAGGGGGAATTTTAGTTTTGGGAGGTAATCGTTCTATCCGAGGTTTTAGAGAAGCCCGTTTTGTGGCTCCTACTGTAGCCCTTGTAAATCTGGAGGCAAGAGTGAAATTTTATGATTTCCATTTTCTTAAGCAACATTTTACGCTGGGTGCCATAGCGTTTTACGATTTTGGGAGTATTTGGGATAAGCCTGCTGAAATAAGTTTTGATAAGTGGATATCAGCTCCTGGCTTAGGAGCCAGAATTAATTGGAATCAATCTACCGTAATACGTTTAGATTATGCTACCAGTAAGGAAGGAAGCCAAACATTTTTAGGTTTCGGGCATATTTTTTAAGTTAAAAAGCAAAGAAGTAACGTTAAACTTTTGAGTAGTAAGTATCAAAGATAGAAGTAATAGAAGTAGCTTTGCTGCTTTAGATAGGAAGCTGCGAACCAGTTGTAGATTTTACCTCTTAGGTCGAAAATATTAGAATATTAGCTTGGATGATAAGAGTAGATAATAAATAAATTGCAAGGCCCCATCCTTAACTTTTGGAGCTTTTAAGGTAGGGCCTTATAAATATTAATTATATTCTTTGAGATACGGGGAAGTGGGAATGGTATTTGCTGTTATTTTACTCTAGAAAGGAGATAATCCAGCCGCACCTTCCGGTACGGCTACCTTGTTACGACTTAGCCCCAGTCACCAGATTTGCCCTCGGCAGGGACCTTATCCCCCGACTTCAGGCACCTCCAGCTCCCATGGCTTGACGGGCGGTGTGTACAAGGCCCGGGAACGTATTCACCGCGCCAAGGCTGATGCGCGATTACTAGCGATTCCAACTTCATGAAGTCGAGTTGCAGACTCCAATCCGAACTGAGACCAGCTTTCTGAGATCCGCTCCGCATCACTGCTTCGCAACTCTTTGTACTGGCCATTGTAGCACGTGTGTAGCCCTG
>JANWXU010000041.1 GCA_025057395.1 Bacteroidia bacterium | reverse complement strand
GAAAAATCATCCATGCCTGTAAGTCAAATAAGAGAAGCTGAAGATTTAGGTATTACAAATGAGGACGATCTACCTTTTTAGCTTTTTTAGCTTTGCTTTGCTTCGATAAATTCAATTCTACATCAAGAAAAGCTACAATAGTAGCAAGAATAGTTAATAAACAATAGCAAAAGTATAGACCAAAACATGCGGGCAGGTACAAATCAGGGTGTCCTATATTACCTGCTTCTCCTAAAAAGTTAAGTATACTGTATAATACTACTCCCCAAGTTAACATTGTTACTCAGCTTTTTAGGAGTTTATGTTATTATCTCCGTGCTCCCTTAAATTAAGAGAATAAAAGTTTCTAAAAACAAGCAAGAATGCTAAAATATTCTTCTAACACCCCGCGCAATATAGTGTACAAAAATTTTATGTATTTTCTTTATCACTCTCTAAACTGCTTTTCTCTAGCATTCAAAATAGCCACTGCATTTTAGCAGTTTTACCGATACTACCCAAAAAAATATTCTTATCTCAAGTACTTAAACCTAATAAAACTTTAACTCAATGCTTTTATTTAGGTTATTTTTTAAAAAACTTAAGCTTTCTATTTTTTTAGTTGTGCTCAGTGTGTTTATGGGAGTTATTGGATTTCAATTAATTGAAAATTTCAATTTTATAGAAGCCTTTTATATGTCGATCATCACTTTTTCAACGGTAGGCTTTACCGAGGTTCGTCCTTTATCTCCCGAAGGCCGGCTATTTACTGCCGGCATAATTATATTAAACTTAGGAATCTTCACCTACAGCCTATCTACTATTACAGACTTCTTAATGGACGGAGAAGCTAAAAGGATTTACCTAAACTACAAGAACAATATGAAAATCAAACAACTCAAAAATCATATTATTATTTGTGGGTACGGTAGAAATGGAAAGCAAGCAGCTCAACAGCTACGTTTAGAAAATCAACAAGTAGTGGTCATTGAGTCACGAGAAATTCCACAGGGTACTTTATTTGAAAAAGATGGTATCTTTTTCATTGGTGAAGATGCCACTAATGAAGAAGCGCTCCTTAAAGCCAATATTCAAAATGCTAAAATCCTTATAACAACTCTTCCCAAAGATGCAGATAATATTTTCGTTGTACTTACAGCTAAAGAACTTAACCCCCATATTCAAATTATAAGTCGTGCTACTACAGAAGCAGCAGAAAAAAAATTGAAGCGAGCAGGCTGTGACCATATTGTACTACCCGAAAAAATTGGCGGAAGTACTATGGCCACCCTTGTCACTAGACCTGACGCTGTAGAATTTTTTCAATTACTAGCTTCTCCGACTGCGCCCGGCATTTATTTCGAGGAATTTACTCTTCAGGAAATCCATCATACTTCTAATTATCCTACTATTCGAGAACTAAATGTAAGAAATAAAACTGGCTGTAGTATTATTGGTATAAAGCTCGCTAGCGGTGAATACATTATTAATCCTTCTCCTGATTTTCAACTTTCCTCAAATATGGTTCTTATTTTATTAGGCTCGCCTAACCAAATCGCAGAGTTTAGAAAAACTTACCTTATTTAAATTCCGTTTCTCTTATTTTTTGAATTATTTTTGTAGTTGAATACCCTTCTAAAAAAGGAAGTAAGATTACCTGTCCTCCATTTTGCTTTACCCAGTCGGCTCCCGCTATACTTTCATGCGTATAATCTCCTCCCTTCACCAAAATATCAGGCATAACAGCCCGAATTAATTTTTCGGGAGTAGCTTCTTCAAAAACTGTCACGGCATCTACAAATTCAAGAGCTGCTATTATTCTTGCTCTGGCTTCTTGCTCTAATATAGGACGCTCTTGGCCTTTTATCTGAGACACAGAACTATCTGAATTTAGTGCAACAATTAAATAGTCGCCTAACTGACTAGCTTTTTCCAAATAATCCACGTGCCCCAAGTGTAATAAATCAAAGCAACCATTAGTAAAAACCACTTTTACCTTTCTTGCAAATCGCCAACTTAAAACTTTTTTGATTAGCTGCTCCTGAGATAGAATTTTTTGTTGTGTGGTGTAAGTATATTTAACCTCAAATTTCATGTATTAAAAATACTTAAAGTCCTGTCGCTATAACTTTACCTTCCCTTATTTAGAACAATTCTAAAGAAAAAATTGTTATTGCAACCGATAATTACAAAGTAGCCAAAATTAGAATATATTTATCTATGAATGTATATGAAGTTACCTTTTTATTCGAAGATAAAAACATTCCACAGCCAGTGGTAGTAAAAGCTGCGGAAGGCGAATCAATACTAGATATAGCTCTAGAAAATGGAATAGAATTGCACCATAATTGTGGAGGAGTTTGCGCTTGTAGTACTTGCCACGTCTATATAGAGGAAGGCATGGAAAATCTACCCGAAATGACTGACAAAGAAGAAGACTATATCGATAGAGCCATTAACCCGAGGTTAGAATCACGTTTAGGCTGCCAATGCCTTATTTATGGAAATGTCACTGTACGTATTCCGGATCAATCTGTGTTACTTGGCCATTAATATTAATTAATTTTATTTATTAACCTAAATTTATTATAAGATGCAAGAACAATACGAACCACCTATTTATTGGACAGACTATGAAGATATTGCGATGGCACTTTACGAAAGATTCGGCGATGAATTTGATGAGTCTAAAATTTATCGTATTCGGTTTACAGACCTTTTACAATGGGTACTAGAAATACCCAATTTTGCAGGCAAAAGGGAAGAGTGCAACGAAGGGCACCTTGAAATGATTCAATCCAACTGGGTATACGAGTGGAGAAATAACAACGCAAATAAATTAAATAAAGCAGACTGAGAAACCTAATATCAAAAACACAAAAGGCAGGGTTGAAAGCCCTGCCTTTTTTAATAGTCCTCAGCATTCCTATCGTTTCATTAATTTAAGTGTTCGATAGTAACCGTTCTCTCCACAATGTACTAAGTAAACGCCAGTAGGCAAGTGATGAACATCCACCTCTATTAAACCTGACTGTGATTGCAAAGAAAATTGCTTTTCAATTATAGTATTGCCTAGTAGATCAGTTATCCGCAAATTCAACGAATGTCCCTTAGCTAAATACTCTAGCGTAAAAGCACCTTGCGTAGGGTTAGGATATACACTAAATACCAGCGGTTCTTGCTCATCCTCAAAACTTACCTTAGAAGCGGGTACGACCAAACTAATGCTATTGCTCCATTCAGACAAATTACCACCGGAAACGCTACATTGAGAACAATTAGCACGTACTCTCACCCCATACTGCTTAGTGGGTTCTAAACCTGTTATTTGGTAAGACGTACTAGGAGCGGGTACTAGCCGAATATTCCATGTATTCATGGGTTCATTAAGTGGCCCCCAGCTTACAGCATAGCAAATAGCTGCTTGTAAAGACTGCCACCCTACTTGAGCACTATTATTAGACAATAATGTTACATCCAAATTCTGTGGTACACTGCAATTAGATATATTTTGAGTAGTAACTACCCCCGCACTCCTCCACTCTGAGCTAGCTCCTCGGGCACAATTATAACGAACTTCTACTTCATAAGAAGTATTACCTTGCAAGCCACTCAAAATGATTGAACTCGTGCTAGTTTCTTGTGTCCTCCATTCATTAGTACCGAGCTTACGATACCGAACTGAATAAGAAGCAACCCCCCAGATAGGCTCCCACCTTACTGAAATTGAATTACCCTCTAATGCTTGTAGGTGAGTTACTACAGGAGGCTCGGCAGGGCTAACTTGTACGGGTAAAGTTGCACTAGGACAAATACCATCACTCGCAGTTACATAATACAAGCCGGGTGCAAGGTTAGTAAATTCACCACTTGTATTTTCTATTGCTCCTAGCTTATAGAAATAGTTAGATTTACTTCCACCGCTGGCCTCTACCTTCAAATAACCTGTGCCGCATACAGCAGCATTTACAGTAACTAACCGAAGCTGAGGCACAGGATTTACTTCCACACGTAAAGGTTCCAAAAGCTCCTGAGTGCAACCATTGGCATCAGTAACTCGCAAAAATTGATATTCCGTAGTAATCCCCGGACTCAAATATAGCTCTCCAGCATAAAATGTTTGGCCTCTACTGCCAAGAGTTATTGGTGGTTCATTCATAGTAGCATTTGTATATTCTAAAGTCCAAGGAGCCACACCCGAAACACTAATGCCAATTTTAGCAGTATCACCCATGCATATAGCGCTGCGAGGAGTACTTAGGCGAAAAGTAGGTTTAGATCTTACCTCTACTACCCATTCACTACCTATACGGTTCACACAACCTGAAGCATCGGAAACCGAACGCAAAGTATAAGTAGTGGTAGTAGTGGGAGAAACGTGCAAATTCAAGGGTCGAGTAGAAGTAGTTACCGTTTTTAGTTGCCCGTTTTCTAAATATTCTATTAACCAAGGGCCATTTCCTGTAAGCTCTATGGAACCGCTTATCTGTTCTCCACTACAAATAAGTCTATTAGGAGAGTTAAAAGCAGCAGTAGGTAAATTATGGAAAACAATATTCGAAGTGGTGCCTATTCCGTTAAGCCCACGTCTACAACCCTGAGTAGTATTTTCAATCGAAATTAGTTGCAATACCGTAGGCTGAATAACTCTTCCTATATTTAGATTAAATACTCCGCTACCCTGACCATCAAAACGCATAATAGGTCCATTACCTAAGCGATAAGAAAGTGCCCAGAGCGTATTAGCATTGACTTCTGTTATAGTTACAGGAAGAACAGCCTCATCTCCTGGACAAATAGATATACTTGAAGGAATAGAAGCTTGAGGTAAAGGTGCAATAAGAATATCCTTAGTAGCAGAAAGCGGAACCTCACACCCATTTTTGTCGATTATGCTAACTAAACGATAATTAGTATTTTGAGTAACCATCACGGGTACCACATACGGCGAAGAATTGATAGTTAAAAATCGGGGTTGATTATTTTCCAAATAATTAATATTCCACGGCCCCTGGCCTTCTAAATGAATATCAAATTGTGCTGCAGAACCAATACAGATAAGTTGACGAGCATTAATAAATTCCGCATGCGGATGATGAACGGGCACAAATACACTCGCCGGTGCAGAATAACAGCCTTCCTTAAAACTACGCAAAGTATACACACCCGCATGTAAAGAAGTGGCCCGTGAAATATAAACTTGTGACGAGGTACTTGCAAAGTTATTAGGCCCACTCCAGTGGTAGGAGGAACCAACTTCTGCTATCGCCGTTAACTGAATGGTACCTCCCCAGCAAATAGGAGCATTTGTATAAACTTCCGGTAAAGCTGGAGCACGTCGAATTACCACACGCGTAGTTTCCATCTTTGAAGGACACCCATTCATCGTAATAGTTAACGAATAACTACCTGAGTCTGCTAAACTTACCATTGGAATTCTAGCATTAGCAATAGTAGAAGAAAAACCTTGCGGGCCTTGCCAGAAATAGGAAGCTCCCTCTAACTGAGGTGCCAGCAAACGCAAAGTGTCACCCTCACAGATCGGGCTGTTGCTACCCGCTGTAAAACGGAGATTAAAGTCTCGGACTACTACCGTAGTAGGAGATACAGGGGAGTTACAATTGCCTAAGCGCGCAATTACACTATAAGTACCCGCTTGTGCGGTACTAATATTCAAGATTTCAGGATTTTGCTCCGAAGAAGAATAACCATTCGGTCCAAACCAAGCATACGAAGCGCCCGGTATACTACTTGCAAACAATTGCACCTTGTTGCCGATGCATGCAGGCGAAGAATTAGTAGCAAAGACGGGAGGGGGCGTTGGGTTTACTTCCACGTGAGTTACTAAGGGTGCTAAAGAGCAGCTCCCTATCTGTACTAATACTTGATAAGCTCCTGCATGAATAGAAGTTACACCACTAATGGTAGGATTTTGCAGCGTAGAAGTAAACCCATTAGGTCCACTCCATCTATAGGTAGCTCCTAGCACGGGAGTTACAAAAAGGCTAAGAGTCTGTCCAGAACAAACAGGACCACTGTTACCTGCCATCACTCCTAAAGGCGCAGCATTAACTTGCACCCTCACCGTAGCCACCGAAGAAGTACAATTTCCAATTATTGCTACAACACTGTATATACCTGCATTTGATAATCTTACATCACTAATAATTGGGTTTTGAGAGTTACTAGTAAAATTATTGGGTCCCACCCAGATATAACGTGCCCCTAAGATAGATTCAGCAGTTAGAGCAAGCGTTTGCCCCTCACAAACAGGGGAATTAGAACCCGCCATAAGATTTTGGGGAACATGACCAATTAATACTTCCGTAGAAACACTAGTAGAACAGATTCCTAAGTTAACCGTTACTGTATAACTCCCGCTATTAAGAGTAGTAGGATTAGCAATGGTAGGATTCTGCTCATTACTAAAATAACCTGCTGGCCCCATCCATGAGTAACTAGCTCCTGGCACAAAAGAAGCAATAAGTTGTAGCTCTCCCTGTCCTATACAAATTGGACTATTACTGCTTGCCGTAACATTTTGAGGAACGGGATGCACCTGTACTTCTAATGCTTGCGTTTCAGAAACGCAACCATTAAGACTTGCAGTAACGAAGTAAGTACCACTATGCTCTGGTTTAACATTCGTAATTACTGGTGTAGGCTCTGTGGAGCTAAACCGAGGACCTCTCCATTCATAACTTGCCCCCGGAATAAAGCTAGCAGTTAAATTCAAAGTTTGACCCTGGCAAAGCGGAGAATTACTACCTACTAACTGAATCACTGGCTTAGGATTAATCACTACTTGCACAGAAGTAGAGGTTGATGTACAGCCCTCTAAAATTGCAACAACTTCATAATTTCCTGCCATTGCAGGACGTACATTTTGCAAGGTTACCTGCCGCAAGGAGGAAGAAAAGTTTAAAGGACCATTCCATAGATACGTAGCATTATTTATTTCACTTGCTACTAAGCGAACTTGCTCTCCCTCACAAACAGGAGGAGGAGTAGATACTAGAGGTGAATTAGGTGTTGGGCGAATTACCAATTGAGTAGTTGCTACACGACTAGTACAGTTTCCTTGCACTACTATTAAAGAGTACGTACCTGCAGCACTAGAAGGAATACTGTGTAAAACAGGATTTTGCATGCTAGAACCAAAGCCATTAGGACCCGACCAAAGATATCGAACCCCTATTGGAGCCTGTGCAGTAAGGCGCAGGGTTGCCCCCGCGCAAAGAGGACCATTATTACCTATTCCTGCAATAGAGGGCACTTCTTGTACCGTAACAGTTGTAACAGCCGGGCGTGATTCGCAATTTCCTATTCTAGCTACCACGGTATAAATCCCGGAATTCAGCGTAGTGGCATTATTTATGGTAGGCGCACTCAAAGTGCTTGTGTAGCCAAAAGGACCACTCCATAGATAGGTAGCGCTATTAATAAAAGTAGCATTTAGATGAACAGCTCCACCGCTACATACTGGAGAATTACTACTAGCTGTAATTGTTCCTGGCGATGGATTAACGGTAACTCTTATCCTAGCTGCAGCAGAAGTACAACCTCCAATACGTGTATAAGCCACAAATTCCCCTCCTATCTGCGCGTTGGAGATAACAGGATTTTGCTCAGTACTAGTAAATGCCGCTGGGCCGCTCCAAAAATATTCTGCGTCCGGAATCGTGGTAGCACTTAACCTCAAACTCTCACCTGCGCATATAGGAGAATTCGAACTCAAGCCTGGCGATGGCGGAGTAGGATTAACTTGGACATGGGTAGTACTTACCGAACTGCAATTTCCAATGCTTACTACTAGAGTATAAATCCCGCTATTTACTACATTTGCATTAGTTAATGTTACACTACTTTGAATAGAACTAAAATTATTAGGGCCACGCCAAAGATAACTAGCCCCTGCCACTTGCGGTGCTACTAACTGTAGGATATTACCACTACATATAGGAGAATTTGTGTTAATATTAATACTTCCTGGAGCAGGTCGTACTTCTGCTCTAACAGTAACTGGTGGAGCTTGACAATCCCCAATGCGAACTACTATAGTATAGGTCCCACTATGTTGGGTAGTAGTAGAAATAATTTGAGGATTCTGAGCATTGGAAACAAAACCTACAGGGCCACTCCAATCATACGTAACTCCCGGTAATGAAGAAGCAGTTAGCTGGAGTGGCATACCGGCGCAAATAGGAGAGTTACTACCCACCTGTGGCGTAGGCGGTCTTTGAACAATGGTTACATCCACAGAGGCAGTGCCCGAGGAACAATTGCCCAGAATAGTACGAACAGTATAAGTACCTGCATCCGAAGTAGTCACGTTATTGCGAATTGGATTTTGTACCGCAGTAAAATAGCCATTGGGACCTACCCAAGAATAGATAGCTCCAGGCACACTACTTGCTGTTAACTGAAGTGTGGAGCCCGCACATATAGTTTGAGCACTACTTACAGTAGGGGTAGCAGGACGAGGCATCACAGTTACTCTTACGGCAGAAGGACTAGATGTGCAACTTCCGATAAATGCTATCACGGTATAATCGCCCGAATCTTCTACCTTGGCGTCAGGAATTACTACTCGTTCTAAAGAAGAGCTAAAACCACCTGGACCTGTCCATAGATAATTAGCACCGGCAATAGAATTAACATGTAACTGCAATGTTGCCCCCGCACAAATAGGACCATTGCTAGCAGCTACAGGATTACCCGGCTTAGGAAAAACACTTACTTCAATACTTGCTGCCGCAGACCGACATCCCCCTACACGAGCAATTACTTCATAAGTACCAGCGTTAGTGGTAGTAACATTAGGCAGGGAAGGCTGCAAACCTGTAGCACTGAATCCCGCTGGGCCACTCCACTCAAAAGTAGCGTCTTGCATAGGCACAGCTGTCAGTAACAGCGTTTGTCCCACGCACAAGGGCCCATTACTTAGCACAAGAGGTGGCTCCGGACGCTGAATTACTTGCACATACGTAGAACCTGGCAGTGATGAGCACCCTCCCGCAATAGCAATCACCGAGTAAATACCCCCATCGCTAATTACATTTAGTAAACGACTTACACTCGCACCTGAAGAAGAAAACCCATTAGGACCCTGCCACATATAAGAAGCATTTGAAGTAGTAGAATTAACACTTAGTACTAGTATTTCTCCAATACATTTTGGACCATTATGGATTATCGAAGGAGTAGCGGGAGCTTCTTGAAATTGCACTAGTACATTTGCCCAAGCAGAAGCACAACCATCGCGGATAGCACGAACACGATATACACCCGCATGTAGCAACGAAGTAAGCATTCTAGTTACAGGAGTACCCGAGGCATTAAAATTAGCCGGACCGCTCCATTCAAATGCAGAGCCCGTAAGACCACTAGCCGTTAAAATCAATTGGTCTCCTAGACAGCGCGGAGCGTTATGTCCAGCTACGGGCATAGGCGGTCTATTCTTTATTTGTACTCCTACAGTAGCTACCTCAGAAGTACAGCTTCCTACTATTGCAACAGCGCTATATATTCCCCCTGTTGCCAAACTAGTAGCTGGAACCTGCAAAGAATTCCCTGTACCACTAAAGCCATTAGGTCCTATCCACCTGTAAGTTGCTCCTTGCACCCCTGAAGCGTTTAAGAAAATGGTTTCTCCCACGCAGACAGGCGAATTTGCCACAACACTAGGAGCACTAGGCCTTGGAAAAACTTCTAGTAAAGTGGTGGCAGGACTAGAAGTACAACCCTCGACGATAGCTACCACCTGATATACACCTGCAGAAGCTGTAGTAACTCCCGGCAATAATACCTCAGCCCCTTGAGCAATAAACCGATTAGGACCTATCCACCTGTAATTCGCATTACCTCCCCCCCACGCCCTAAACACTGCGGTACCACCAGGACATTCGGGACCCGAATTTGTAGCAGTAGGCGGAGAAGGCAACGGACGTACTACAACCTCCACTTTTGCAGCAACAGAAGTACATCCATTGACCACTGCCACCGCAGAGTATTCACCACTATGCTCAGCAAGCACATTTTGCCGAACCACAAAAGGACCAACAGCAAAAAATCCGTGAGGTCCTTGCCAATAAACACTCACATTTTCAGGCACAGCAGCACTTAAGTGCAAAGTCTTACCTGCACATACTGGGGAGTTAGTTGCTAAAATAGGAAGTTCTGGCTTAGGATAAACAAAAACTGTAGTGCTTGAAGCTAAGCCGCGGCAACCTCTTCTTTCAGGAATGACCGTATAAACCCCTTCATGTTGGAGTTGAATACTATCAATCACTACTGTTGCCCCCTCTGCACTAAAACCCTCTGGCCCCTGCCAAATATACCGAATATCTTCTTCACTTCCTTTAGCTACCAAGGTGACCGTACTGCCAACACAAACATTGGGCACAGTTTCTAAAGAAGCTTGCTCGGGCAAAGCAATTATATTTATTTTTATAGTATTGGCCTCTGAAGTACAACCATTTGATATAGCCCGTACGCTATAGATACCCGAGTCTGCTAAACTTACTTCATTCCGAAAAACTGTTAGATTACCACTTCTAAGTGCGAAATTATTAGGCCCCTGCCATAAATACTCTGCGCCTATCACTCCGCCGGTTGTTAGACGCAGCTGCTGCCCGGCACAAATAATCCGAGTATTCGAGTCTATATTAGGTTTAGGGGGATTGGAATAGATATGTACAGTGGTATTTGCGTAGCCCGTAGCGCGGCAGCCATAATTAGAAACTACCGTAAGGGAATAAACTCCAGCATTCTGAGTTTCAGCAGGCCTTGTGATATAACTACCTGTGGTACTAAAACCATTAGGACCTACCCAGATATATTGGGCAATATCTTGTTCTGGAGAAGCAAATAGTTCTATTTTCCCTTTTCCTTCGCAGTAGGGTCCACTATTGCTGGCAGTAGGTAGCTTAGGCCTAGGGTAAATTCGAACTGTTACAGGGTTGGCAGTAGAAGTACATCCATTTATAATAGCCCTTACGTAATAGACCCCTTCATTAATCAAATCAACACTGGGGATTACTGGTTGCGGGTGGTCAGAAGCAGGTAAGTAGTATGAAGGACCTATCCACTCAAATCTTGTTCCTATTGGAAACTCCTCAAAGTTAGAAACAGCCAAATTCAATTCATCACCTACGCATAGCGGCACAGATGCTCCAAACTGGTTATAAAAAGTGGCGTTAGGAGTTAGAAGTAAGTCCGTAAAGCTTACGGTAGTAGTATACACAAAACTAGAACAATTACCTAAGATGGCAGTAACACTGTAAATCCCTGCGTCTAATGAAGAATTTAATATTCTAGTTACAGTAGCGCCAGTAGCAAAGAAATTATTGGGACCCTGCCACATATAGGTAGCTTGCGGACTCCCTACTGCCGTAAGTGTTAGAACTTGGCCAGGACATTTAGGCCCATCGTTCTGTACCGTTGAAATAACAGGCACAGGATTTATTATCAAATTTACAGGCGTTCGATTGCTAGAGCATTCGCCATTATAACTAGCAACATAGAACACTGTGGTAGTATTTAGATTGGGAATCAAAAATTCATAAGGGGGAGTATTATCCACTGTAAGGGGTTGCCCACCCTGGGGTACAGAAAACAACCTAATTCCATTACCCGGTGGAATTCCCATTTGAGCGGTAATTCGGAAACTCCCTGGGCCACAGCGCTCCAACCCTTGCACAATCGGGGCTCCAGGTTGCGGCTCCACGGTTGCAGTAAGGGGTACCCGATGGCTTGCACAGGAAGTAGCACTGGAATAATTTTCTAAAAAGAAAATAGTAGTCGTACTAATCAATGGGGTTGTAAGCAATGGATTAGAGGGAGTAGCCTCTGCAATGGCCCCTCCTCCAGAAATCTGAGTATATAGGCGATAAACATACCCTACTGAAATACCATGACTAAAAGTAAAAGTAACACTTCCTGTGCCGCATCGCTTTGCAGAAGAAACAACAGGAGCAGGGGGCGCATCATAAATATTTACTTGAACAGGGGAGCGCGGCCCCTCGCAACCCGTTTCACTATCATAAGCTGAAACATAGAGTACTCCACTACTTCCCATTTCTGGAGTAGTCAATAAATAAGGAGCTGTATTTGCCTGAGATAACACAGTTCCACCACTGGGCGAATCATATAGACGTAAAACATTTGCACCCGGATTGCCTGGAGCAGCCGTAATAGTTACTGCACCACCACCGCAACGACTAACATCTGCCGCACTAGGAGCTCCGGGTACGGGTCTAACAATCGCCTCTATTTCCTTACGGTCACTTTCACACCCTGTTTGAGTATTAAAACTACTAATATAAAAAGTAGTAGTAGTTGCAAGAGTGGGTGTACGCAACATAAAGGGAGAGCTTGCAGAAATTTCTAATGGCGTTATTGCGTTCAACTGTGAATATAGCCGCATTTGATTACCTAAAGGAGCTGCCATTGTAGGCATAAAAATAACTTCCCCACTTCCACAGCGAAAAACACTACTAACCTGGGGCATAGCTGGCTTTCTATGTACTTCTACCTTAACGGGTATTCTAACACTTCGGCACCCCACTAGGGAACTAATACTTTCTAGATAAAAAACCGTACTAGTTTGAATTATTGGGGTTGATAGCTCGTACGGGGGCAGGTTATCCATAGAAATTGGATCACCTCCCATAGGCTCACTAAATAACTCTATAGAATTTCCTTGTGGAATACCCATTACCGCTGTAATAGTAACTATACCCGGACCGCACCTACTTGCGGGACTAGCTACTGGAGGCCCTGGTATAGGAACAACTGTAGCTAAAACTGGAACCTTCTCACTTTCACAACTAGTAGTTGCATCATAAGCAGATATATAAAAACTTGTAGTAGTTGTAACTTCAGGCGTTACAAGCTTATATGGGGAAGAATTTGCGGAACTATAATATTCAGAAGCGTGCGCCGCAACATATAGGCGCAATTCATTTCCTAAGCTGGAATTAGGAAAAGCTGAAAGTGTAAAACTACCGGGCCCACACCGAATTGCATTTACTACTTGGGGAGCACTAGGTAAGGGAAAAATAACTGCCTCCACTTCCCGACGACTACTACTACAGCCTGTAATAAATTCAATAACATCTACATAATAAGTAGTGGTAGTATTGATGATAGGCGTATATAACAGATAGGGTGAAGTCTCAGCAACACTAAGAGGCTCCCCCCCATTTGGTAAACTAAATAATCGAATTGCGCTACCTGCCGGTGTTCCCATGATTCCCTTAAACTCCACACGACCAGGTCCGCAGCGGGGAGTAGTTATTACCTCTGGTGTTCCCGGATTTCTTCCTATAGTAACTACTACAGGCTTTCTATTGCTAGCACAAGTGGTTAAGTTATTATAGCTTTCAAGATAAAAAGTAGTCGTAGTCTGGATGTTTAGTATTTCTAAGTTGCTGCTTCCTACTACCGCAGTTGCAATCGGTATTCCCCCATTTTCTAAAGTAAAGATTCTAAACATATTCCCACTAGGAACGCCCATAACAGCTGTCAAAGTTACATTCCCTGGATTACAACGACTTACAGAAGCAGCAAAGGGTACTCCGGGTAGAGGATTTACTTGAGCTGTGACTAATACACGCTCACTTTCACAGCCTGTTACCTGGTTGTAGACCGCCACATAAAAACTAGTGGTTGAAGACACAGCAGCAGAAAGAATATAAGGGCTAAGCGTTGTTCTTTGCAGCGTCTCACCACCTACTGCAGCAGCATACAGGCGCATCTCCGTTCCTTCCGGCAACCCCATGAGAGGAGAAAATTCCACTACTCCAACCCCACAGCGGCCTACAGACTGTACACTGGGAGGCCCTGGCAAAGGGTGAACCGTAGCGCCTACCAAAGTTCTAGGACTAGCACAACCCGTTTGAGTATTAAAGCTTTCAAGATAAAAAGTAGTAGTAGTAGTAATAGGAAAAGAAGTAAGAAGGAAAGGAGCTCCTCCTACAGAACTTATAGGTGAACCCCCAATAGCCCCTGCATATAGCCTTAATATATTACCCGCTGGTACTCCCATACGAGCGGTTATCACTACACTTCCACTTCCACAACGACTTACAGGCTCAGCAGCGGGAGCACCCGGCAGCGGATGAATAACCACATTGATTGGTTTGGGAGGTGAAAAACAACCAGTCTGAGAGTTATAAGCAACTAGATAAAAAATTCTACTCTCATCCAAATTCGGGGTAGTTAATTCATAAGGAGGATTATTATCCATTGATACCAAATTACCCGCCACGGGAGCATCGTAAAGACGAATTTCATTACCCGCTGGAGCACTTTGGGAAGCACTAATAATAACACTTCCTGGACCGCATCGCCCCACATCTCCGCTTAAAGGCAAGCCTGGAGTTGAAAATACTTGAACATTAACAAGTGTTCTATCACTTTGACAACCTGTGCTTGCACTTGCACTTTCTATATAAAAGTCCATATTCGCTAAAAGCACAGGTGTCTTAAGCTCATAAGTTTCGGTATTATCTATATCTATAGGATTTCCTCCTACGGGTTGTGTGTAAAGTCTTATTTCACTACCCCTAATAAAGCCCATTTGAGCAGTAATTATCACCTCTCCAGCCCCGCAACGCCTAGCTTCGAATGCCGTAGGCTTATCAGGCTTAGGTAAAACATCAGCCCTTACCTCTTGCCGTAAGCTTTCACAGCCTGTTTGCTTGTTCTTAAGCACTACGAAAAAAATACTACTAGTAGTAATAATCGGTGTGGTCAAATAATATGGAGACGTGGTTGCGGTTGCTAAAGGACTACCGCCTACTGCTGCATTATAAAGCAAAATTTCACCCTCTATAGGAGTGTTTATATTCACCGTAAAAGTAGCTCTTCCTGAACCACAAATCTTAACATGATTAATATTAGGCAGTGCCGGAATAGGATATATAAAAACCTCAGCACTAACCCTGGGGCTTTCGCAACCCGTAGAAGTATTATAAGCAGCAAAGAAGAAGGTTGCGTTGTTTAAGAGATTAGGCGTAACTAATTGCCAAGGCTGGCTATAAACCTGATCAATAGGCTCTTGGTCAATTAATGAACCATACATTCTTATACCATCGCCAGCTGGCTGATTCATCGTTGCCGTAAACTTAACAGTACCAGGTCCACACCGACTTACACTATTAACAGTTGGCGCCGCAGGTGCTTGATAAACAGTAGCTATTACCGGCACTAATGGACTCTCGCAACCTGCTCCAGGGTTAAAAGTAGAAATATAGAAAGTATAAGTATTAGTAGTATTCAAGGCCGCAAGTAAGCCCGTAGTTAATTCATAAGGGTTGCTATTATCAGTTGCCACTATATAACCATTTTGAGCAGCATTATACAAACGTACCTCCTGCCCTTGTACCGAGTTACTCTCCACGTAAACAGTGATACTGCCACTACCACACCGCGTTTCATTCTGAGCCCTTGGCGGCGGCGGCGGCGGCAAAACTTTGCCTATTACTTTTCTTCTAATACTTTCACACCCTGTAGCAGTATTAACACTGCTAATAAAGAAAGTAGTAGTAGTAGTAATAACAGGCGAGACAAGTTCATAAACAGGAGTATTATCCACTGCGAAAGGAACGATATCATCCAAGCTTGTGTAAAGACGCATTTCGTTACCTGCCGGTATTCCACTTTGCACTATGAAAGAAATGGCACCGGCGCCACATCTACTTGCCTCTACAGCAGTAGGCTCGCCTGGTATAGGATTAATAGTAATCAAAACTGGAGTTCGCTGACTTTCGCAACCGCTAATCTGGCTAAAGCTAGCTAAGTAAAAATACTGACTAGCACTTAGAGCAGGAGTTAAAAGATGGTGAGGGGAGAAATTACTAACTACCAAAGGTGAACCACCATTAGGTACGTTGTATAAGCGTATTTCTGTACCTGGCGTGCCGCTCATTATAGCTGTAATAGTTGCAGACCCCGGTCCGCATCGAGAAATATCTGAAGATAGGGGAGCCCCTGGCAAAGGATGGACCGTAACTGTTACAGGTACACGAGAACTTTTACACCCTGTCTCTATATTTTCAGCCGACACAAAATAAGTAGTATTTTGACCAATAACAGGAGTTTTCAGTTCATAAGGGTTACTAAAATCTTCATCTAGCCAAGTACCGCCGCTCGGAGCCTCATAAAGACGTATAACATCTGCAGCACTAGCACCCAAATTTACGAAGATAGTAGCAGAACCTACACCACAACGCTGAGTAGCACCCACAATAGGAGGTGCTGGCACTGGATGAATAGTAGCTACCACTGGTGTCCTTTCACTTTCACAATTACTTACTGTATTTTTTACTCCAATGTAGTAAGTAGTAGTTTGTCCTATTTCCGGAGTTTGTAGAACATAAGGTTCTATTGCATCAATGGCAATAGGGGCTCCTCCCTCCAGGGTCTCATAAAGTTGAACAACAGTTCCTAAGGTTTGGGAAATACTAGCCGTAAAGAATACACTTCCGGCTCCGCACCGTACAATATCTAAGGCTACGGGAGCCTCTGGAGTTGCTAAAATTACGGCCGATACTGGTGTTCTTACACTACTACAGCCTGTTATTGTATTATTACTTTCTACATAATAGATAGAAGTAGTGCTCACATAAGGTAAATATAACTCAAATGGCGAGCTATTATCTTCGAGAATAGGAGAAGATGAGCTAAGCGTAGTATATATTCTAATTTGATTGCCCTCCGGAGCTACCATTAAAGCCGTAAACTGAACAGGACCTGCTCCACAACGCTGCACATCAGCTACTTGAGGGGAGGCAGGAATAGGGTTTATTTCTATATGAACAGGCAAACGAGGTCCTTCGCAATTCGTATTTGAATTATAAACTGAAACAAAGACCGTCTTACTTGTAGCCACAGAACTCAAAGTAAGAACATACGGCGCTGTATTATCCATTGCAATAAGAGGCCCCCCTTGTGGAACCTCATATAAGCGAATTTCGTTTCCTGCCGGGAAACCTGCTACAGCAGTTAGGGTAACCGGTCCTTGACCACATCTTTTATTATTACCTACTGTAGGAACCCCCGGAATTGGTTTTACCTCAGCTACTATAGCTAGCTTAGCACTTTCACAATTAGTAATAGAACTATAGGAGGTCACATAAAAGGTAGTAGTAGTAGAAACGGGGGGAGTAGTAAGCTCTAGAGCAGAACCCGCATCCGTAGAAAAAGGAGAAGAGCCTTGAAACTGTGTGTAAAGACGCACTTCATCACCACTGATATTACCCATAGAAAGGGTAAAAGTAACAATACCCTCTCCACACCGAGATACATTGGAAGTAAGGGGCACATCAGGTCTAGGAACAACATTTACATTAACAGGTACTCTTACGCTAGCGCAGCCTGTACCTGTAATTAGGCTCTCTAAGTAGAACTCTTTACTCACTGTAAGACTCGGGGTAGTAAGTTCATAAGGCACAATTGCATCAGAAGCTAATGGATTTCCCCCTACAGGAGTAGCGTATAGCAGGACCATATCTCCTGGAGGATTACCCATCTGTACAGAAAAAGTAGCTACTCCTCCACCACAAATAACTATATTTGATGCAATAGGAGCGGCGGGGGCGGGTGTGGGATTAATAGTAGCAATGACAGCTACTCTACCACCTACACATCCCGTAACAGAATTACTACTTTCTATGAAAAAGGTACTAGTAGTTTGCACACTAGCTGTTAAAAAGTAGGGTGCTGAAGTAGCTTGTGTAATTAGTGTATTTTGGGAGTCATACAAAGTTAAGACGTCGCCTGCGGGCACGCCCATATTAGCAGTAAAGGTTACAGGACCAACATCACACCGCTTTACGTTTGCAGCTGAAGGGATTCCGGGGATAGGATACACTGTTGCAGTATATGGAATCCTTATACTTTCACACCCCGAAGAAGTATTGAGACTTGCTATATAAAAAATAGTACTAGCTTGAACTTCTGGAGAAGTAAGAAAATATGGCGCTCCGTCATCCTGTGCCACCCAATTTCCCCCACTTGCAATAGTATATAAGCGAACTACATTTGCATCATTGCTTAAAGTAACGCTAAATGTAAAGCTTCCACCACCACAGCGCGTTAAATTAGAAGAAGTGGGGGGAGTGGGTAAAGGATTGATAGTTACTACCACTGGCGTTCGAACACTACCACAATTTTTTATATAACTCTCTACATAAAATGTAGTAGTAGTGAGGACGTTCATTAAATGAAAACGATAGTCTCCATTACTATTACTTAAATCCAATATAGGAAGGCCTCCATTAGGTTGAGTATAAATTTTCATACCTTGGCCTGCCGGCGTAGACATACTAGCACTTATAACAACTTCCCCTGGCCCGCACCTTTTTACATCCGCACTGATGGGAGGCGCAGGAATAGTAAGCACCTCTGCCACATGCGCTACCCTACTTGAAGTACATCCCGTAGCTTGGACCTCTGCCTCTATGAAGAAAGTAGTAGTAGTAGATACTGTTGTAGATAACTCATAGGGAGTACTGGAATCACTATCCAAGACAGGACCACCTGGCGAAGTAGCATACAACCGGAAAAGATCACCCAGAGTATTGCCCGTAGGCGTCACAGAAAAAACTACGTTTCCAAAACCACAAATCGGCTCTGATTTCACCAAAGGTAATCCCGGTATTGGATGAACTGTAACTGATACAGGTATCCTTCCGCTTTTACAAATGGTCTGCACGTTTACTGCCTCAATGTAAAAAACTGTATTTTGTGTAATAGAGGGAGTTTGCAAAGTAAAAGGAGCACTCTGGGCAATTGCAAGAGGATTTCCTCCAGATGGTTGTGAATAAAGATGAATAGAATGGTCTAATGAATTACCTGGATAAGTAGCCGTAATAACTACCGGCCCGGTTCCACATCGACTTAAATTATTAGCTGTGGGAAACTGCGGATTAGGATAAATAAATGCACGCACTTTCACACATGGACTACTACACCCTGTGACACTATTTACAGCAGCCACATAGAAACTATCAGTGGTAGTAAGAAAGGGAGTAGTTACCATGAATGGAGAGGTGAAGTCAACGTCAATAGGGGTCAAACAATTAGGCTGGGAGTATAAATTAATTTGAGTACCTGCCGGATTATTCATAGCGGCAAAAAAGTTCACTACGCCCGGATCGCAGCGGCTCTCGTCTTGAGTAGTAGGAGCAGCAGGTATAGGATGTATTGTTACACTTACAGGAGTGCGTGTTTCACAACCAGTAGCGAGAATAATACTTGATACATAGTATTGTGTAGTAGTGGTAACTGGTTGGGGTGTGGTTAATGGTCCACTTGGCGGCACAGTAGTGGCAATAGGAGTTCCTCCCGTAGGAACGGTATACAGACGAAGTTCATCGCCAGGGGGTACTCCATTCGTTGCAGTAAAAGTAACTACCCCAGGACCACACCTTGCAATAGGAGGTGCAGAAGGAGCGCCCGGAAAAGGATTAATCACTGCAACAATCGGTACTTTAGCTCCTTCACATTGAGTATTTGAATTGTAGCTAGAAATATAGTACGTGGTAGTAGTAGTTATAAAGGAAGTGGTAAAAGAAACGTCGGTAAAAGAAGGAATTACTGCATTAGCAGATGCATACCAACGAATAGTAGTACCATTTGTGCCGGGGGTTGCAGTTAATGTTAAAATACCTGGCCCACAACGCTGAAAGGGAGGAGTAAAAGTAGGGGCAGTAGGAACAGGATGTACCGTTACTAAAACTGAGGTAGTACCAGAAGCACAACCACTGGGGTTGTTGATAACTTGTAAAGTTACTGTTTTAGTACCTGACGTACTCCAACTTAAAGAATGTGGGCCAGCTGTAGTGGGATTGCCACCATTACAACCATCACAGTTCCAGTTATAAGTTGCACTTGTTGCCCCCGTACCACTACCCGCAAAATTTGTAGCAGGGTTAAAATTCGTACTTACCGTGATAGGACCATTATTGTTATCCGCGCAAACTTGAGATGGACCTATGCTAAAATTAGAAGTTGGAACTTTGTTCACCTCTATAACTTGAGTCGTAGTTGTGGAAGAACAATTATTACTCGATACAGTTAAACTAATTGTTCGATAGCCATGAGACCCCCAACTTATAGTGTGCGGCCCTGCAGTAGAAGGACTACCCTGATCACATCCTGCGCAGTCCCAGCTATAAACATGAGGAGGAGTTCCTAGAGTACCTGTGTATGTCCATGTAATTGTTGCCCCTTCACAGATAGAGGTACTAGAAGTAGTAAAGGAAGAGGTGGGAATATCATGCACTACCAGAGTTTGAGTAGTAGTAGAAGATACACAACCGCCACTTTCTACTTGCAAACTCAAAGTTTTAATTCCTCCATTTGCCCAGCTCAAATTATGCGGACCCTGTGTAGCAGGATTTCCTCCAGTGCACATATCACAGTTCCAAGTAAAAGTATGAGGGGGGCTTCCTAAACTTCCTGTATAGGTTATAACTCCCGCCGTTTGATTGCCCGCACAAACACTCGTACCATTAGCAGGTGCAGCAGTAAAAGTTGAAGTAGGTATAGGCTTTACATTTACCGTCTGAGTAACAACAACAGGATTACATCCAGGTCTATTATAGGTCAACGATATTGTTTTCACCTGATTATTAGGCGGAGGAACTACCCAACTTACATTATGAGGACCTGGCTGGTTGGCAGGAATCGCAGGGGAGCAACCATCACAACTCCAGGTATATGTATCACCTGCAGGTATGGGGCTGGGACTTGTGAGGGTTACAGTAGAAGTTTGTTCGGAGCAGACAGGACCTGTTGCTGTAAAAACAGGAGTGGGAGGTAAATTAACTGTAACTGCCACTGTGGAAGTAGTGGAAGCACAGTTGGTGGGTGCAGGACCAGTTACTGTTAGGGAGACTGTATAGGTTCCTGCACTCGACCAAGAAACAGTTGCCGTAGGACCTGTAGGCACAGGACTGCATCCACCACAGCTCCAATTAAAAGAAGAACCCGTAGGCGCACTGCCTGTATAAGTTAAGCTAACATTAGAACCAGTACATACAGTAGTAGGGCTAGCAGTAAAAGAAGAAGTGGGTGTTGGATTAACTGTCACTAAAACAGTAGCTGTGGAAACAGGGCAACCAGGTTGGTCTACAGAAAAGGTAACAGTTTTTGTACCGGGAGTAGACCAGCTCAGGTTATGGGGACCTGGCGTGTTAGGGGGGGCTGTAGTACAGCCATCACAATTCCATGTATAAGTTGCTCCTGTTACAGTATTTCCTTGTACCTGAGTATTTTGCCCTACACATACCTGTGCCGGGGTAGGTCCCGTAATAGTCGCCTGTGGTGGCGCTGCACATTGAACCTCTACTCGTATACACATTTGCCCTACAGGGCAAGTTCCATCGTAAGAGTCAATTCGTATATAATAAGTAGTACCCGGAACTAGATTAGTAGGGGTAAGACGAGCACAGTAAAATGGACTGCATGCACTACAACCATGCACACTAGCAGGACCATCATCATTACAGTGCCCTGTATAACTTGGGTTAGTACACGGCCCTGTAAATAGCCCCATATACGTATCGTAGGTAGTACCAGAGTTTGATGTGGTAATATGAGCGCTCGTACCTGTTGCCACGAAGGAATACCACAAAGATTGGGGCTGACCTACTTGGCAGGGATAAGAAACACCCGTATTGCCCGGAGAAGATTGGTTACAAAGCCACCCCCCAGGAGTAGAATGCGCATTACTTCCTATACTAGGAACTGTAATGGGTGTCAAAGGGATAGCATTGCATGGAGTCGTATTACTTTGTGCTTTTACAATAATTACCCCTACCCAACTAACAAATAAGAAATTTAACAAGAAGTAGTAACCTCTATTAGTAAATTTATTTAGAATATAGTAAAAATTTTTCATATTCTTTCTAAATTTAATTTTGGTTATTATACTTAAAACCACTACCTACCATTTGTATAAAATTATCTAGCTCCGCTACTTCTGCTCTTCGAAAGTTAGCTGTAGGATATTTTTGCTTCAATTTTTGCTCCACAGTATTTAGAGTGCTAGAATTTTTTGTTTTAATAACAAAGCAGGCTACTTTCTTTGGAATAATAGCTCCTACAAAGTCTGTGAGGGGAAGTTGTAACTGGGAGGGTGCATTTATAAAAGCGTTAAAACGCTCTGTAGAAATGCTATCTTCATTCCACGAATGATCGAACATATAAAGCACCATTACTTCTGTCGGATTATAAATTTGGGAAAACCTAGGAGAAGATTGCTGGGAATAAAGTTTGTTTATTCCTACTCCTGGTAGTATAAATAAAAAGAATATAAAATAGTAGAATAATTTTTTCATAATCAAAAAAATGAAACTATTTACTAATATAATATTTGCATAAGTTTATAGCAAATTACCTGATTCAGTTTTTTTTCAAAGTATTTTTTTATTTCACCGGTATCTTAAGATTTTATTTGAAGATAGAAGCGTATATTTTTAAGCTCCTATCTTTTTTAAAGTATTCTCAGCGATAGATAATAATAGGATAGAAAAACACCCCAGATAGCGTGCGAATACATAAAATGTAAGTAGCAGGATCCAAATCTTGTAACTCTACTAATAACTTTTGCTCATCCTCTATAGCAGAAATATCTTTCCTCCAAATCTCGTTACCTTGCATATCCCAAAGTGATAGGTGATATATTCGCTCCTGGCTCAAAGCGCTAAATTCTAAAAAGAATTTTCCCTGACTAGGATTAGGATAGATTCTTATAGTCTCTATCGAACTATTTAAGCCCTGCCTTAAGTTAGCTGTTTGAAAGGTTAAGCTTACTCCAGCGGAAAATATACTCTGTCCTTCATTCATGCATTCCGCCCGAATACTTACTTCATAATCTTTACCAGCTAATAATTCCCTTAAAGTAATTTCTGTTTCTGTAGTAACATTACTTACTACTAAATTTCCACCTATCTCACGGCAAGCTACGATATACCGCGTTGCTCCCGGGGCTGCCAACCACTTTATTGTGGCACTATTACTTGTTACACTTACTAAGCTCGGCTTTGCTGGAGAACCACAATTAAAAGGCGTACAATTTTGAACTCGAGCTTCTACCCATTTTAAATCTCCTTGGCAACCATCATTTCTCAAACGAATGCCATACACCGTAGTTGTAGTAATAAATGGCGTAGTAACTAACTGACTTGCTAAAACAGTCACTATCAATTGATGTTGCGCATTCCAAAGCTCTATATGCCGAGCGTTAGCATTATTTACTGTGAAAGTAATAACTCCCGCTCCACACCGTTCCAAAGATTGAACTTCTGGCAATGGCGGCTTAACAAAAGGCTGCAATAGCACTGGCGTGCGCTGCCTAGAATTACAGACAGAATTGATAGATTCTAGGTAAATAGTACTATCTTGATAAATATCACTTAGAGAAAATACAAAAGGCGGCTCCTTACGTTCTACTTCCATGCCCCCTGCAGAACTGGTATAAAGAGAAATAAATTGTGTGGTATTTCCAACAGGCAAGGCAGTAAACTCCACTGTGCTACCCCTGCAAAACTGAACTAATGTGTTTGCCGAAGGAGGCAACGGCTCTAAAGTAGGGTCTATATGTACTACCACTGGAGTTCGTTCGCTAGTATTACAAACAAAACCAGTATTCCAACTTTCTAAGTAAAAAGTAGTAGTAGTAGTAACCAAGGGTATATGAAAATGATACGGAGCTACTGTTCGAATTGCAACAAAATCCCCACCTTCAGCCACAGTGTATAATCGTATACCCTGGGCTTCAGGTCCACTAAAGCTAGCGCTAATAGTAACTCCACTAGGCCGACATAGCAAAATAGAACTAGGCTGGGCTATTGGCGGTGGTGGAAGATTATTACGTTGAATGCGAATTACCGCTCTTCGGGATTCACAGCCTGTTTGTAAGTCCCTTCCTGCAAAATAGTAAGTTGCATTTTGCACAGTACGAATAGTAACGTCATAAGGTGGAATAGTACTTACTACAAGGGGCTCTATAGCAGCAGCCTGTGTATACAGACGATACTCAGCCAATTCTGGAATTGCGCTATTCATGGGTAATGCTTTAATAGTTACCACCTGTTCACCGCAACTAATAATAGTTTGATGATTAGGCGCAGGTGGAGGGGGGGTTATAGTAACCATTAATGGCTGCTGCCCACTCATACAGCCCGAGCTAGGATCTCTATAAACCAAATAAAGGGTATCACTTTGAGTTGAGGGAGGAAGAGTAAACTCGTCTTGAAGTTGAGTAGTTGCATAAATTGGTATGCCAGCCGTAGGAGTTGCATACACCTGTAAATTCAAACCGCTAAGTTCTTGGGGAATTGTTAAACGAATTGTAACACTTTGATTAGGGCAGCGCTTTGTGTGATTGGCAATAGGCAAAGGCAAAGGAGCACGAACTGGAACTGTATAAGCAACTCTTGGGCTTTCGCACCGCGTTTGAGTATTATAGCTACTTATTAAAAACGAAGTATTCATAGTAATATAAGGCCCATGCAATAGCCCTTCCTGTTGGTTCGCTGTGTTAATTAACACATTACCTACAGAACGATAGAGCCGAATTTGGTTAGCTCCCGTCTGATTAAGGCTATAAGTAAAAGTAACAAATCCTCCCTGTGAACAAATAGGAATGGGTTCTACTCTTGGAGGTAATGGCATTTGAGAAACCACTCGAACTTCTTTTACACTCGAACGACACCTTGTACGACTATCAATCGCCTCGAGATAATAAGTGGTAGTAGTAGTTAGCGAGGGAGTAGAAAAACTACACCCACTAGAGCATACTCCTGCTGCATAACTTCTTAGAACACGTCCTCCCTGTACTTCTCGAACTTCCACTTCCAAATTAGGCCCTACAGTAAAGGTAAAAGTTTGAGCACCAGGAGTACAAAAGAATATATCTGAGGCTAAAGGAGCTTGAGGGGGAGGAATTAAATTAATGGCAAAAGAAGTTCTATTACTTTCGCAGCCAGTATTCAAATCATAGGCGCTAGCCCATAGAGTAGTACTTTGGTTCAAAGAAAGTGAAAAAACCGCTTCATTACTACGAGATTCCATTAGTACGTCAGAACTATTATAAACTCGCCAAGCTAGGCCCTGGGCTAAGCCACTAAGGGTTATAGTCTGGGGTCCTATATTACAAAGCTCAAAGGAAGAAATAAGGGGGGCGGGCGGTAAGGGTAATACTTCCACTGTAAAAGCTCTTCTTTCACCTTCGCACTGCCCCAGGCGTGAGCTAGCATAATAGGTAGTGGTAGTTTGCACCTGCCAGTTAGTAACCACTAATGGGGGTAAGACTTCTCGTAGAGGAATACCACTTCTTTCCTGAGAATAAATTAACACTTTATCTATTCCCCCCTGAGAGGTAAAGCTAAAACTTACTTGTCCACTACCACATCGCTGTACAGCACTAGTAAGCATAGGAGGCTCTGGTACTGAAAGAATATTTACACAAGTAGAAGCTCGACTAGCACTTGTAGTAGCTGTTGGAACCTCATAGGTTTCTAAAAAGTAACAAGTACTTGTATTTTGGCTTAGTTCTATGATAAAGGGATAAGAATATTCACCTATAGGCTGCCCGCCTGAATTAATAGTATATAGCCGAATATTATAATTTCGGGGATTATTCACTGCCAAACTAGGACTAATAACTACACTTCCTGGGCCACATCTTGCATATGAAGAAGCTAATATAGGCTGTGGCGGACGCGGAATAATGCTAGCTACTACAGCTATTGCTTCACTCAAACAATCTAACTCTGAGTCGTAACTTCGTAGATAAAAAGTAGTAGTTGTGGTAAGGAAGGAAGTGATTATTTCATAAGGAGGCTGCATAGCTTGAGCTAAAAGCTGATTGTCAGCACTATATAAACGTATCACTTTTCCACGACTATCCCCCGGCTGGACTGTAAAAGTTACTGGACCTGCATCCACACGACTCACATCTGTAGATCTCGGAGGAGTTACTCTAACCTTCCGTACTACCACCGCCCTTCTAGAACTAACACATTCTCCTAAATGTGCTTCTAAATAATACGTGCATTCATCAACTTCGGGTAACAAACTAAAGGTATAAGGTTCTTGTAAAGCCCTTGCTATAGGTTCTCCGCCATTTTCCTGAGTATAAAGTACTATCAAGCTGCCTGCCGGAACTCCCATCTGGGCAGTAAATGCAACTCTCCTCGAATTATTACAATATTCTACTATATTTGGAGCAATAGGTGCCGCCGGCGGGGGTTCAATACTTGTCTGTATATTTTTTCGCACCTCACAGCCCGTTGATTTATCTATACCTTTCAAGAGCCAAGTAGTGCTAGTATTAACAGTAGGAATTGTAAAAACTCCTACACTCGCTGTAATACTATCTACCAATACTTGCCTTTGGTCATACAATTGAATGATAGGCCTTGCAGCACCATTTAGTAAAACACTAAAAGTAAAAGAGCCTGGGCCACATCTTCTTAGGGCATGTTCCTCATAAGCTAGCGAAAGTGGGGGTAATATTCGAGCTATTACTGCAGTTAAATCACTTTTGCAGCCACTTTGCGAAGAATAGGCTTGGAAATAATATACTTCAGTTTCTCTATTAACAGGCAAAGCAATCGTCTGACCATGGGGTACTTCTATTAAAAGATTTCCGCCTACAGGTGCATCAAATACACGAATTCTATCTCCTTTAGGCTCTATTAGTAAGGGCGAAAATACAGCTGTTCCGGCAGCACATACACTTACAGAACTTACTATAGGGGGAGTTGGAATTGGAGCCACCTGTAAAATAACAGGTAAACGACTGGCACTTTCACAAACACTTTGCACAATATTCGTTGCTAAATAAAAGGTAGTAGAAGTAGTAATAGATACTGAAAAAACAAAAGGTTCTTCAATTTTTTTCTGCATAATCTGTCCCCCTACAGGTAAAGTATAAAGCAATACTTCTTTTCCTGTACTGCCTCCGGTTAAGCCAGCTGTGAAGGTTACAGTTGATGCTCCACAAGCAGCCAGGGGAGAACCTAACAAAATCGGCATAGGAGGACGAGCAATCACTTCTACTCGAATCATTTTTTCAGTGCTGCACCCTAGAGTAGAATGCACAGCTAAAATGCGAAATTCTTGGGTCTCATCGAGTTCAGGAGTTTGAAAGCGATAGGGCGGATCCCATGCAGTAGCAATTATTTCTGCTCGAGAATTAATTAGGGATACAGTGTACGGCACTGAAGCATCCAATTCTACCTTTAGTTCTTGTTTTCCTTTTCCACAAATTGAAGTTATAGGCGCAATACTAATATTCACAGGGGTTGCAATACTAGCTCGAGCTTCTGTAGGTAAACTTTGGCAGCCGTTAGGATCTTGAAATCTAAAGTATCTTACTACTGGCTGGTTTTGCACAAATACAGAGAAAGTCCTGTTTTCAACTTTAGTTCCTCTCGTCTGTTGCAAACTTTCAAAAACAAATATATCAAACCCCGCTCTAGGAGGCACATGAAAGGTAGCTTCGCCTGGCTGACACAAAATAACATCTTGAACCGTAGGGGGTTCAATAGGTCCTTGAAAAATTACAGAAAAGCCCGTTCTTCGGCTAATACAACCTGTTATAGGATTATGAGTTTCTAAATAGAACTCGGCATCCGTAGTAAGAAAAGGAGTTTGAAAAGTATACGGTGCTCGAATGGAAGCGTTTATAAGGTGCCCCTCTTCATTATAAAGTCGTAAAACTAAGTTGTTATCTGAATTGGGCAAGGTAGCTATAATAGGAACATTCCCTGGTTTGCACTGAACTGGTACTAGCTCTACTTCAGGCGCTGGCGGCAAGGGGGCTGATTCAAAAACAATAGGTTGAGTAGTAAAACACTGTGGCTGCTCCTGATAACCTACACTAACCCAATACGTAGTAGTAGCCAAAATAGTAGGAGTAATGAGCCTATAAGGAGCCTCTGTAGCTCGAGCTATATATACTCCATTTTCCTCCTCCCTCAATTCCACATTGTAAGCACCGGGATGAACAATCTTTATTTCTATTTCAGCATGAGTATGCCCACATACAGGATTAGGAGTATTTCTTACAATTGTAAACGGTATTGATTCAGAAATTTCAACGGTTGCCCTTGTTCGAAAGCTTTCACAATTAGCACTCGTCTCTTGAGCAGCAAAATAATAGGTAGTGTTAGTACTAACAGAAAAGCTATAAAAAGGCCTATTTTCCTGAGCAATAGGCGTACCCCCCGATTCCGTAGTATAAATGCGCAGCGCCGTATTGCGCGGATAAACACCAAAGTTATTAATAGTAAAAGTAGCTACCCCTGGAGTACATAAGTATAGCGAAGATACTTCTGGAGGAGGGGGTGTTCGAACTACAGAAATAGTAATTACCCTAAAATTACTTGTACAAGCATTTTGATCAATTGCCCGAGCATAGTATATAGTGTTAGACATAATAGAGGACAGAGAGAAATAATAAGGAGGGCTACTAA
>JANWXU010000040.1 GCA_025057395.1 Bacteroidia bacterium | reverse complement strand
GAAGGAGCATCATCAATTTGCGTTGGAGGTTAAGTATTTGAGGAAAGAGCAGGAGGGTTTTTTAGCGGAAGTAATGGAGCGGGCAAAGGGGCAGATTTTGGGATATTATCGTCAAGATAGTTTTTTGCAAAACAAGCGGCTTTTGCATTTACTTGTCGTGGTAGTAGTAAATGATAAAGTGTATTGGGAAGAAGTATTTTACTAGAATTTATCGGCTGTAGCTTAAAAAGTAGAGCTAATAATTAGTTTTGTTAAAGGCTTTATAACTCAACCCAAACGCTACCTACTGCATAATTACTTTTTAGCCATTCATGCTATTAAATAAGTTGTTAAGGTATCAATTTTAACTAAAAAAGTTCAATCGATTAGAGCTTCGTGAAAAGAATATTATTTTAGCATTCAGAAAAGAGCAAGGGTTGGGGTTGATTCGCGCTAGGCGCTTGAGTCCCCCAACTTTTTAATTTTTAAACCTCATAAACTTTAGCACAAAATAAAAAGCTATTCCTGGGCAGAAGATGGGCTATTTTCTAATTTAGTCTTAAGCCTATGTAACCCCTCCTCAAAGGCACTACCTAGCATAGAGTCCATAAATAAAAACCCTGCCCATCGAAATAAAGGATTATTTCCTAAATTGCCCTGGTCTTGCCACGTTAGTCTATAACCTTTTTGTTCAGCTGTTATACTCAAGCTTCCGAATCCTTTAAAGGAGCCTTGCTCTAATAACAAATCATATTGTACACTCTTATTAGGAGTTGAGCTTTTAATAGTAATAATACCTTGCCCTACCTCTCTTCCTTGCCATTCCATTTGAGAACCTACTCCGAACTCTGGCCCTCTAAAATAATATTGAGCAGTAGGATCTTTTTTCTCATTCCACGCTATCCAGTTTTTCCAATTACGCATTGAGTTAATTTGTTGGAAAATAGCAGTATCACTAGCTTGAATTATGATAGATCGTTTTACTTGATACTGGGCAGGTAACAGAAATCCGCTCAAAATAAAAGCACTGATTAAAACAACTATCAGTAAAAGTATTTTTTGGTATCTTTTCATACTGAAAATTTTAGAAAATATAAAATATACAACGTTAAATACTTAACTAAACAAAAAATAGCTATCATAGGGTAAAATCCTCATGAACAGTATGGAGTTTTCGAAATTAAAAGCTTACCTAACATTACCAACAAAAATAGGCGAGTATTTCAAAAAAAATACTCCTTTTATCATTTTTACTTCCTTACTAATTGTACTACAACAAATCAGCTTCAGCGTAGATTATAAATATTTTTATGCTTTTTGTGTTTTATTTATAGCTTTAAGTTTTACCATCCACAATTATAAGTATTTATGGCTTTTGGGTCTCTGGGCTATGCCGCTTTCCATAACTCAAGAAGAAATACTGCCAGCTTCAGCAATTACTTTACCTAGCGATTGGGTAGCTATCGGGTTGCTGGCAATTGGATTACTCAAAGCAAACCAATATGCACTTTGTTTTTCAGCCACATCCAAACATCCTCTATTTCGATTATGCCTTTGTTATTTAGCTTGGATGTTGATTTGTGTGTTTACCTCTACTATACCCTTAGTTTCCTTAAAATATTGGCTCTCTACACTTTGGTATGTTGTAGGATTTTTATTTTTTTCAGTTTTCTTCTTTCAAGAGAAAAGGATATGTTTAGGTTGGTTTTGGATAGTAGCGCCAAGTTTAGTTTTTGTGAGCAGTTATACTATTATTCAACATGCATTAGCTAATTTTACAGTTTTGGCTTCGTATTCTGTAATGCAGCCCTTCTACAAAGAACACACAGCTTATGCTGCTTCTTTAGCTTTATTCGTCTACATATTCGGACTACTACCTTTAATGAAAAACATTCACCCTACTTTGCGCTACCTTGGTGGTGCTATTGCGCTATTGCTTTTATTTGCCATAACTACTTCTTATACTCGTGGAGCCTGGATAGGCGTATTCATGGCTTGCTTTATAGGTTTCCTTATTTACACTTGGAAGCGCTATAAGTATATTTTTTTTTCTCTTGCAGTACTAGGTATATTAACCTTCTTATTTCTCTTCTTTACAGAAATAAAAATACCCTCTCACATCGAAGAGACAAGCAAGAGTAAAAACATACAAGAGCATCTTTATTCCGTATTAAATACTCGTTCAGATTTATCTAACTTAGAAAGAATTAACCGTTGGGTAGCAGCACTGAACATGATAGAAGAAAAACCTATTTGGGGGTTTGGGCCTGGTACTTATGCTATGCAGTATGCCCCCTATCAACAATCGTATTATAAAACCCATATTAGTACAAACCGCGGAGATAACGGTTCTGCCCATAATGAATATTTACTAGCAGCCTCAGAAATGGGAATTCCAGGAGCTATCTTACTGATTCTCCTCTTTGGCAGTAGTTTATATCAATCTATCAAGGGGTTTTTTAAGGGCGGAGAATTACGCTTTTTTTACCTAATGGCTGCTTGTAGTTTAATTACTTATTATACCCACGGTTTAGTAAATAATTTCTTGGATCAAGACAAAGTAGCTATTCCCGTTTACTTATTGTGGGCAATGATTATCGCCTTAGATGTTTACCACTTGCCTAAAAATGCCAATCATCATCAATAAAGAATCTCGCAACAATTAGGCTAGGCACTTAATTCATTTTTTAGGCAAAGTTATTTCAAACTTAACCATTTATAGGGAAAAGAAGTTACAAAATTTGCTTTTGTGCTCCCAATTAACTTACTTTGCAGGGTAAAGTACAAAAGGTCCGGTAGTTCAGTTGGTTAGAATGCCTGCCTGTCACGCAGGAGGTCGCGGGTTCGAGTCCCGTCCGGACCGCTCAATCGTTCCATAAATTAATCGTACTACAAAAACCACGTTTTTTTCCAACCAGTCGCCCCACTCCATATTATTTACTTGTGGTCCGGTAGTTCAGTTGGTTAGAATGCCTGCCTGTCACGCAGGAGGTCGCGGGTTCGAGTCCCGTCCGGACCGCCTTGTTTACTGATTTGCTGTTGTATTTCTCCTATTCATCTTAGCCGCCGTACCTTAATCTAAAGGTTTACCTAGCTTAACCGTACTTTCTAGCTATAAAGGCTTCCGCTACCTAAAGCCTCCCATCCTTTCGTGTACATCAAAAACTGCTGTAGAATAATAAAACTTATATAACTTTTTGCCCAGCTAAGGCTGGGCTATTTTTTTACTAAAATACAAAATTTTCAAACATTTAACCTAGAGAAAGTGAAAGCTTAATAAAATTCTTACTATTTGTAGCTTAAATGTATATCAAATCACTTTTGCATTTTTTATTTAATTATTTATTATTAAGTATTATTTACATTAAAGGGGATAAAATAATAAACATACTATGCAAATGAATAATTTACTAAAATTCCAAAATTGCAATATAATTGCTAAATCCACACAGAAATTTCAGGAAAAGCAATTGAGAGCAGTTAATCAAAACTGCCTTGTATTCGAAATTAGCAAAGAGGGAAGGATCATTAATTATAATTCGCTCTTTATTCAAACTTTTAGTCAGGAGGAGCAAGGAATTACCCTACCCTCAACGCTCGAAGAGCTTTACCAAAAATTCCACTTGTATATCCCTATAGAACTAATAACACAACTAGAAGTAGGGGGAAAAAATTACACCGCTACATTACACTTTCAAGACGCCAATAATTCCATTCAAGCCATTTCTCTCTTAATCATCCCCGTAGCTGAAGAAAATAGCACAACCTATCTTTGCATTGGAAATATTACAAAGCCTATTAAGTATACGGGGCAAGCCACATTTTATTATTGTAATTTTCTTCCCAACTGCTATAATATTCATAACATTAACCATCTAGAGGAGATAAACCAGGCAATTAATAAGAGTTTTATTACCAAGGCACAAGCCCTAAAAGAGTCTATCCAGTATGCGGAGCGCATTCAAAGAGCCCTTATTCCTTCTAAAAAACAAATTGATGAATACCTTCCTAAAAATTTCGAGGCCGAAGTTTGGTACGAACCTAAAGATACAATCAGCGGCGATTTTTACTGGGTAGGAGAAGGGAAAACAGGTTCCCACTTTATGGTTGGTGATAGTACAGGACATGGAGTACCCGGTGCATTGCTATCAATGCTAGGAGTTAGTAGCATTACTAAACTCATTGAAGAACGTAATATTGAAGACCCTGCTAGAATCCTAACTTGTTTGGATAACTTTTGGTATGAAAAACTCTACAAAACTGTAGATCAAAAGCACCGAATAGAAGATACGTTAGAAGCAGCACTTTGCAAAACTACAGAAAATAGCAATTATGTTGAGATTGCTTCCGCCATGTTGCCTGTTTATGTGGTTACAGAAAAGGAAACCAAGCAAATTCAAGGAACTAAACGTCCTATCGGAGGCTCTCTCTATAAAAGAGAAACTTCTTATCAGACTCATAGGCTAGCTTTGCAACCAGGTGATACTATATACTTATTTTCCGATGGTTTTTTCTCACAACTAGGAAACAAGAAAAATAATTTTAAGCCTATTGGGAAGAAACGCTTTCGTCAGTGGCTTCGGGAGGTGCAAACCATAGAAGAGCTAAGCTCAAGAGTACTAGCACTACAGAAACTCTTTTTTGAATGGAAGGGAGATAATCCTGAACAAACAGACGACATTGTTTTAATAGCCTTGCGCTACATAGGATAAAAAAACATAATCATAAACTCTTGTTATTTCGTGAACCTTATTTCATTATCAAAATAGCGGGGACAAGGAGCTAGTCCTAATAAAACACTGCTCTTTCTTTTTAATCTTTTAAGCAACTCAAGTATAAATCCTACCTTTTTAGTGTTCTAAGTTTGCGGAATTGTAAATTTGCCTTTATTTTAGGATTTGAACTAGCTCTGCGTTCCCGTGAAAATAAAAGGCACATTTTTGCTTCTCTACTGTTGTTTCTATATCTGCATTCAAAAAAGTCCTTGTTTTGCCCAAAATGAAAATAACTACTGGTATTTTGGTAGTAATGCAGGGCTTGACTTTTTAAGTGGTACAGCCCGCGCCCTACAGGATGGACAACTCCGCAGCGAAAGTGCCAGCAGTGTTGCATCGGACCAAGCAGGCAACTTACTTTTTTATACCGATGGTCAGACAGTGTGGAACCGCAGCCACAGAGTTATGGCTAATGGTACGGGCTTAAGTGGTAACCCTAAGCTAGTGCAAGGAACTATTATTGTTCCTTTCCCTGAAAAACCTAATCAATACTTTATCTTTTCTCTAGGCTCTCAAGACCAATCTCCTGTTCAACTGTATTATTCTATTGTCAACTTGGAACTTGAGGGAGGCTTAGGGCGCGTTATACAAAAAAATATTCCGCTACGTGCCAATCTTACAGAGCGCTTGGCAGCTGTGCGCCATTGTAATGGTATTGATTTTTGGGTGATGGTGCATGAATGGAATAGCAATCGCTTCTTAGCTTTTGAAGTAAATAAGGAAGGAGTAAAATTAGAACCTGTTATTACTAGCGTAGGAGCGGTGCATCGAGGCCACCCTGATAATGGAAGAGGATATCTAAAATTTGCTTCTTATGGTAATCGCTTAGCTGTTGCTATCGAAGATACCCAAGTAGTAGAAATCTTTGACTTTTTCCCTAATAATGGACGTCTGGTTTTTAAAGCTTCGCTTGCTCCGAACTTTCAAATGAGTGGCTTTCATCCATATGGTCTAGAATTTTCACCCGATAACACCAAGCTGTACGTAGGCTCCCGTAAAGAGCCTTTTTTATATCAATTCGATGTAAGTGCTCCAGATATTGCTGCCACCCAATTTTTATTAGGAGTTACTCCCTTAGGTGCCCTACAATTAGGACTTGATGGGAGAATCTATGCAGCTCGTCCTAATTCTAATTTTTTAGCAGTTATCCGCTTTCCTAATAATCCAGGTTTTGCGCTTGGATATGTACAAGATGGTTTTAATATAGCACCACGTCAATGCCGATTAGGTCTTCCTAACTTTACACAAGTATATACTCGACCTGCTTTAGCAAGCCCCCCACAACGTACTACCTTTTGCGAAGGTGATTCCATAGTACTCTACGCTCTTACAGGACCGGGATATCGCTATGAATGGAAAAAAGACCGCATTAAAATTCCCGGAGCTGATTCTTCTACCCTTACGGTAAAAGAATCAGGGTTATATAGCGTTACAGTATTCGATCTACAAGGGTGCGCTTATATTTATGATATCTTGATTACCAAACTACCTACTCCTAGAATTAAACGTGCAGATACTGTATGTTTAGATGCTTTTAGGTATATTCCCTCTAGACCCGATCCTGCTGGCGGCATGTGGAATGGACCGGCTATAAAAGATCCCTTTACAGGAGAAATTGATATTATTCAGTTAGGAGTAGGGGGACCCTATAATTACACCTACTCCTTGCCCGGAACTTGTCAAAGGGCTACCTTTGAGCTTACTATAGCAGACTCTATCGATGCTCAATTTACTACAATTCCTACTAACACAGACTCATTATATCTACCTAATAATGCAACTGTTCAATTCTTCAACCAGACCCTAAATGCCAGCCACTGGGTTTTTCTTTTTGGAGATGGAAATAGCTCTACTGAATTAAATCCAATCCATACTTACCGTTTACCAGGAAAATACAAAGCACGCCTAATGGCAACCAACTGGGCAGGTTGCCAAGATACCGCAGAAAAAGAAATTACAGTAATCCAGCTTCTTAAACCCGTTCCTAATGTTTTTACTCCCAATAACGACGGAATTAATGATACTTTTGTTATCTCCTCTCTGGGCATCAAAAAGATTACCATGCTCATACAAGACCGCTGGGGAATTCCTATTTTTAAAACTGAAAATGCCCTAAACGAAGGGTGGAATGGTTTGTACAATGGAAATGGAGAAGCAGTAGCAGAAGGTACCTATTTTTACCTACTCCAAATCGAAACTTTTTCCAATGAAATTTTATTCAAAACTGGAACTATCACCTTGCTACGCTAGTTGTAGCCTTTTCAATTTACTTCAGTCTCTTAGCACGCAAATAAAACTTTAACTTACAATAACAATACTAGCCTAAACATTTTTGCTATTTTTGAAAATAGCATAGTTTGTATTGCTATGAAAATTGATAAAATTCTCATTTATTGGCTTTTAGTATTTTTTGGATCTCCTGCTAGAATTTTCATTTTAGTCCTAATAAATACCTGCCTTTTGCCACTATTGCTAAACTCGCAAATAATACCAGATACTACACAAGCAAACATTTTATACCAAAAAGCAAAAGAGTTTCAGAATAAGGGAAGGTGGGATAGCTTGCTTTACTACTTTGAAAAGTGCTATTATATATATCGTCACCATTGCTTAGCAGCTAAAAATAAAAGTTGCCAAAGGGAAATAGAAATTAGAAATGATATAATAGACTTAAAGCTACGAATACTCAAGCAAAGAGATTCTTCTACCTGGGCTTATATTAAAGAAACTTTACTAGAAGGTAAAAGAGTTCTCGCTGCCAATCATCCTGCCATTGCTAAAACATACAGCCACTTGGGAATTTATTATTTTTATTCCAATCAATACGATTCAGCACTCAAGAATTACCGGCATGCTCTCCAACTTCTCGAAAATTACCATGGGAAGTTACCTGATAATACCGCTGTGTCGGCAATTTATAATAACATGGCTAATGTCTATAGAGTCAAGGGAAAATTACAAGAAGCTAGTTATTATTATCACCAAGCTTTACAGACGGGATTAAAAGCCCTAGGAGAGCGACATCTCACCATTGCCGATATTTACAATAATATCGGCGTATTCTACAAAACTATTGGTCATTACACTAAGGCATTAGAATACTTAGAAAAATCTTTGAATATCAAACAACAATTAGCTGAGGTTAGCTATGCTTCTTTGGCAATGGCTTATACTAATATAGGCATAATTCATTCTGCTACTGGCGAATACGATAAGGCACAGTCTTATTACCTAGAAGCACTAAAATTATATCAAAAAAAAGAAAACATTTATGCTACAGAAATAGCAGATTTATATAATAACATGGGTATCCTATATACTCATAAGATGGATTATGAAAAAGCAATAAGCTACTATCAAAAAGCTCTTTTTATTTATCAAAATAAGGGTAAGAAGCAAAAGTATGAGATAGCAATCATTTATAATAACCTAGGAGAAGCTTGCATTTATAAAAAGGAGTTCAAACAAGCAATTCAGTACTTTAATCAAGCCCTATCAATTTTTGAAGAAGTAGGGGGTAACTATCATGATCTTGCAGGTTGCTATAATAACTTAGGTGCTGTGATGGAGCAACAGCAAAGCTACGACCAAGCGGCTATTTATTTTGAAAAAAGCATTGCTTTATTGGAAGCCCACTTTGAAGAAGCCCATAATGAATTAGCGTATGCTTACAATAATTTAGGAAATATTTTTAAGATTCAGAAAAAGTATGCTCAGGCCTTAGAACAATATCAAAAAGCAGCTGCTATCTACCAAACTGTGTATGGACAAAAACACCCTTATATAGCAGCTTCTTATAATAACATAGCCTACTTATACCTACTCGATCATAAGCCGCATGAAGCTTTATCTTATCTACAAAAAGCGTTTTATGCAAATTTTACTAATCCTAATTACACAGACAGTATCAAAAGTGATACTTTCTCTTTTTCATTAGAAAATACTCCTATGGCGCCTCTAGAACTATTAGAAACTTTGAAAAATAAAACTC
The DNA here is from genome assembly GCA_025057395.1 of Bacteroidia bacterium. Taxonomy (GTDB): domain Bacteria; phylum Bacteroidota; class Bacteroidia; order J057; family JANWXU01; genus JANWXU01. Next base: position 20,114 of record JANWXU010000040.1, on the reverse strand, counting down.
TATATTTATTCAAAATTTCTCAAGCTCACTTCGAAAGCAAACAAAAGATTGAATATTTGCAAGATATCCTAAAGCACTGTGATTTTGCTCTTGCTTTTTTAGCTAAACAACGAACGGAATACCAAAATGAAACTTCACGCATTTCTCTAGGCAAATGGGCTACCCTTTTTGCCGAGCAAGCAATAAAAGTGTGCTTCTTATTAGATAGCTTAGAAAACAATAAAACTAAGTTTTACCTAAAGAAAGCTTTTCTATATTCCGAAGCAGCTAAAGCTGGCGCCCTACAACTTCTATTACAAGATGCTGCTGCCAAAAAGATTTCTGAGTTACCCGATAGTCTTTTAGACCTTGAACTTTCCTTGAAGCGCTATCTGTCTTACTATCAAAAAAAAGTAATTGAAATTTATCCTCCTAAGAGTTCTTTAGATAGCAGCCAATTCTATATTTTTCAGGACCAGCTTTTTAGTTTAACCCAAAAAATCGACTCTCTGAATAATTTTTTAGAAAAAAATTATCCTCGATATTATCAAGCAAAGTACGCTAAAAATACAATTAACTTTGAAACTCTACAAAAAGAATATCTTTCGAAAAATTCAAACTTAGCTATCGTAGAATATTTTGTAGGAGATAGTAGTTGTTACGCTTTCGCCGTTACAGCCCACAATTTTTTGGCAATTCGTCTTCCTTTTACCGCCCTGATTCTAAAAAAAGAAGTACAAGGAATATTATATGGAATTTACAACAATCATGTAGAAAATAATTTTACAAAACATCAATTATATGTTCAGAAGGCTACAAAATTATATCAAGCTTTAATGGCTCCTTTTGCAAAAGTCTTGAAAAATAAAGCTATTTGTATTATTCCTGATGGAGAACTATGGAGTTTGCCTTTCGAACTGTTACTTACTCAGCCAATTAGAAATAAAAGAATCGAGGAATACCCGAAATTTCCTTTTCTAATTAAACAGCATGCTTTGAAATATTTCTTTACAGCCAACCAGCTTGTATTGCCTCCACAACATCTTCCTAAGCATATACACGAGCCCAGGAATAATTTTACTCGGGGTCTGCTAGCAGTAGCTCCTGTTTTTGAAACTACAATTCATAAAAATATTTCAACAGATGAGAGAAAAATTATTCTACTTGATGAACTTTCACAAAATGCTACTCCTTTGCCGGGTACTCGTTCTGAAGTAATCCTTTTGAAGGATATTTTTTCACAATCTCAATTGCCTACTACCCTTCTAGTAGATACGCAAGCTACTGAAAAGCGCCTTAAAACCTTAGATCTTAAGCAGTTCCAGTATATTCATTTAGCAACCCATGGTTTTTTCAATCGACAAAAACCTGCTCTTTCAGGTTTACTTTTTTATAAAGGAGATAGCACAGAGGATGGTATTCTTTTTACGGGAGAAACTTATAATCTGCCTATGGATGCAGAGCTTATTACTCTCTCGGCTTGTGAAACAGGGCAGGGTGAGCTTAGACCCGGTGAAGGATTAATTGGCCTAACGCGCGGATTAATGTATAGCGGTGCTAAAAACTTAGTAGTTAGTCTATGGAAAGTCTCTGATGCCTCTACTGTAAAATTAATGCATTATTTTTACACTTACCTTCTAAAAGGGAAACCTAAAGAAAAGGCGCTGCAGATTACTAAGAAAAAGCTGATCCACAGCCACCTTTATAATCATCCTCATTATTGGGCGCCCTTTGTACTTATTGCCAGCCAATGAAGTTACATTCTAATTTTTCACGTTCTAATTTTTCACGAAACATACATTACATAGCGACGGTAACAAACATGCTTAAAAAGATTAATTTTGCGCAAAGTACCATCTTCAGCTTTTTCTTCTATCACTTTTCTTTCGGTAGTACTATAGATAGGAATACGGTTTTGTGCTAAAAGCCAGGTAACTAAATAAAAAGTAGCCCCCATTTCTCCCTGAAATAAAACATAATCTTGGGGTTCTGAATTTTCCATAATCCAATTTTGAAAAGGAATTAACTCATCCAAAGGTAAATCTCCCTGTGGACTAATTTTTCCCCATTTACTTGCAAGTTCAGAAGGCAAAACTAAAATTTCCGTAATACCCAAAGTAGTGAAGGCACTTTGCTCTTGCTCTTCTGTTAAAGTATGATTTAAGAGAGTAAGAAGTCTGGCCAATGTGTTTTTAAAGTTTGAGTAAGCCTCTCAAAAAAAACTTTTAAATTATCATACAAAGATTTACTAGTTTGATTATCATCTTTATTATAACCACCATGGTTAATGCTATTACGCATACTATCTATTCCATTCATTATTCTCATGAGTTCTTGGAAAGCCTTTTCTTCTAGCCTAGGCTTTACTTTATGTATCCATTCAATTTCCTTTTCGCGAGTTTTTTCTTCATTACTCAACTTCCACTTATCTTCTGGTATATCTTGACTTACAATTTGGACAGCTTTATTAAGAGTTTGCCTATTAAATTGACACTTCCAGTCCATCCCTAATTGTTCTAAAACAAAACTTATTAAAAACTCATCCATTTGCGTGAAAGCCTGCTGTACCCAGTTATTATCTATAGCCCATTGTATAGCATAATATGCATTCGTAAGTGTAGCGGGTTGAAAATTTTGTAGTTTTTCCTCAATCCTACGCAATATGTACATAAAAGCAGGTAGTATGTTTTCGCCTTCTAGTTCATTTAAATTTTCAAATATTTGTTTTACACTATTTCCCTCGCAAATACGCTTTCCACGGTTAGTAATTACATCATTTGTAAAATCAAGAAGTGCTCCAGCAATTTTATTAACTATAATTGCTGGTTTTTGATGTGGCCCTTTTTTTACAAAAAAAGGCTTAACAGCCTCGTTAACCAATTTTTGTATTGCTTCTGCCCTGCCGTACTCAAAAAAATTATTTGCTGCATTAGTCCATTCATTGAGCGAAATAAGGCCTCCTAAATCCAAGATAGGAGCATTTCTTTCTTGCAAGGGCATTTTCTTTACCATACTTGCAGAACCTAACTTTTCAAAAGCGCCATAGTAAATTCCTCCTATTTCTATCTCTTTTAAAAATTGAGCATAATTTATTAATACCATGCCTAACATAGGCAAAAAGCGAAAAGCATGAGTAATATCAAAATAAACAGTACTTCTGGGCTCAATACTTTCGTACACCTTTTGGAAAATATCCCAAATTTCTTTCTCACTAAAACCATTCGGAATAGCTACGGCTTTTATTTGAAAGGGCAAATTTAGCCTACGCAAACAAGTACACAATCCTTCTCTTATTTCACCGTTAGTTTCTTTATCTTCCCAATTTTCGGCTTTAGCGTGCTCTGTTACAAAGGTTATTACTTTGTCTTGCTCTGTGAAGGGCTCTTTTTGGTGTAAGATTTGTACTACTGCCTCTTGCACAAACCGTACATTTTCTATTTTTATTCCCTCTAACTCATAGTTACAAGGTACGTAATTAGTTACAAGGTACGTAATCGCTAGTACCCAAAAAATTAATTGAAATTTTCTGTACCATAACTTTTTGATTATTTAAGAAGTTATGCGTTCAATTTTGATATTATTCATATACCCATAACCAATAGCAGTTTTAGCCCCTATTCCGCCATACCCTAATGCTTGCTCTAGCCAATACTTTAATAAGCTTTCTAAATTCACTTCGCCTTTCCTTTGAGGGTCTTCATAAAGCTGCGAAAGTAGTGCTGGACTAATCCTATGGAATAACTGCTTAGCAATAGTAATAAAAGCTTCAAAAGTAGCTCCTGCTTTTACAGAAAGGAATAAAATAGGTACTGGCGAAAGATAATCCGCAGGGGGCTTATTACCGGTATAATATTCACTATAATGTGGATTCATAATATCTAGCTGTAAGGTTATATTTTCAAGGGGCAATGCTTCAAAAAAACAAAGCGCGCCTCTTGCAATATCTTTTTGCTTTACACCCTCCTCACCTAACTTTCCAAAAAGAAAAGTAAAACACTCATTCCGGAAAGCCTCTTTTTCACTCGCTCCAAAACGCTCTACAATAATAAAACTGCGAAGACTACCCTTGAGTGCTTGCCCAGGAATATAAGGAAAGCCATAAACCGGATGAAAAGTAATTGAAGTTTCGTAAACAGACTCATTCCCTAAGCCCACAATTAAAGGGGTGGCTGCGCTAAAGGTAAGACGAAATGCCATATGCCCTGCCGGAATAGCCAATTGCCGTCTTTGTGAAAGTTCCTTTAAACGTTCAACATCGGCCCTAAAAAAATTTGCAGCATTATATTCCTCTTCACGAGTTTTACTATGTTGCTTCAGTAAAAAAGGCTTAAACTCATTGGACTTAATATTATCGCAAACAACATATTTTTGAATAAAAAGCCCAAAATTATCAAACCTATCATTTTGAAATTGCCTCTGGACATGAGCTTCAGTATCCTTTGGCAAATAAAAAAAAGGCTCAAACCTTGAAGTATTACGAGGAATATTTGAACGCCCGTTTGCCATAATTACAGTTAATTATTCAATTTCAGCATCTACAAAGCGGCGAAGCCAATTAAAAAGCGCCATTACTTCATTAGTAATTTTACAGTACTCTTCTGAAGACATACTTACAAGCTGTGCCATGAGGGTATTTTTTTCGTCTTTCTTAACATACTTCCTATACTCACTTAGCCACCTGTAAGTCTGATTGTATATTAATTCATAAGGTTTCTCTTTTTTATTTTGATAAATAAAAGCAAAGGCAGCTCCTAATCCGTTATTTTTAATTAACATAGGGGTCTTCTTTACATAGCTCTTATATTTACTAGCTTCTGATAGTTTTTTGCCTTCCTGGGCACACTCAAATGCATATTTTGCCCTTCCTTGCTCTATAGTTTGTAATTCTTTCTCGTTAGTCATAACTTAAAATAACTATAATAAACTATACTAATAAATGAGCAGCAACCAGACCTTTTCCCAAAGTAGCGTTTGCGCCAATTTGAAAGTAGTGAGGGTAATTTTCATCAAAATACTTCATCACGTCTTCGGCACTATTAAAGTCTTTTTCCTTTTTATGGTGAAAAATAGGACCTGCAAAAACAATACTATAGAATATAGCTTCAGAGGGTACATATTCTTCATTAAATAGTGCTCCCTCTTGTACCGTACCTGTTTCATTATCAATTTTTGTACGTGTAATTACTTCAGTACCATTTCTTACAAATTCAGCAAACTCATTATCTTCCAGAACTACCAAGTCTTCTTTAAACTTATTTTTCCATTTCTTCCAGGGCTCTGAATTAGGAAAAATCAATTCTGTCAGTTTATTACCATAACTTTCAAAGGGCTCACTTACGTTAATAGGCTTAAAGGTGTACTCTTCCAGTACTATTTCTTTGCCTTCTATTAGAACATTATTTTTAGCTCTAGCACAGCGACCATTAGGCGGCGCTGGTAATAAATTATCATTACCAGTAAGGGCTAAATCACGAGCTAAACGTTGGAGTACCAAAGGACAGGTAACATAAGCAAATACACCCTTTAACGAACGAACCGGAAATGCAAGTATGCGAGCATCGCAAAAGCTAATTGCTCCTGCATATTCACGGTCATCCTTGGTGCTGAAAAATTCTTGAAGGGCAGGGTATTTTTCTTTTTCACTTTTTATATCTAGACTATCCCCATCGTAACCAAATATCAAATGAATTTTCTTGCGATCAGCCTCGCTATCATAGGCATCCTCAAAAGCTTGCCGTAAGCTTCCCTTCAAACTCGAAGCCTCAATTTTAGGAAAACCCGTATGCTTTTCACGCTGAATGGGTAAATCTATCACTCCTAGGCTATCTCCACTACCAGCGTGTAAACTAGTAAGAGTATGCAAAAAAATAGGTTTTGCTATTTTATACATATGAAAACTTTTATTTAGGGTTATTCAATTAAATAAGTATTAGAATAAATAAATTGAAATACACGAAATACAAAGATTATGCGATAGGTACTAAATAAGATCTTCCAAAACCTTGATAACTAGCAGTGCCTACTCCTTGGGGTAATAAAGCTAAGTCTGAAAAACATTGTAAGTGAAATACTTGAATTACTTTTTGGATATTTTCTCTAGTAGGTTCTAGTAACTCAAAATAAAATACACTTCCGGCATTAATGGCACGATGCATAGGCTTAGGTTTATTTGCTTTCATATCAAAGCCTCCTATCGAGACGTAGTTTCCTGTTGCAACAGTAAGTAGCCGAAGCTTAAGTCCATAAAATTCAAATGGTTCTCTAGGGTTCTGAATATAGCGGGGCAAATAACCGTTTTCTAAAATAGCCGGCGTTTGTAAATACACTTTAAATTTTTCAAATGATTGCTGTTCAATGGTAGGCAGATTGGGTTCTTTTTGTTCAATTTGCCAAAAGGCAGCAGGCTTAGCATCTGCTCCTAGTTTTAAGAATCCACTTGTAGGTAAATCTAATCCTTCTATCCAAAGTGCAAAGGCATACCCACAGGAATACTTAGATAAATTTTTGAAACGAAAGTAATTTACTCTATACAAATGCTCCTCTTGTGCCTTACGAGTAACACTGTCTATTTTTATTCCTGTTTTTTCTTCCTGCTCTAAAAAGTTTTTAGAGGTAAGTAAGTTTATATCTTTGGTTTCTCCCGCATAATATTTTTGACTAAAATCTATAACCCGCATCCAAGTACCTATAGCAGCTTCAGAAGCTATGTGTTCTTTTTGCTCTTCATTATCCTCATCTTCTAAAGCAAGTGAATCAATAAAAGGAGAATTAGTATAGGCATCTCCTTTTATTTTTTCTTGATTTAAAGTACTCCTAAGCTTTAGATATCGAATATTTTTAATTTCTGCTTTGCTACCCTTATCCTTATCCTTCATAACATCAAAGGGAGTTGGCAAATAAAGAGCTCCCTCTAGGCTTTTCTGTTTTTCCCAAATATTAAGATCAATTAAAAAAATGCCTTTAATAGCCAAATTTAGAGTAGGGTCTTTTTCCGTATTTGCAAATTGTAACTCTTCGGGGTGGTAAGTAAAATAGATAGTTCTTAAAGCTCCGTACCAGAGCGAAGGGGGAGGTGGAAAGATACTCTGCCCTGAAATATTAGCTTCTGTACCTATAAGGCTACCTTTGCCTGTACGAAAGAAAAAAGTATCAAAAGGCTCTATAATAAGCATCATAGTTCTCTTTCAATAAAATCGATTGTTTGAAGGATACCTAAAAAAGAACTTATACTTTTACCTGTAGCTTGCCATAACATAATAAGGGAACTTATTAATATTTCTCTTTCTTGTTTAGCAATTTTTTCAGGATTACGCTTAAGGCTATACCGAAATATGCTTTCAATAATCTGGTCATTAATAGATTCTAGCATAGTACTTTTTTCGAAATTAGTTGTTTCGGGATCTGCTTGCTCCAGACTATTTAGCAGACACGCAGTAGTATGAATAAAATTTTTAGTAAGTTTTCTAGCTTGAAAGGCTTCTTTAATTTCCAGAATACAATCGATTGTATTTGCAGCACTAGCAGAGGTGGTTACTTTATCTGAATACCAAGGAATGGTAAATTCAGTCACTTCGCCCGCGTGTTTACAAATCAGCACAGAGAGAGCGTTTTTAGAAGTATTTTGCGTTTTAAAATCTTTAGCTTTTTTTTCCTGGCTGCGGCAAAGCTCTACTACTTGCTGTAAGGGCTCTTTATAATGTGCAATTACTACCCCTGCCGAAAAAGTAAGATTTTCAGATTCTTTTTTGTAGTCTCTTAATTTTTGATTTATTTCTTCTTCAAAAGAAATACGTAAATACTTAATTATTTCCCAGAAGTAAGCAAGATTAATAAAGCCCAAAAAATCGTCTCCACCTGCATATATAGTTTTACCAAAGGCCTTACGTTTTTCATTTGGGCTTTCACTTAATCCATCTAAATAAGCAGTGGCTTTTCTTGCATATTCACCTAAAAGCTTTGAAAATTCAGCATGGTATGCCTCTAATTTTTCTTCTTTGACTTCTTTTTTACAGTTTTCAGCTCCTAGCCACTTACCCATGCTATCCCCATCAAACATAATAAGAGCATAGTACTTGGTAAGATTTTTATTCTTTTCTTTCAGAGCTTTCCATAATTCGGCATGAAGTATTTTTAGTTCTTGAAATTCCTCCTCACTACAATGTAGTTCTTCTTGTAAATTTTCTTCAAGGGTAGGGTTATAGATGATATAATCACTATCTACAAAGTCTGAATACTTTTCTAATTTCTTATAAAACTCCCTATAGGCTTCAATCTCTTGCAAGTGTAGATGAGTAATTTCGGTAATAGAAGGAAACTTAACTTTCATTTTCTTTTTGGTTTCATCCTTACCGTCACCACTATCGCCCTTATTACTGTCAGTACTAAAAGCTTGGTACTGGTGATAAAATCGCTTTATTAATCCTATTGCGCCTAGGGTTTCTTTTTTTCCAATTTGCCGATTATTCACAGCCCAACCCGAAAAGTAGGCAGGGAATTCTTCTTTTCTCACATTTCCTATAAAGAGGGCATTGTGTTCACCAGTAAGAACACATTTTCGGCCTTCTTCAATTAACTGGCGAAAAGGGCGAGCATTTTTTATACTTCCTAATATGGATTGAAGAGTTTTATGATTTTCAGCATAATTAATCGATTTTTCTACAGGCAAGTAAAATACCCAAAAAACTTCCAGATGATTTTCTACCTGCTGCAAATAATTCTGATAGAGCTCAATTTCATATACTAATTTACTATTTTCAGCAAAAGCAATTTTGTAAATTTCTTCAGCTATAAGCTTTAACTCAGTACGTACACGTAATTCTATATTTTTACCCGTTGCTATTGGATCTTCTGTAGTAATAATTGCTACTAAACGATTAGGTTTGGATTCAATATTTTTATCAGGATAAATAATTTGACTTTTATAATTTTCTAATATAAAATTTGCAGCACATCCTATGAGGTCCGAAAGTAGGCGACTACTATTAAAAAGGTCGGTGGTTTTACGAGCACCTGCTATAAAGCGCTGTACAGGACCAATGGTCAAAAGATATAAATAGAGCTCCTCTTGAGGCATAGCTTGAAAAAATTAAAACTCAACCTTTAAAGAATAAGAATTCAAACTAGTAAGCTGTTTTATAAATTCATTAACTAGACTGGTAGTTGGCTGTTTTCCATTAAGATCTACATTTCTTCCTTTTGCAAAAGATATCATCGCTCCTGGAGGTAAAAATTCGTTAGTAAAGTGAACTACAATTGGAAAATAATTTTCCTCAGCCTTAATTACCTTTAGAATAACAGGGGAGGCTCTTCTGCCAATTTCCTCATATTTTCCATTAGTTTTCAAAAAACCTCCATAGGAACGAGTATTTCCCTCTCTTATTCCATGAAGAATAGGAAAACCAAAAGCAGGAGTTTCATAAGCTTTGGCCTTATTTTTTTCTCTAAAATTTTTGAAAGCATTTCCTATAACAGCCAATGCAGATTGCCAATCTTCCCTGGGCTCAAAAATTAGTACCTTACTATTTTTTAGGGTTGTGTAGTTAGGAGAAAAACTCAAAGGCTTTACTACTTGCTTTATAAAATCTTTAACTTCATAGGGATCATCTGTATTAGGAAGTATCCATTTTTTTTCTGATTTTCCATTGATTTCCACTTTTTTTATGCAAAAACTACCAGCTCCTCTACGAGTTCTACTACCTAAGCCTCCAAAAAGAGAAGCAGCTTCTAAAGAATATAAAGCTTGCTCTAATTTCTGCTCTTCCCTAGATAGCAAGACAATTTCGAAAGAAGTACCAGGCTTATAGTACTTCCTTCGATTATCCTTCATTGTAATCATTGAGTAAAATAAGTAGTTAATCCCTTCTTCACGAAATTTTTGAGGATTATTTTCAATTTGAAATCGAAGTTTTTGTACCCATATTTTCACTGCACTTTTTCTTGCCGCTATTCCTTTCTTTCCTTCTCCGCTTGTTCCGCCAAATAATTCTGTTTCTTTTTGGCGAAGCTTTCCTAAGTCGGGTTCTCCCTGTAAAGCTCGCCACCAAAACCGCATTACACCCTTTATACTCGCTGCTCTTAATTCTGGTGTTTTACCGTCCGCCCCCGCAATAAACATAGGAGTTATTACTTCACAACTTACTATTGCTTTGTACATAAAATTTTAGTTTCTTGAACTTGTAAAATTCTTGTAATTTTATTTAGTAAGAATCAAAAAAGCAAGTATTGAAGTAAAAAATTTTTGAGCAAATTATTTTTAAAACTTGCAGTGTATTTTCCTACTTCGCACACGACAACTAATAAATATTTTTGACATATAACTTGGGCTAAAGATTGTTACTCAAAAAGATTATAATTTAGTAATTTTGGTTTTAGGATTTAGAGTTCGACTTCTAGGTTATGTTCAAGAATTTTTGCACACTTTCACTATTTGCTCTTTTGCTTCTACTGGGCTTTTCTGCAAAAAGCCAGTGTAATAATAGGCAACCTGCCACGCACGGTATACATCCTAGCACATTACCAGATGCTAATTTAAGCGAGGCGTATCCTCCTACGTGGCTCACGGTAGTCTTTCGCAAAGATACAGTAGTTAGAATAGATACTACTATCAATGGATTTCCTATTCGTACCAGCTTTAGGGTTAAGTTTACTGAATATGTGATAGACTCCACCGGTGATACGCCTAGCGGAATGAATATTCCTTTAGGTACATGTAATTTGGCCGGCTGCCGATATAGGATTGATACAATAAACCCTGCTAGAAATAGAGGATGTTTGCAAATTACAGGAACGCCTCTGCGTGCGGGAAATTTTAGGCCTTTTATTCGTGCTCTAGCAAATGGCAGCTTTTCAATGCCTAATTTAGGTCCTGTTAACCAATTTATAGGTATTCCAGCGGGGACTGTTATTGACATTGCTAGTCCGCCAAGAATTCTGGCTGCCCAAATTCGGCCTTTACGTGAAAATTATTTCAGAACTAATTTGCGCGTAAATGGCGGCTCAAGCTCTAGCTGTGATAGCCGTCCTAGGTTTCAGGGCTTGTATCCTAATCCTATGCCAGACGGCGTCGAAAATGAAGAATATCCTGAAACACGACTTACTTTTGTTTTCCGCAGTGATACTACCGTAAAAATAGACACAGTAATTCAATTTCCGGGAGCACCCTTTCCTTTTGTAATCAACACGTCTGTGACAATCAATTTTACTAATTACCAAGTAGATTCAGCAGGTAATTTCCCAGATGAGCTGGCAGTAGATTTTAATTCCTGTGACCGTCCTAATTGCAGCTATGATGTAGATAAACAAGTAAAGGAAAATAACCGAGGGTGCTTAACTGTAATAGGAGGGCAACCTAGCTACCCTAACATATATAAGCCTTTTATTACCCTTATTGCAAGTGGTAATTTCAAGATGCCTAACCTTGGTATCCCTATTCCTATTCCGGGCTTGCCTCCTCCAGGTACTGAAATTGATCTTGCCAACCCTCCCCCTTTATTAGCAGGCTTCATTGCCCCTTTCCGTACTATTCGACTTAATACACAGCTTACTATTAAAAACAAAACTACTTTTCCTTTATGTAATAGAAATGTTAGCCCTAAGCCAGGAGTACTTCAACCAGAACGCATGCCAGCTGGTAAAGTGGGCACTACCTATAATCCTGTGAAAATGACTTTAGATTTGCCCAAGGATTCTTTGGTTGTAGTAGGGCAGGGCCCACAAACGCAGCGATTTTTTGTAGAATTCGAAAGCTTTCGACTAGTAGGGGTAGAGGGCTTGCCCAGAGGTATGGGCTTTGATATAGATACCTGCGAAACAAGTAGCAATTGCATTTTTCGAGTTAACCGCTTAGACGCTGCCCGTAATCGAATTTGTTTTGAAACTTACGGTTCCCCTGCAGAACCGGGCAAGTATAATCCGCTCCTCTTCTTTCAGGCAGAGGGGACAGTACAATTCTTTGGTAATACCTTTAGTCTTTCTAATTTACCTCCCCAATTAGCAGGCCCCCTTGCTAATATTCGTAATATCCGCTTCGCTACAGAGTTGCGAGTAGAACCAGATAAATACACAGAGCTCTGCAATAAGGAAATTCCTGTAAAAGGCGGACGCATTTTCCCTACACGTTTAGTAGACGCAGATAGTGCAAGCGCTGTGCCTTATACAGCTTCTCTCACTTTAGATTTGCCACAGGATACTCTGGTAAGAGTTTCAGGTCCCGGAGGCCCAACTGTTACTTTTCAAGTATTATATGACGGATTTACTATTGAAAGGACAGAAGGCCTTCCACCCGGAATGCAATTTAAAGGGCTCTGCCCAGGGGGTGGAAATACCCTTCCATGTAAATATGAGCTTAATAATGTAGATACTGCGCGTAATCGAATTTGCTTTACAATACAAGGTATTCCAACAAAAGCAGGTCAATTCCAACCAACAGTAGTAACTACAGCAGAAGGAACTGTAATTTTCCCAAATGGGGGTGCTTTCCCTATTGGAAATATACCACCAGATGTTCCCCAAAACATACGAAATGCCATTGAGGGAACTAGAAACCGCCGATTTAGCACTAATTTACGTGTAAAAGGAGCGGGTGTGGGAGTAGAGGATGTTCTCAAAGAGCAGTATCAACTACAGCTCTATCCTAACCCTAGTAATGGAAAAGCAACTCTTAGTTTTTATTTAAACTTTCCAGCTGCCACACAATTAAAAGTAACCAACCTGGAAGGTAAAATAGTTTATATTACTGATTACCAAAATTTAGAACCTGGTAAACATACTTTCTTATTAAATACACCTTATCTTAAACAAGGAATTTATTTTATTCACTTATCTATAGCTAAAAATACACTTATCCAAAAATGGGTAATAGTAGATTAGGCTATATTTAGCTTCTGTTGAAAAGAAAGCCCTCTAAAGAAATTTAGAGGGCTTTCTTTTTGAGTAAAATATCTATGAGCTATTTTTCAAAACTTTTAATAAAATTATTTATTAAATTTTTAAGGTTTATACAATTTTGAATTTTCATTTTTTCAAGTTATTTTGAGAGACCTAACTTATCAAAATTAGACTTTTAATAAGTTATTATATGGCATTATCTAGTGGAGAAACATCACTTAAAAATTATCCAATTGCAGAAAGGATTTCTTACCTTTCGTTACTAGCCACACTAGCAGCAGCAGATGGCATAGCAGAAGCAGAAGAAATTGAGAATCTTACAAAACTTTGCCAAGCTGCATGCTTAGGAGAAGAAACTACCAATAATATTCTAAAGATAGCTCAGGGCCAAAGTGAACTTGATTTTAATGCCAATATTGAATTACTGAAAAAAAGTGAGCTTCGTTTTACTTTTATTCTGGATACAATCCTTTTAGCCCATGCTGACGGCGAAGTGGAAGAAAAAGAAACTCAAGAAATACAAAAATTTTCAGAGCTATTAGAAATACAAGCTTCCCAGCTTTCTGTACTTCACAGCTTTGCTAAAGATCTCCACGAAGCCAAAGTTAGAAACGCAACACCAGAAGAATTGGAAGCCCTAGGGAAAAAATATGCTGAAATCTTTGAAGTTTCGAAAATGGATGCTAAAGCTTTATTTTTAGGGGGAATAGGCTATGGATTTAGTAGTATTATGAGCGGTATAACAAAGGGAGTAGGAGTAGCCGTAGATTATGTTACTACAGGATTAAAAGCTACCTACAGGGGAGTAAAGTCTTTGTGGAATAAACTAACCTCTAAACAGGGCTAATTTAACCCAAAAGCTATGCACTTGAACAAAACTTGGAAAACAGCCGAGGGCATCGAAATTAAAGATATTTATACTTGCGAAGATATCAAAAGTTTAGAGCACTTACATTTTATTGCGGGGGCACCCCCTTTTCTAAGGGGGCCCTATGCAAGTATGTATACCGTGAAACCTTGGACAATAAGGCAGTATGCGGGCTTTTCCACAGCTGAAGAATCGAATGCATTTTACCGCAAAAATTTAGCAGCTGGGCAAAAGGGTCTTTCAGTAGCTTTTGATTTAGCAACACATCGCGGCTATGATTCTGACCATCCTCGTGTAAAAGGCGATGTGGGAATGGCAGGGGTGGCTATCGATACAGTAGAGGATATGAAAATTTTATTTGATGGAATTCCTCTAGACCAAATCAGCGTGTCGATGACTATGAATGGGGCAGTAATTCCTATCATGGCCTTTTACATTGTAGCAGCAGAAGAGCAAGGCGTACCCCAAAATAAACTAAGTGGTACTATTCAAAATGATATTCTAAAAGAATTCATGGTACGTAATACTTTCATTTATCCTCCTGAGCCTTCTATGCGTATTGTTACTGATATTTTTGCCTACACAGCCCGCTACATGCCCAATTTTAATTCTATTAGTATCAGTGGTTATCATATGCAAGAAGCTGGGGCTACAGCCGTTCAGGAGCTAGCTTTCACTTTGGCAGATGGCTGGGAATATGTTAGAGCAGGGCTACGAGCTGGCTTAGGAATAGATGATTTTGCACCGCGGCTTTCTTTTTTTTGGGCTATCGGTATGAACTTCTTTATGGAAATTGCCAAAATGCGTGCAGCACGCATGCTCTGGGCCAAAATTATTCAACAGTATAATCCTAAAAATGAAAAATCCATGGCCCTAAGAACCCATTGCCAAACTTCGGGGTGGAGCCTTACTGAGCAAGATCCTTTTAATAATGTAGCTAGAACGTGCATAGAAGCCTTAGCTGCAGCCCTAGGCGGTACCCAGTCTTTACATACCAATTCTTTAGATGAAGCTATTGCTTTACCTACTGAATCTTCCGCGCGTATTGCTCGAAATACACAATTAATATTACAACACGAAACAAACATTACTAAAGTAGTTGATCCATTTGGCGGTTCTTATTACCTTGAAAGACTAACGGCTGAGTTAGCAAAAGAAGCATGGAACTTGATACAAGAAATAGAAAGTTATGGAGGGATGGCAAAAGCTATTGAAGAGGGAATTCCTAAAATGAAAATTGAAGAAGCCGCTGCTCGTAAACAGGCACGTATTGATTCGGGTGCTGAAGTAATTGTTGGCGTTAATAAGTATTTTGCACCCGAACCTACACCGATTGAAGTTCTTTCCATAGATAATACAGCCGTACGCCAAAAACAAATTGAACGTCTTGAAAAAATTAAAGCTACTCGAAATACTGAAAAAGTAAATGCTGCGCTTGCAGCAATTACAGAATGTGCAAGTAGTGGAAAAGGAAATTTATTGGAATTAGCAGTAGAAGCAGCACGCCATAGAGCAACTTTAGGCGAGATATCTATGGCAATGGAAAAAGTCTTTGGACGCTATAAAGAAAAAACGCGTACGATTGCTGGGGTTTATCAAAAAGAAGTAGAACAAATGGATGATTTCCAAAAAGCACGAGCCTTAGCTGATAAATTTGCAGAACTGGATGGCCGTAGGCCTCGTATTTTAATAGCTAAACTCGGGCAAGATGGTCACGATAGAGGAGCTAAAATAATAGCCTCTAGCTTTGCAGATATTGGTTTTGATGTAGATGTTGGCCCACTTTTTCAAACCCCTCAAGAAGCAGCTCGCCAGGCTATGGAAAATGATGTACACTTTGTAGGCGTTTCTAGTCTTGCTGGTGCTCATAAAACTCTAGTGCCCGAGCTTATTGAAGCACTTAGGACTTACGAGAGGGAAGATATTATGGTTATTGTAGGGGGAGTGATCCCTCCCCAAGACTATGAACCTTTGTACGCAGCAGGCGTTACAGCTATTTTTGGACCTGGTACGCCTATTGCCAAAGCAGCTATTCAAATTTTAACTCATGTTTTTGAGAAAAATGGAGTCCCTATTTCCTAATTTTTCCTGCTAGAATTATATGAGTATATGAGTCTCTCTCCGCTTTTCTATGGCTTTATATTTGTTGTCTTTTTCAGTAGTTGCAGTCCGGCTGAAAACTCAAATTCTACTCAAGAAAAAAGTAAAAACAAATTAGATACGGCTGCAGTAACCAATTCTGAAGAATTAATCCTTCCATCTCCCGGCGAAGAAGACATGCAAAAAGAAATAGAAAAAAATTTACAGGACATATACAAAGAAGACTCCTTGGATAAAGATAATACTGAAGATAATCTTGAAAACGAAGAAGCCTTACATCCCCCAAAATCTGCTAGCTACCATACTTACATTACTTACGTTACCCATAAGACTACCTTGCACTAGAATTTTTAAACTATGTATAACCCAGCTAGTTGGGGGGGGGTAATTTTGACCTTCAATGATGTCAGTTTAGAGTCACTATGTTAAGCAGTAGCTGAATTATAAGTCGCTCGTGAAATAACATGAAATAGCATGCTCTAGAATAGTAGTTATTCTGGGGAGTTAAAATATAAGGTGGTTCCTGAAAAAGGGAAAATAAGTTTAAAATTTGGATATGTCTAAACCTATTATCATTTTAGGAATAGAATCTTCTTGCGATGAAACAGCAGCTGCTATTTGCCAAGAAGGTAAAATAGTGGCTAATATTATTAGCACCCAATTTGACCATGCGCGGTATGGGGGAGTAGTACCAGAATTAGCCTCTCGCTTACACCAGGCGTATATACTTCCTGTGGTGGAACAGGCCTTAGAGCGAGCAAACGTAGCAAAAGAAGATTTAAGTGCTATTGCTTTCACTGTAGGTCCAGGTTTACCTGGTGCTTTAATGGTGGGGGTAAATTTTGCTAAGGGTCTAGCCCTAGGCTTAGGATGTCCCCTTATTGCTGTGGACCACCTTCTGGGGCATATTGTTTCACTTTTTATAGAAGAGCCCTTTCCCTCCTTCCCCTTCATTTGTCTAACAGCTTCCGGAGGCCATACCCAACTTTCATTAGTAAAAAGTATATTAGATATCGAGGTTCTAGGAAAAACCATTGATGATGCTGCTGGGGAAGCTTTCGATAAAGCAGCCAAACTCTTAGGTTTGCCTTTCCCAGGCGGACCTCAGATAGATAAGCTCGCTCAGGGTGGGAAGGTTGATTTTCATCAATTTCCAGAACCTAAAGTAGAAGGTTTTAATTTTAGTTTTAGCGGATTAAAAACTTCTTTTCTTTATTATCTGCGTAGGGAGGTAGCTAAGCAGCCGGATTTTATTTCTAAGCACCTCGAAGATATTTGTGCTAGCTTGCAACACCGCATTGTTACTACTTTATTAAACCAGCTAACCAAAGCCGCTGAGCATTATCAAGTAACCAACCTTGCTATTGCTGGGGGAGTATCGGCTAATAGCTATTTAAGAAAACTTTTCTTTGAAGCTTGTAAGCAAAAGAAGTGGAATGCCTTTATACCGCCCTTCAAATATTGCACTGATAATGCGGCTATGATAGCCCTGACGGGGTATTATCAATACTTGCGGAGCGACTTTGTTTCACATAAAGTTACAGCCCTACCTAATGGTAAATTCTAGCTTTAGACTAAGATATCCAATACTTGAAAAAATAGATTTTTAATTCAGGGGTGCTATAGAATGAATAATTTTTCTTATAGCACTGCTATGTACATTAAATAAAGCAGGGGAAGTGAAGCCATAAGCTATGTAGGTGTAGTTTTTGTAAACTCCAGTTAACAAAATTATCTCTGCAGCCTGCCCACTTACATTACCACTTCCCTCAGTTTTAAGAACTTTAATGCCATTAATATTTTCTTGTAAAATTTTAGAAGTATTTTTCATACTTAGTTCATGCTTCATTTTACCAAAATGGTCTTCGCTATCCATAGAGCTATCCTTAATAACATCAATTACAACCTGCGCACTTCTATCTGATGAATACATCAAGATATGCCCTTTGGCTTTGTCCCATTCATATTGCCATTCTGAAGGTAGTTCTAGCTTAATATTTTTTTCTTTTATCTGAACAGGCTTTATTGCCTGGCAATAAGCTGCACTAGTAAGTAACACGAAAAAAATACTAGCAAGAGCAAAAATTCTAAGCATCGTATTAAAATATTTGGATAAATAGCATATACCTCTACCTCAAATATGGTGCCAAAAATTATATCATTGTACAGCTACTTTTATAAAACTTCACCCAAAATGAATAAACTAATTTTTTAATTAACATTACACTCTTTTTACACTCTTTTTTCTACGCTACATATTTTCTACACTACATAAATGCTCTACTAAAAATACTTGTGCTTCTATCTAGCCTAAGTAAAAAAGCTGAGTACACATAACATTGAGGCTTTTGCGGCCTTTAATAAAAAATACTAAGAAATTAAGAACCCGGGTTCTGGCCCTTCAGCTTTCTTATCCTTTTTCTAGCCTCTACTTTATACAAGCTTGCAGGAAAGTCTAATAAAAGTTGCAAGTATAATTGTTGTGCTTTCTCTTTGTCCCCCAAAGCGATCTCATAGATTTCTGCTTTAGTAAAGAGAGCATCATCGGCATAAATACCGTCTTTATGATTTTCTAGAATTTTATCTAACCAAAAAAGAGCTTTATCAGGATTATTCTGATTAAGATAGATATTTGCCTTTTCCCAATAAATATCATCAGCAAGTTCATGATTAGGAAACGCATATAAAATAGAATCCAAAAGCTCTACAGCAGCCCTGTAATTTTTTTGGTAAGAAAGCAATTGGGCATGGGCAAATCGCTCTAATGCAGTAGTGGTAGTATCTAAACCTATATTATCCTGGATAATTAAGAAAAGACGAATGGCATCATTAGAAATATCGCTAGTAGTATTTTCCTTTAGGATTCTAAGAGAAGACTTAGCCAGCTCAAAGTCTCCCTTATAATAAGCAAGTTGGGCAGCCTTAAATTTAGCCATGGCTCCTACTTGCGTATCCTTGAATTGCTCTTCTATTTCATGGTATTTGAGTTTAGCTTTAGTGTAATCTCCTTGCAAAAGATATACATCGCCCATAAGTAACTTGGCATTAGCTTTCTTAATTAAAGGAAGAGCCAACTTATCAATTTCTTGTAACTCATCAATAGCAGATTTTAAGTCATTAAGATAAAAAACGCATAGCCGCGCTTTACGATACATTGCTTCATACAAATTTTCATTTCTTCCAAATTTTTTAAAAAGAGCATCATAATTTTCTACAGCCTTGCGAATACTAGTAGTATCCAAAGGACGCGATTCGGAGGCTTTGAGCTCAAAATTTTTTACTTTCTCAAAATAGGCTTCTAAGTAAAGGGCGGTTCCTTCGTAGTTGTTAAGGATATAATCAAGCGCCTGGTTAGAAAGTTCGTATTCTTTATTTTGCTGTAGAGTTTGAGCCAGTTTGAAGATACCGGTTCCCCCCTCTTTTTTGAGTTTATCTAAAGACCTACATTGAATAAAAGCTTCTTCAAAATTATTAAGTTGTAGATAAACTTCATATAACATTTCTCTAACATCTACATTAGAGGGATTTTTCTGTAAAAAAGCTACTAACGGTCGCTCGACTTGGTCAGCATACTCTTCCTTAGCAAGTCTTAAAATTTGAGATTTTACATAACTTGCTTGAGCAGGATTTTGCAAATACATCGAAAGATATTCTTGAGTAGCAGCTTCAATTTCATTAGTAACTTGGAAAATACTAGCAAGGTCACCGTTAAAAAGGGTAGGATTTTTTAATACTTGACGTGCTTGTAAGTATGTTTTTTTAGCCCAAGCATAATTTTGATAAATCATAAAAAAATTACCCGCATTACTAAAATCATTAATAGTTTGCAGTTTATTTTGAATAAGATCATTCCATAGGGCCTCTGCTTGTTGCATCTTTCCTGTTCTTTCCAAAATTTTTCCCTTCAAAGCTTCGTACTGTACTTTTTGGGGATTTTTTTGGGCTATTCTTTCCACAAATTCCATAGCTTCTTCAGCTCTTCGGGTAAGTAAATAACATTCTACTACGCGATAGGCATAAAAATCCACCTGATTATTAGCTTTAAAAAGTTTTTGATAAAGCTCTAGAGCTTTTTCATATTCCCCATCATTGAAGTATTCATTAGCTAGGTTATATTCATCTTGGTTTTGGGCGCTTAGAGAAGTAGAAAAACTAACTAGTAAAACTAACCCCAAAAGAAAAAACAATCCTCCGGCTTTTGGATTTTTATAAATCAGTGCCCACATACTTGTATATTTTTGCCGCTAATTTATTACTGCTAATATATAACAAAAAACCTACT
>JANWXU010000003.1 GCA_025057395.1 Bacteroidia bacterium | reverse complement strand
AAAGAGCCAAAGTTGCTGATAAGCCAGGCAACAGAAAAAAAGGAGGTAAAGGGAGCAAAAGCAATAATAAAACAAAGTAGTAGATTTAAATAAAACTTAACAAGATATATGCTTTTACCTAAAAGAGTAAAATATAGAAAGCAGCAAAAAGGGTACATAAAAGGCAACGCTTCAAGAGGAACGCAAATAGCTTTCGGATCATACGGCATAAAATCTTTAGACCCGGGTTGGATTACTTCCCGCCAGATTGAAGCGGCAAGGATAGCTGTGACTCGACAACTAAAGCGTGAAGGTAAGGTTTGGATCCGTATATTTCCAGACAAGCCTATGACAAGAAAGCCAGCAGAGGTACGTATGGGTAAGGGAAAGGGCTCCCCTGAATTTTGGGTAGCAGTGGTACATCCGGGCAGGATCTTATTTGAATGTGATGGAGTATCAAGGCAAGAAGCTTATGAAGCTTTACGTTTAGCTGCGCAGAAATTACCGGTAAAAACTAAATTTGTAGTTCGAAGAGATTTACAAGAACATGAATAAAATTCGCCAATTAAGGCAAATGCCAGATAAGGAACTAATTGCTTTATTAAACGAAAATCGCTCTTATTTACTTGCGCTTAAATACAAGCATAGAATTAGCCAAGTAGAAAGTCCGATAAGGATTCGAACTTTACGGCGTGAAATTGCTCGCATTTTAACTATTTTACGAGAAAGAAATATTAAACTCTAATTTAACCATGGAAGACGCTAAATCAGGAAAAGAGCAGGAAGTTAATAATCCTAGGTCGGAGCAATTTAAGTCTACACAAAGGCGTACTATGCGCAAGCAGAAAATAGGCATAGTTAAGAGCAATGCAATGCAAAAGAGTATAGTAGTTTCTGTGGAACGGAAGATTAAACATCCCAAGTATGGGAAGTTTGTCAAAAAAACTACTAAATTTGTATGCCACGACGAAAAAAATGAGGCAAATGTGGGGGATAAGGTTTTGATAATGGAAACGCGACCATTAAGTAAAACTAAGTGCTGGCGTTTAGTGAGTATTTTAGAGCGAGCAAAGTAGTAGTAAAGGGATAAAGAAATAAAGAAATATGGTACAACAAGAAACAAGATTAAAAGTAGCAGATAATACTGGCGCTAAGGAATTATTATGTATAAGAGTCTTAGGAGGATCTGCTAGAAAATATGGTAGTGTAGGGGATGTAATTATTTGTTCTGTAAAGTCTGCTACACCGGGTGGAAATGTAAAAAAAGGGGATGTAGTAAGAGCGGTGATAGTTCGAACTAAAAAAGAGGTAAGAAGGAAGGACGGTTCTTATATCCGCTTTGACGAGAATGCTGCAGTAATTATTAATGCGGCAGGAGAGCCGCGAGGCACTCGTATATTTGGACCCATAGCAAGAGAATTACGAGATAAACAGTATATGAAAATTGTATCGTTAGCTCCGGAAGTACTTTAAAGTTATGCGTAGGAAGAAAAATAAAATCCCTAAATTACACGTTAAGGTAGGGGACTTAGTAAAAGTCTTGTGGGGAGATGCTGATATTAAGGGAAAAACGGGTAGAATACTAAAAATTGATTTTTCCAAAAGAACAGCTATTGTAGAGGGCTTAAACTTGGTAACTAAACACATTAAGCCTACTCAACAAAACCCACAAGGGGGGAAGATTACGATTGAGGCACCCTTACCGGTTTGTAAGCTTCAATTGATTGAGCCTCAAAGTGGTTTACCAACAAGAATTGGTAGGATCAAAACTGAGAAAGGGTGGAAAAGAATTGCTAAACGTAAGGAAATTGCTGGTAAAATAATTGATTGATATTGATATGGTTAATCCAAATGCCCCCCGTCTAAAGCAAATTTACGAAACCGTTATAAAAAAAGAATTAATGGAAAAGTTTGGGTACCGAAATATTATGCAGGTTCCTAAACTCGAGAAAATTGTTATATCCCGAGGAATTGGTGCAGCTGTAGCCGATAAAAAATTGATTGAACAGGGTGTACAGGAGCTAGCGCTTATTGCGGGGCAAAAGCCGGTGGTGACTAAAGCCAAAGTAGATATTTCTAACTTTAAATTGAGGGCGGGAATGCCAATTGGCTGTAAGGTCACCCTGCGAAGGGATAGAATGTATGAATTTTTGGATAGACTTATAAACATTGCTATACCCAGAACTCGGGACTTTCGAGGGCTTTCTGAAAAAGGATTTGATGGACGCGGAAACTATACAATGGGTATAGCCGAACAGATTGTATTCATTGAAATTGATATTGATAAGGTATATAAAATTGCAGGCATGGACATTACTTTTGTTACTTCTGCTAAAACAGATATAGAAGCCCTAGAGTTATTAAAGGGTTTTGGAATGCCATTTAAAGGTGTACAAAAATTAGTATAAAATTTAGGATCGATGTCTAAAAAATCTATTATTGCAAGACAGCGCAAGCGTGAGAGGTTGATACAAAAATATGCGCAGAAGAGAAAAGCTCTAAAAGAAGCGGGTAATTACCAAGCATTAGCACTTTTACCTAGAGATTCTAGTCCTGTTCGCTCAAGAAATAGGTGTAAGATTACAGGCAGACCCAGAGGATACCTTAGAAAGTTTGGAGTATCTCGAATAAAGTTCCGTGAATTAGCCCTAGCAGGTAAAATTCCTGGGGTTACAAAAGCAAGTTGGTAGTTCTTGAATTTATAAGTCTATGCATACAGACCCAATAGCTGACTATTTAACTAGAATAAGAAATGCTCTTAAGGCGAGGCATAGAGTGGTGACCATGCCTAGTTCTAAAATGAAGCTAGGTATCACCCGAGTTCTAAGAGATGCAGGATATATTGCTAACTTTAAAGAAGTAGAAGGAAAGTCATACAAAATACTTAAAATAGCCCTAAAGTATGATCCAGAAACTAAGCAGCCTGCTATTACCCAATTGGTGCGGGTAAGTAAGCCAGGGTTGAGAAGGTACACAAGCTGTGAATCCATTCCTAGGGTAATGAACGGTCTAGGAATAGCAATTCTTTCTACTTCGCAGGGTATAATGACTGGTAGAGAAGCACAAAGAAATAACGTAGGTGGAGAAATTTTGTGTTATGTTTACTAAAATCTAAAAAATGTCTAGAATTGGAAAACAGCCCATTCCCCTGCCTAAGGGTGTAAGTGTTAAAGTTGAAGACAATTGGGTAATTGTAAAGGGGCCCAAGGGTGAACTTCGGCAAGCGATAAGGTCAGATTTTCAAATAGCGCATGAAGATAGCACCCTTGTCATTAAAAGGCAGGATGATTCGAAGATGAGTAAGGCCCTCCATGGTTTATATAGGGCTCTTATCAACAACATGGTGATAGGAGTTAATAATGGCTATGAATTAGCGTTGGAGCTAATAGGGGTGGGCTACCGTGCAGAAGCAAAGGGGAGAAATCTCGAATTATCCCTAGGGTTTTCTCATCAGGTACTATTTATATTGCCGCCTGAAGTTTCTGTTACCACGGAGGTCCAAAAGGGGCAAGCTCCAAGAATTATATTACGTTGTATTGATAAACAGTTATTAGGGCAAGTAGCAGCGAAAATTCGTTCTATACGTCCACCCGAGCCATATAAGGGCAAAGGAATAAGGTTTGTAGGAGAAGTAGTGCGAAGAAAAGCAGGAAAGGCTTCGGGCAAGGGAGGTAAAAAGTAATTAAAGTTTTCGACCATATGATACTCAAAAATAAAAAGCGGGAGCGACGCTTACGAATAAAAAAAGGACTACGCAAAAAAATAAGGGGAACGAGTGAAAGACCCCGATTAAGCGTCTTTAGAAGTAATACTGCAATTTATGCTCAGATTATTGATGATGATAAGGGTATTACTGTTGCAAGCTGTTCATCGCGTATAAAGCAGTTTCAGGACTTAAAAATGACTAAAACAGAAAAAAGTAGGCTGGTAGGTAAATTACTTGCCGAAAGAGCCCTAGCAGCAGGAGTTACCAAAGTTGTTTTTGATAGAAATGGGTATAAATACCATGGAAGAGTAAAGGCTTTAGCAGAAGGTGCAAGAGAGGGAGGATTAAACTTTTAAATTCTTAATAACTTATAATAATACTGTACAATACTGTGGTACAAAAAGTTAAAAGAGTTAAACCAGTTGATAGTGAGCTAACAGAGCGTTTGGTAGCGCTTAATAGAGTAGCGAAAGTTGTAAAGGGAGGAAGGCGATTTAGTTTTAGTGCTTTGGTAGTGGTAGGAAATGGGAAAGGAGTAGTAGGAATTGGGTTAGGCAAGGCTGCAGAAGCTACGGATGCAATTAGGAAGGGGCGTGAGGACGCCAAAAAAAATTTAATTAAAGTACCCATACTAAAGGGGACAGTACCCCATGAGGTGTATACCAAGTATGGAGCTTCCAAGGTGATCATCAAGCCAGGGGCTCCGGGTACGGGTGTTTTAGCAGGAGGAGCTATGCGTGCGGTTTTAGAAACCGCAGGTATTCAAAATGTGTTAGGTAAATCCCATGGTTCTTCCAATCCTCACAACGTAGTGAAAGCAACAATAAAAGCACTTTTAAGTATGCGTGATCCCTACACTGTTGCCAAAATGCGTGGTCTTACTTTAGAAAAGCTATTTGAGACTTGATGAAAATTACTAAGTAATTAAGTGCATATGGGTGAGGTAAAAGTAAAAGTAACACAAATAAAAAGTCAAATTGACCAGCCACAGCGGCAAAAAAGAACATTAGCTGCTTTGGGGCTAGGAAAAATTAATAAGTCTAGGATTCATGTTGTAAATCCAGCAATTTGGGGAATGCTTAATGCAGTAAGTCACTTGGTTAGAATTGAAGAAGTTAAGGAATAGCGTATGATAAGAACACATTTATTGAGCCCTTATCAGGGAGCTGTAAAAAAAAGAAAGCGAATTGGAAGAGGACAGGGGTCAGGAAAAGGGGGTACTTCCACGAGGGGACATAAAGGAGATAAATCAAGATCTGGTTATTTCTATAAGCCCGGATTCGAAGGTGGGCAAATGCCAATTCAAAGAAGAATACCCAAATCCGGGTTTATAAATCCTTTTAGGAAGGAGTATGCTTATTTGAACTTATCAACGCTGCAGTACATTCTAGACAAAAACTCGGCTATTTCGGAAATAGATCCTGATTGGCTAAAAGAAAAAGGTTATATTAAACATAAGAATTTACCCATTAAGATTTTAGGAGAAGGCGAGATAAGTCGCCCTGTTACTGTAAGGGCCCATAAGTTTAGTCTAAGTGCGCAGCAAAAGATTGAAGCAGCAGGAGGCCAAGTAATTGTAATTGAAAAATAAAAATGGAGAGATTTATATCTAATTTACAGAATACATTTAAAATACCGGAACTTAAGAAAAGAATCCTGTATACAGTTTTTTTACTGATAATATTTCGTGTAGGCTCATATGTCATTTTGCCAGGGATAGATTCTACTACGCTACAGAATTTGTTTGCTAATAAGCAGGGGGGCGGAGTCCTTGATTTGTTGAATACTTTTGTAGGAGGTGCCTTTTCCAGGGGGTCTATATTTGCCCTGGGCATAATGCCCTACATATCCGCCTCTATTATTATACAATTACTGGCTACTGCTCTGCCTAATTTTCAAAAATTACAGCGTGAAGGAGAAAGCGGAACCAGAAAACTGAACCAGTATACCCGATATCTAACTATTCTTATTACTATGGTACAGGCTGCAGGGTATGTTGTTAATCTTCAAACTCAGTATCAGCAGGCCCTGATGATGCCTTCCACTATGTTTTGGTTGACAACGGTGTTTGTTTTAACAGCGGGAACTTTATTTCTGGTTTGGCTAGGAGAGCGAATAACTGATAATGGAATTGGAAATGGTGTATCTTTATTAATAGCAGTAGGAATCCTAGCAGATTTAATTCCTTCACTTGTAACAGAAGCACAGAGTGTACCCGCAATGTTTTTTTATGCGGAATTAATTGCCCTCGGTATTGTCACTTTGGGGGTTATCCTGTTTACTACGGGGACTAGAAGGATTCCGGTAAATTATGCCCGGCGTATGGTAGGTGTTCGAACAGCAGGGGGAGTAATTACTAATAACACTCGTCAGTTTATCCCTCTCAAAATTAACTCCGCTGGGGTAATGCCTATTATTTTTGCACAGGCACTTATGTTTTTACCTGCTACTTTATTGAATTTTTTCCCCGACAGTGAAACCTGGTTGGTAGTAAGCTCAGTATTTAATAACTATACGAGCGTAGGGTATAATATCTTGTTTGCGGCTCTAATAATTGTATTCACTTATTTTTACACTGCTGTAGCAGTTAATCCTAACGATATTGCTGAGCAGTTAAGAAAAAATGGTGGTTTTGTTCCAGGTATTAAACCGGGTAAAGATACTTCTGATCATATCGATGATGTGCTTACAAAGATTACTTTACCAGGAGCTATTTTTCTAGCAGCAGTGGCTATTATGCCTGCAATAGCTGCGAGGCTGGGGGTATCAAGTCAGTTTGCTCAATTTTTTGGAGGTACAAGCCTCCTAATTATGATTGGCGTGGTATTAGAAACTATCCAGCAAATAGAAAGCTACTTATTAATGCGGCACTACGATGGTCTAATGAAAACAGGAAGAGTAAAAAGTAAAAGTACGGTATCTGCTACAAGTTAGTTATACAGAGGATTGTGAGCTCTGAGGTGACAATTAAGAATTCCGAGGAAATAGAATTAATTAAGTCTAGTTGTAATCTTGTAAGTTTAACGCTGGCTCTTTTGGGTCAGTATATAGCGCCAGGTATTACTACGCAAAGACTAGATTCTATTGCTGAAGAATTTATACGAGATCATGGCGCTATCCCGGCATTCAAAAATTATAAGCCTGATAAAGACCATGTTCCTTATCCTTGCACCATTTGCACTTCGATAAATGAAGAAGTGGTGCATGGAATACCGAGCGCCAAAGTGGTGTTGAAAGAGGGAGATATAGTATCTATTGACTGTGGAGTAGTGTGGAAGGGTTATTATGGAGATGCCGCCTATACTTTCGCTGTTGGGGAAATTGATTCCCAAAAAGAAAAATTATTACAAGTTACACTACAAGCCCTGTATGTAGGAATAAGCTGTGCAAAAGAGGGAGCTAGAATAGGGGATGTATCTAGCGCCATACAGCAGCATGTTGAAAATCATGGGTTTAGTGTAGTGAGGGAGATGATGGGACATGGAATTGGTAAAAATTTACATGAGCCCCCTGAAATTCCTAATTTTGGTAAAAGAGGATGCGGCATGGTGCTGCAGGCGGGAATGATCCTAGCAATTGAACCCATGGTGAATATGGGCAGGCCAGCCATAAAGAAAAAAAAGGATGGGTGGACAATAGTAGCGCTTGATAGCCTTCCTTCTGCACACTACGAACATACAATTTTAGTTACTAAAGACAAAGCACAAATATTAACAAATTTCGATTACATACAAACTTATTATGGCAAAACAATCTTCGATACGTGTTGACGGAGTTATTGTGGAAGCTCTACCTAATGCTATGTTTCGCGTAGAGCTTGAAAATGGGCATCGAATTCTTGCTCATATTTCTGGCAAAATGCGCATGTTTTATATTAAAATTTTACCGGGAGACAAGGTAAGCTTGGAGCTATCTCCTTATGATTTAACAAAAGGAAGAATTGTTTATAGATACAAAGACTAAACGCATAAAGTTATAAAACTATGAAAGTACGGGTTTCAGTAAAGAAACGTTCACCAGAGTGTATCATTGTGCGCCGCAAAGGGAGAGTATATGTTATTAATAAGAAGAACCCGAAGTATAAACAACGTCAAGGCTAAGTAATAAGCAAAAATGGCAAGGATTGCAGGAGTAGACTTACCTAAAAATAAAAGAGGATATATTGCCCTCACCTATATTTATGGTATTGGCAGGTCGACTGCTTTAGAAATTTTACAGAAAGCAAACGTAGACCCTTTGAAAAGGGTACAAGATTGGACCGACGAAGAAGCCTCTGTTATTCGAACTATTGTATCTGATCAATACAAAGTAGAGGGGGCCCTGCGTGCCGAAGTGCAAATGAATATCAAGAGGCTAATTGATATTGGATGCTATCGCGGAATTCGTCATCGTAAAGGGCTGCCCGTACGGGGACAAAGGACTCGTACCAATGCTCGTACGAGAAAAGGAAAAAGAAAAACAGTTGCCGGCAAGAAAAAAGCACCAGCTAAATAATAATTTTTGGGTATGGCTAAAACTATAAAAACTAAGAAAAAAAATCGAGTAGGTCCTGAGGGCCACGCCTATATTACTTCTTCTTTTAATAATATTATTATTACGCTTACCGATCCAGCAGGGAACACTATCACGTGGTCTTCTGCTGGAAGGGCAGGCTTTCGTGGTTCCAAAAAGAATACGCCCTACGCTGCTCAAGTGGCTGCCACAGAGTGTGCAAAAGAGGCGGTCGATTTAGGGCTCAGAAGAGTAAAGGTGTTTGTAAAGGGAACGGGCGCAGGCAGGGAGGCAGCAATACGCGCAATAAATGCAGCGGGTATCGAGATAACTATGATTCAAGACAATACCCCCTTACCCCATAATGGTTGTCGTCCTCCTAAAAAGCGCCGTGTTTAATCTAATGTGTAAAATTTATGGCAAGATATACAGGTCCAAAACAAAAATTAGCTAGAAGATATAGGGAACCTCTATTTGGTCCTAGTAAAGCATTTGATAGAAAAAAGTACGCCCCTGGTCAACATGGAAGAATGAAAAGAGGAAAGCTTTCTGACTATGGCGTACAGCTTATGGAAAAGCAAAAAGCAAAAATTATTTATGGAATGTTGGAAAGGCAATTTCGTTTGACTTTCCAAAGAGCAGCTCGTTTAAAGGGTTCTACAGGAGAAAATTTGATGATGCTCCTAGAATCGCGGCTTGATAATGTAGTATATCGAATGGGATTTGCCCCCACACGTAGGGCAGCAAGGCAACTTGTCTCGCATAAGCACATCATGGTAAATGATCGAATTGTGAATATCCCATCCTATCTTCTTAAGCCTGGGGACGAAGTATCGATTCGTGAAAGAAGCAAGTCTATTGAGTGTATCCAAAGTTGTCTTCAGTCGCGAAACAATCGCTATCCATGGATAGAAGTAGATAAAGCTAATTATAGTGGTAAGTTTTTACATTATCCTGAGCGAGAACAAATTCCCGAACCCATTAAAGAACGATTAATTGTTGAGCTTTACTCCCGTTAAAAAACCGTTAGATTAATCACTTAAACAACTTTTATCCAAACGTTGAATATGCCTCTAATAGAGTTCATTATTCCCGAAAAAGTTGTAATGGAAAAGGAGGGAGAGCATTATGCTAAGTTCCTTTTCCGTCCCTTAGAACCAGGTTTTGGAACTACGGTGGGTAACGCTTTACGAAGGGTATTGCTTTCCTCGGTAGAAGGGTACGCCATAACCTCTATTAAAATACCGGGGGTGCTACATGAATTTTCTACTATTCCTGGCGTGATTGAAGATGTGGTGGATATTGTGCTTAATCTGAAGGGAGTTCGCCTAAAAAAAGTACTTGATGGAGAAACAAAAATATTTGTTTCTGTAAGGAATCAAACTGTATTCACTGCAGCAGATATAGGTAATAGTACTAATGCCTTTGAAGTAACCAACCCTGAGCATATTATTGCGCACCTTAGTCCTGATGCTCAGCTGGATATTGAGCTAACAGTGGGTAAAGGTCGCGGGTATCGTCCTGCTGAAGAAAATAAAACACCGGATATGGGGATAGGAGAAATAGCGATTGATTCTATCTTTACCCCTATTCGTAATGTAAAAATTACTGTCGAAAATACGCGCGTTGAGCAAAAGACTGACTATGAACAGCTGCTATTAGAGGTAACTACTGATGGCACTATTGACCCCGAAACAGCACTAAAAGAAGCTGCAAATATTTTGATTAAGCACTTCATGTTATTTTCGGATAGTAATATTCAGCTTAAAACTCAGGAGCCAGCACCTACCAAGGAGGTAGATGAAAATTTTCTTGCTATGCGCAAGTTACTCAAAACGCCGCTTAGTGAGCTCGATCTTTCAGTACGTGCATATAATTGCTTGAAAGCTGCTGAAATTAAAACTTTAGGCGACTTAGTAAGTTATAACATTGCAGACCTACTTAAGTTTAGAAACTTTGGTAAAAAATCACTTAGTGAATTAGAGGAGCTGGTTGCTAATAAAAATTTGACTTTCGGGATGGACGTTGCGAAATATCACCTAGACGAAGACTAACTTTAAATAGCTTTTATGAGACACGGTAAGAAATTTAATCATTTAAGTCGTAAATCCGCTCATCGAAAGGCCTTATTGGCTAACTTAGCCAAGGCCCTGATAAAACATAAAAGAATACGTACTACGCTAGCTAAAGCAAAAGCGTTGAGAAAATACGTGGAGCCTCTTATTAATCGTGCAAAGTATGATACTATGCATTCGCGCCGGGTTGTTTTCTCTTACTTACAAGATAAAGCCTGCATTAAAGAGCTCTACGGTCCTATTCGTGAAAAAATTTATGATAGACCAGGGGGATATACGCGGATATTGAAATTAGGACCGCGTAGAGGTGATTTTGCAGAAATGGCGCTTATTGAACTAGTAGACTTTAATGAGTTTATTGAAGATAAAACTAAAAGCCTTAGTTCAAGAGCTCGCAAGAAAGTAAAAAAACCGAAGGTAGCACCGGTAGAATCTATTGCTAGCACGCTTCAAGCTCCGGCCAATGAACTTGTTACAGAAGCTTCCCCGCAAGTTGAATCCGAAACCGAAGTCATTATGCAGCCCTTGGGTGAGTCTACTATAGAAGAATCTACGGCTCCGTCTCCAGAAGCCGCTCTAGCAGGAGCTCAGGAGGTAGAACATGTCGATAAAAGAGAAGATATTGGTTCGAGTGGAAATGAAAGTAACATTAGTGATAGTCCTGCAAGTTCCTCAGCCGAGGGTACGCATGAAGAAGAATCAAAGTCTTAATCTTAAAATTTCTAGGGGGTTACAAATGAGTAACCCTTTTCTTATTTAATTCCAATACTCTTCACTCTTTTACAGGGAGGTAAAACTTTTTGAAAAAAACAGCTCCCGCCTCATCTTGAATAACTAAAAAGTAAAAGCCGGGGATGTCAATAGAAGTCTCTAGAACGTGAGTATTAGTATAAGGGGTTTTTTCTAAAAAAAACTGGCCTAGGCTGTTTATTAAAAGTACTTGCTTTAAACGGCAAGTATGTTGTATAAAAATTAATTCTCTTCCCTTTACTGAAATTAAGGGGAACGACTGTGATTTTATACTTGTAGTTGGACAGTTGGGTGCTCTGCTGGCTCGAATAATCATTTCACCACCTATTACTGACCAGTACTGCCATTCTCCCCCTTCTGCCACCCGCCAATTACTTAGATCAAAAAACGTCTTTCCCTCTGGTGTTCCAGCTATTTGATAGGCAATTAAAGCAGTATTATTGTGATTCCATTCTAAGGGTTTTTGGGGCTCATATATTTCAGGTTCTTTAAGAGTATTTTCACAATTGACTTGAATAAAATAAGCATAATCTTCCTCTTGTGGATATTCTCCAAATACTCGTGCTATTCCTTCGGGAGAAATACAAACCGCTGTATGTTCGTCACAAGCAATTCCTTTGGCTTCTATGCCGTGCTCCTTTAGCAATTTTGCCAAAAAAACAATATGCCTTCCCTTACGGTCCGGATTGTCATAGTGAGTGTCTGTAATAATACCCTGTAAAAGTGGAGTGAGTAAAAAGCGTTGTTTCTCAACGCATAAATTGGGGTGGAAGGGGTCTTTTAAGGCTTCTTCGGACCTAATAGTTCCCTTGCACGCACTGAAATAATATTCACCTAAAATTGCCATTCCAGCACTTGTTCCGCCAATCGCAATATTTCTTTTTTGAATTGCTTCATTAATAAGACTATCTATTGGCGTGTTTCGCCAATATTCTACATAGGTAGCTTGGTTTCCGCCTGCTATCCAAATAGCTTCTGCCTGTTGAATTTTTTTATGTATATAAGGCTCATAACTCGCTCTTCTTTCATGAAAAACGATTGTTTCTATGGAGTTAATAGAGATACCCAATTTGTACTTGAGGTTCCAAAAATATTCGTTATAACCATCTGCGCCTGAAGTACGAAGTACTAAAATATCACCCCCATTAGCTCTCTGCAAAAACCATTTTGTTGCGCTATCGTTTTCTGTACCTCCTCCCATTAAGCAAACTCCCCCGAGGGCATTTATTTTTCGATCTTCTGGGTTGCCTAGGTAATAAGAAGTATAGATAAGCCCTTGCCCCATACTTATTGCTGGAATAATGCAAAAATAAAATAATTTAGTAATTTTTTTGGTAATATTTTTCATTTTTGTATATTCTTTAATTTACAAATATAAACTGATTTTTAATTAATTAGTTTAATTAATCTTTATTGAATTATAATTGTATTTTACATAAGTTAGTGAGAAATTTTATTTAATTACTAACTAAATGTAAACCTTACACTATTATGTTATTTACTTTAATAAAAGCCGTGATTGTGATATTAATATTACTTATAATTAATAGTTTGAGTGCCATTGCACAAAAAAATATTAGTATAAATTGTACGGCAGATACTTTGCGTATAAATTATTTACTTAATTATGCACAAAAGTTAGAAGAAAGTCAAAAAGTTGATAGTGCTGCTTGGTGTTATGATGAGGCTATTAAGATATGGAAAGCAATTAAGTGTGGAGAAGAAAACTATTTATTAGCTATTCGAAGACAAGAAAGTGTCCTGAAAATA
This sequence comes from Bacteroidia bacterium, assembly GCA_025057395.1. Lineage (GTDB taxonomy): Bacteria > Bacteroidota > Bacteroidia > J057 > JANWXU01 > JANWXU01. Next base: position 66,445 of record JANWXU010000003.1, on the reverse strand, counting down.
AAACGATTACGAGCTTTACTTCTTTATTCTCAGAATAGAGCTTGGTTAGATTCTGCTATTGTTTTTTTAAAGCAAGAAATAATTCATGGAGTGCGTATCTTAGGAGAACCTAATGGGGAGGTAGCTCAAGCAAGGCACGTACTAGGAACCCTCCACTACTACAAAGGAGATATTCGTTCTGCAGTGTCAGAATTCGAGAAAGCCTTGAATCAATATAAAATTCTTTTTCCTAGTACAGACCTGGTTTTTTTAGCTACTTATAACAATTTAGGTCTAGCTTACCACATTTTGGGTAACTATGAAAAAGCAGTTGAAATGCATACAAATTCCTTGAAGATTTTAGCGGCCAATGGTAAAGAGAAACAGTTAAATGCGGCAAAGAGTTATAATAATTTAGCTATAGCCTTGCAGGCGCAAGGTAAATATTCTCAAGCTTTAGAAATGTATTTGAAGGCTCTAGAAATTCGTTTAGCCCTGTTGGGTAATAAACATGCTCAAGTGGGGGCTATTTATCACAATTTAGGTTTAGTTTATCAATTAATGGGGCAATATTCCAAAGCTCTAGAAATGTATAAGCAGGCAATTGATATTCAAATTACTAACTATGGAACAGAGCACCCCGAGGTAGCTAAAATGTATAACAATATGGGAGCCTTGTACTTTGAAGAAAAAAAATATGCTCAAGCGCAAGAAGTTTATCAAAAAGCGTTGAGTATCTATTTAAGTAAAGGAAAAGACAAAGTTTCAATTGCTAAAAGTTATCATAACTTAGGAATGGTGTATAAAAAGCAAAAGCAATATGAAAAAGCGCAGGAAATGTATTGGCAAGCAATAGATATTCAAAGAAAAGAGTTAGGTGAAAATAGCGCAGACCTAGTTAAAAGTTATACCAGCCTAGCTCTTCTTTATGAAGACTTACAGAAATGGGATAGCGCATTAGTAATGCATAAAAAGGCTTATGAAATACAATTATCCTTGGTTGATAAGGATGATCCTATTCTTGCTAGTACGCTAAATAACATGGGTATTGCTTGTTATTACAACCGCAATTATAAGCAAGCCCTAGACTATTTTGACAAAGCCCTTCATTTATATTTTTTGCCCCAGGATAGTGATGTAATAAACTTTTCAAACCCTCAAAAAGTAAATTACACTCCTATAACAACAGACTATTCTGAGATTCTGCGTACTATTCAATATCAAAGTAATACTTTGTGGGCACTTAACCGTGCCGAAGGCGTCAATTCCCAACTTCTAATGGCTATTCCTAATAAAATTTATTGGGGTAAATTCTTAATAGAGCGGTGGCGCCAAGAAATGCTAAGAGAAACTGACCGCCTAAGATTGGGTGAAAATAGCTCGAGTCTCTTTAACTTAGGTATTAGTTTTTCATGGTATTTAGATAGTTTAGGAATAAATAAAAAAAAGAGTTTACAAGATGCTTTTGTTTTTTGTGAATCTAATAAAGCAGCAGCGCTAAATTTATCTCTGCTGGAAAATGATGCAATGAATGCAGCAGGGATTCCAGATTCGATTTACCAACTGCTTCAAGAAACTAAAAAGGAAATTACTAATTGTAATCAAGAATTAGAAATATTGGCTAAGCCCTCTACTGCTCTAGACTCACTAAAAAAGCAGGTTTTATCTGAGCGTAAGTTTTCCCTCAGTTTAAGGCTGGATTCGTTAGCACATTTATTGGAAAGAAATTACTCTAAATATTATGAATTAAAATATGCTTCTTTCGTAGCTAATGTAGATACTCTTCAAAAAACGGTTTTAAAGGCTTATCCCCAATCTGCTTTAGTTGAGTATTTTATCAGTTTAGGTGATTATCATCTGTATATTTTTGTAATTACTCAGAAGCAATTTTTTGTTAAGAAAATTTTTATTTCACCTCAAGAAATAACTGAAAACTTTAAAAAACTCAATCGTTCTTTTTATATAGTTCAGCAGAATGACCAATACGATGTTGCCAGGAAGAAAAGTTTTATTCAGGCTTCTACCTTTTTTTACCAAACTTTAATTTTGCCTATTGAAGAATTTATTAAGGACAAAGAATTGATTATTGTTCCCGATAGTTTTCTTTGGGAAATACCCTTTGAAATTTTACTAAAGGTGCCAGATAAAAATGCAGTTCAACGTATAGAAAAATTTTCTTACCAAAAACTTCCCTTTCTTAATCGGTATTATAAAATTAGTTATGTACCTAGTGCTACCATGCTTTTGCGGAATTATCATCTACCGCCTTTGCCAACTCATGGCTTACTTGCGGTAGCTCCTGTTTTTGATATACAGCAAAAGCAGGAACTTCCCTTAATATACCGCAATGTAGCTAATGTTAATATTACCTATCCAGAATATGTAAGCAGCTTACCTGCTAGTGAAATGGAGGTCAAGAGAATAAAACAATTATTTGAAAATAATCATCAGAAAGCTACAATTCTACTTCGAGAGCAAGCCAAAGAAGAAATTTTTACCAGCCAAAATCTAAAAGAGTATCGATACATTCATTTAGCAACCCATGGTTTGTTCAATAGAAGTAACCCTTCGTGGAGTTATATTCTTTTCAGTCCTCCTACTCAAGATAGTTCGTTCAGCTCCTCGAAAGATGGTTTACTCACTGCAGCTGAATGTTATAATTTAAACCTAGGAGCAGAATTGGTTACCCTTTCAGCTTGCGAGACAGCAAGGGGTACCATTAAGCCTGGTGAAGGGTTAGTGGGTCTAACTCGAGGGCTATTTTATAGCGGGGCTCGCAGTGTGTTAGTGTCTCAATGGAAGGTACCCGACTTAGCAACTAGTTTATTGATGCAAGTGTTTTATAAAAAGTTATTACAAGGAAAAACAAAGTCTCAAGCTTTACACCTAGCAAAAGAAAAACTCCGTCGTCAATTTCCTCATCCTTATTACTGGGGCGCCTTTATTTTAATAGGGTTTTAGTTAATGATAGTACTTAAAAGCCTAATTAGGTATAATCCTGAAATCGTCAAAGATTTATACTTTAATACTTAAATAGTCAGATGATTTTATAGGCTGCTAATTTTTTAATCTTTCAGGGTTGTAGTAAGTCTCATAGGGCTTATTATTCTATAACATTCTGAAAGTGTAAGCTGATTAAAAAAATAAAAGGTGGCCACTTTAGTAGCCACCTTTTTGTAGCCTAAATTCAATTTTTATTGCTTTACAATTCGCAATGCAGAAAGCTTACCGTATCGCTCAGTAAGGGTATAAATTCCTGGAACTAAATGGCTAAGATCTAAGTCAATTTCATTACTTCCTTCTTCAAGAGTTAAACTTTGGTCTAATACTACTTGCCCTTGGAAATTTATTAGGCAAAGTTGCAAGTTAAGTACCGCTGGGCTTTCAATTCGAACTTGTAAGTTCCCTACTGTAGGATTAGGATAGGCAGTAATGGTTGGAGCTGCTACAAATCCATTTTGAATGCGAGCATTGTTGGTACGAAAAGTTTGAGCTGTATTATAAGGACAAAATACCATTTGCCCATTAATCGAAATAACGGCCCGAATACGAATTGTATAATTTTTGCCTGCTGTTAAGCCACCAATAGTATTGGTAGTGTGCACATTTACAACAATACATTCACTAGTTCCAACTTCACAAATTTCAGCTACATGATTGACAGCACCCGGCACGCGCGTATAGTTAATATTTATTGCATTTGAACCTACTTGCAAGATTCTAAAGTTTTTGATTGTATCGCATCCGCTGATGCTAGGTGCGCTAGAAATAACAATTTCTCCGAAAGCTGGCTGCCCCATTGAACGATCGGTACACATAGCTCGAACACTAACTTCGTAAACCCTACCAGGTTGTAGATTATTAAGAGTGTAATTGGTCTGGGTAACAACTCCAGCAACATTCCAAGTAGTAGCGCCCTGCAAGCGAAAACTTACTTCGTATGAAATTGCATTGCTTACTGCATTCCAAGTTAGCAATGCGCTTGTTCCCGAAGTTGAGCTACGCAATCCTTCTACTGCCCTACAAGTAGGTGTAGGCTGTGGGGTAGAAAAGCCTGCGCTTGTATAGGTAGAGTTGATTTTATCACAAATAGAGCGAACTCTTACTTCGTAACGTGTGCTAGGGTTCAATCCGTTCAGCGTTGTGCTGGTAGTACTCACTGTACCTGCCAATATCCAGTCATTCCCCCCTACTGGGCGGTAGCTAACTTCATAACTCGTTGCATCATCTTGTTGATTCCAGCTTATACGAGCGCTATTAGCAGTTATTTCACTAACAATCACTTCTTTAGGAGCAGAACAAGTACGAGCCGGGCTACTAACGGTTACTAGTTGACGATAGGTGCAGCATTTGCTATCTCGAATTATAACTGTATAAGTACCTGCTGCTAAATTGCACACTTCTAATGGACTATTTTGTACGCCACCACCTCCTAAAACTTCCATTCTATAGGGAGGTACTCCCCCTCGAGGAATGGCCCGAATACACCCGTTATTATCTATCAAAAATTCAGCTTTAAGTTCGAGATTTTGGTGAACTGTTACGGTTTGTGAGGCTTGGCAGCCATTAATATCTATCACGTTCAAAGAGTAAGTGCCAGCCGCAACATTTAATAAATGAGGAGTGTTAGAGCCATTAGACCAGTGATAAGTATAAGGAGGAGTTCCACCCGTTACAATAGAGATAACATTTCCCGTAGATGCGCCATAGCATTCTATGGAATCTGCTCTAAGTAAGACGCGAATAGGATTAAATGCATTGAGAGTAATTTTAAGCATTGCTATACAGCCTGCCGCATCCTTTACAAAGACCGTGTATTCTCCTGCTCCTAAGCCTGTGAAGGTGGATGTACTTACAAAATTATTTTGACTTCCTAGTGCGTACTGATAGGGGGGAGTTCCGCCTATAACGCTTACTGTAATACTTCCGTTATTTCCACAGGTGGGTTCAGTTTTTGTAAGGCTACCTTGCATTTTAGGAGCAATTGTAAAGGTTTGGCGAGTAAAGCAACCTCGGCTGTCTTTGGCGATTACTGTATAGGTACCCGGACAAAGATTTTGAATATCTTCAGTATCTGCCCCATGGGACCATGTAAAAGTGAAGGGGGCTTTACCACGAATTACGGTGATATCTATGCTTCCTGTGCAATTAAGCGCAGCGCATTGGGGGCGGCAACCATCGTTTACTACATCGCCTTTAATTACCATGCACGAGTCTAGGTTACAACCCTTCACTGTTATCAAATTAGTTCGCACTGGGGCACAGCAGCTATTTTGACTTACATATACATTCCATGTACCGGCAGGCAAATTATTAAATACTCCGCAGCTGCTAATAATTTGTGTAGTTCCTCCTATTGTTACTTTATAGGGCGGGCGCGTTCCTCGCACACAAACTTGGACGCTTCCATTTTGGGCTGTGCCTGGGCACGCTTCTTCGGAGCTAAGCTGCACCTGAATAGGAGTTTCACATAAAACTTCAGTTCCATTAGCAGGGTAGATGCGACGAATACCCTGGCTGTTTTGTGCTATTATAAAGTACTCTATACAATCTTCAGTCATATAACTAGCTGGGATAGTTGCTCTGTACTGTCCACCACTTAGCTGCATAGGTGCTTCAGAAAAGTTTATTTCATTGGGCTTTTTATAGTACAATGTGGCTGTAACCGCTCCAGGAGCATTATTTAAAATTTCAGCGCTGATTGTTACATTTTGATTGAGATACGGGGGCTGGGGCGCAAAATGATTAATAGTAAGAGGCGTATTGGGAGAAACAGTAATTTGATGAGGTGAACCCTGGGGGTCAAAAGAAGGGAAGGAAGAAAGGCAGGCTCCCTCAGCTAAAATGTAGAAATCAATACCCGGGGCAACAGCTTGTAAATTAGCTGTATATTCGCCGTTACTGTTGAGTGTCATAGGCATACTTGTGTAGTTAGCAGTTCCTGTAGTGCGATACCATAGTTTGACGGTAGGAGCAGGCGCACCCGGGGCAACTCCTACTCTGGCAGCTATGGTAATTGTAGAGCCGGGCTGCGGAGCTGTGCCCAAAAGATTTTGCGTAGCAGGAGTAAGCTCTATATATGGGCAGTGCGAGGGAGTAAAGTTTAGAGTTGTCTTTCCTGTGCAGTTGCTACTTTGAGTAATCAGTAACTCCAAATTACGATTTACCTCGGCAGCTGGGTTGCACGAACGGTAACTTATTACATATGAATTAGTGATTTGAGTAGAAATGCTATTGAGTATTGTACTAAAAGGATCTAAAATTGGATAATAAGTTCCGCCTGTGGCTTGCACAAGGGGCATGAAGTTAGCACGATTATCTACACGGCCTGGAAAGCTTACAACTTGGTTATTGGTAGCCGCACAGCGAGTATTATAAAAGGGTGGACCGCCTGTAAAAGTATCTGCAATAGCATAAAAAGTAATACCATGAGATACTAAAGCTGCCTGAGCTTCTTGTAAAGATTTGTAATGCACTCTCGGGAAACATGGGTTATAATCATAGACAGGACTTTCGTCCGTAATAAGTATTATAATCCTTTGGCTATTCGAGCGCCATTGAATTCCTTCTACAGCGTCAATGATTACATCATAAGCTGGTTCGTTACCACCGTAAGCAACATTACGGGTCCAAACCTGGTTTTTAAAGTAATTGGGGTCTGAAGTCAGAACACCATTATCTTCTAAAATAGTAAAACCATTGCCTTCTAGCTGCCCGTATCGGACTAAGCCTAGGGCAAAATCTACTCCTGCATTTACTAGTTGATCTACAAATTGGTTAACGTTAGTTTGTATTTGTGCTTGTTCGTCTTCTAAGCTTGTACTGTTATCCATAATAAACACTATATCTGCCCTACGCATATTTCCGCCCTGGCCCGGTGGAATTAGCTGCACGCAACTTTGAGGGTCTCCATTTTCTATTAAGCGAAATTGTTCTGGTGTAAGACCCCGCACTGCTTCGCCGCGTGCATTAGTAACTCTTACATTCAAGTAAATATTATTAGGGAAACTTTGGGTATTGATGCTAATAATGTTGGCATTTAAGCAATTTTGCATAGGGCTTAGTACACCCTTATTTCGTTTTTGTATTAGGCTATAATAATGAGAGTGTACGAGATTTTCTGTGAAAATTATAACTTTTTCAATCTTCCAACCTTCTCCCAAAATACTTTCATCAGTTTGTAAGCGAAAACGAATTTGGATGTTTTGTCCCGCTAAATCGGTAATATCTATAAATCGATTGTACCACCTTCCTTGGGTGGTTCCACTTCTAATATCAATTGCTTTCCACTCATTACTAGTTGTGGTCTTTACTTCTATTACTCCGTAATCGGCATTACTTTCAATTTCGAATTGTTCTTTAAGGTAAAGTTTAATGCTAAGATTAGGGTTATCTAGAGTAGGCAAATGGATGATTCCACTTGTCAAGGTATAAGTTGCATTATTCTTTAGGCTTTGCGCATATATTCCTATTCCATTTTGCTGGAGCCATCCATCCATTAGAACCCCCCCCGTGCCCGTGCGGAAATCCTGTATGTATAAGGCTGTACTGCCCTGCGGCTCTATTTTATGAATTCCACGATTTTCAATAGCAGGTAAAAATTGCCCTTTGTTAATGATTTCATTCTGGGCTAATGCTACACTGATAGAGCTGATACACAAAAGGAGCAAGAATAATAAACGTTTTATCATGTTTTTAAGACTTATTTTATCGCTATATAAAAATTTTTACTCTTCTTAGCAACGTATTTTTTTCGAAATTTAAAGAATTATTAGCTTACTGGCTATAAAGTAATAATTTTTAATCTGTTTTAAGTTTACTCGTTTATTATAAATATTATATAAGCTATTAGTTATATGAGTTTTAGGAAATTTAGAAAAGTTTATTTGATAGGGCTTTTAGTAACTTGGATAGTTTTTGCTTGTTCAAGCGAATATGATTGTGTTAGTGGAAATCGTCAAGTGGTTCGCAAGGAATTAATGGTTGCTGATTTTGATGCTGTAATACTAGATATTAATGCGGAAGTGTATCTTCGTCAAGATACAACTTCTATGCAAAACACTGTTACTATAGAAGCTGAAAGTAACATTTTACCTGAGCTTAAAACAAGCGTGAAAAATCGTTCTTTAATTCTAAAGCGTGACAAATGTTGGGCTACTGTAAAAGGAATAAAGTGCTTTATTAGTGTTCGCCGCCTAAATTCACTTACGCTTAATAGCGCTGGTAAAATTTATTTTCCTTCGTTTAATAGTTCTTCGTCCTTCTATTGTTATTCTGCAGGTTCAGGGAGCATAGAATTGAATTATAATGGTCCTTTTTTGAAAGTAACTATTAATGGCTCGGGGGATGTTACTCTTAGTGGAAAAACACTTATGGAGGAAATTCAAATTAGCGGTTCGGGTGATGTAAATGCTTTTGGTTTGTTAGCTCAAGAAAGTACTGTATCTATCTCGGGTAGCGGAGATGCTCAGGTACGGTGCGAAAAAACTTTAAATGCCTATATCGATGGAAGCGGAAATATTATTTATCAAGGTAATCCTACTGTTAATAGTCGTGTTGTAGGTTTGGGAAGGATAATTCGCTTTTAGTCTTGGGTTATTTATTATTCAAGGCTGCTAAGCCCTGCTTAGCGCTAGCGTGGTTGGGATTAATACTTAGTGTTTTTTCCCAAGCCATGCGTGCTTCTTCTTTTTTATTGGCTGTAATAAGTGCTCCGCCTAAGTTATACCAGTAATCTGCATTATGAGGTTCAAGGGTTGTAGCTTGCTGTAAGTGATAAATGCTTTTCTCTAGCTCTCGAAGGCGTAAGCCATACAAAATACCTAGCTGAAAATGTACACTTGCGTTTTGCGGCTCAACCGCTAATGCTTTTTGAAAAAATGTTAGACTTTTTTCAATTTGATTTTGCTGCAAAGCCTTTAAGCCCTGATTTTCGTAAGTATCGGAAAGTAATAGCATACATTGTCGCACTAATAGCTCATTAGGAGAAAGTGATTCTGCTTTTTTCCAGTATTTTTCAGTAGTAGCCAAGTCGTTTTGAATAAAATAAGCTCTGCCTAGCCACAAGTGACCATTAACGGTTTGGGGGTGCTTTTGGATAGCCCTTTCTAAGTAAGGAATAGCTTTCTGCAAGTATTTTTTTTGTTCCAGGCTATCTTTTAAGCTAAGGGCATAATTTATCCAGGCTTGGCCAGCTGCTTCGCTTACTCTTGCACTTTCAGGATACTTATCTGCATCTGCCAGAAAAAGCGTATCACTATTTTTCCAATCCCAGTTTCTTTGCCAGAAAGAATAACTCTGCAATAACGAAGCTATCACTAGTGTAGCCACTATTCCAGTTTTATTAAAAGTGCTTAATTGCGGTACGATAGCTAAGAGAGTAGCGGAAATAGCTAGAGTAGCTCCTAAAGTAGGTTGAAATAAAAATCTATCTGCTATCATTGCGCCACCAATATTTACAATATAGCCCGAAACAATAAATATGGAAAATAAATAAAACCAAATTCCGTAGCCTATTATTGTTCTTTTGCGAAGAGATAGAATAGCATAGGCTAGTAAAGCAAGATGCAAGGTCACAGAGGCCCAAAATTTCCAATTTCCTAAATTAATGTAAGAGAAAGCGGCATAGGAGTAGTCCCAAGAAAGAGGATAGGGAAACAAACTAAGTATTAAATAACGCAAGAGCATGTAAGTCATTGTGGCATAGCGCTCCAAAGCACTTGCCCAGAGGTAAGCATTATCCATAATGCTCTGGCTTTCTTCAAAGCTTAAGCCTATTTTTAAACGAATAATTATGTATAGTAGAATAACTCCATAGAAGGGTAATGATATTTTTAAGCTTTTCTTGAAAGAATAGTTAAAAAAATAATAGAAAGTGATAGGATAAATTGCTAAAAACATAAGACCATTTTCTTTAGATAGGAGAGCAAGAAAAAAGTTAAAACAGCTTATAAGAACAAAGCTAATAGTAGGAAAAGAAATAGGGTTTGGGGTGTTTTTTGTTTTTTCTAAAGTATAAATACTGAGAACTAAAAAAAGTAGAGATAAAATTTCGTCGCGGCCCTTGATGTTTGCCACAGCTTCTGTATGAGTAGGATGGAGAGTAAAAAGTAGAGTAGCAAGAAATGCAACTAACTTACTATTAGGGTAGGGTGAAAGAGTTTTTTTAAGCGTGACAAATAACATACCACATAGAATAGTGTATAATAGAGTATTGATAAGGTGGCTTAAAGCGGGAGATTGGCCCCAGAGAACATGTTCAATAGCAAAGGTGATTAAAGAGAGAGGACGGTACCTACCCCCGGGTAATATGTCTACGGGGTTATTATAATAAGCGTAGAAGCCAGCAAAGCTATCTGTGGTTAGAATCTTATAAATTCCTTTAATTCCTTTTTGGATATAGGCGTTTTCTTGAATTACGAAGCGATCGTCAACAGCGTAATCAAAACTAAAAGTATTACTATTTATAATTAAAGCTATAAGCATAATAAACCATGTGCCCCAACGACTGATGTAGTAGGAAATAAAATTTTCTTGAGAAAAAACTTTTGAAAAATCTACTTTGATTGGTGGGTTGTTTTTCATAAAGTTTTTAGTGTAAGGCGTCTTTTATTTTGTGGCGTACAGCCATGGTAAGGCGACTTATGCAAACTAACTTATGGTTATCATCAGTAATTCGGATATCCCAAACTTGAATGGCTTTCCCGATATGGAGCGGACGGGCCAGAGCATATACATACCCACTGCGAACAGTTCTAAGATGGTTAGCATTAACTTCTAATCCTACACAGAAATATTCTTCTTCTACCGCAAGATTAGCACCAATACTTCCTACCGTTTCAGCTAAAACGACTGAAGCCCCTCCATGTAAAATACCAAAGGTTTGTGTTGTTTTTTCATTAACGGGCATTCGAGCTTTGAGGTAATCTTGACCAATTTCCAAAAACTCAATGCCCACATTAGCTATCATATTAGTTACCAAATTTTGGTTAATAAATTCTGGAGTAGCTTGTTGCTTGAATATTGAATTCATATTCTATGAATTATTGCCCGTAATTTCAGTTAAAGGAAAAGTTTTTTCACTAATAAAACGTCCTTTGTCATCTTGGACTACAGTACCACATTCATTAGTGGGATCGTGCTGATAAAATAAAATTACTTTTTCTTTTACCACCCAGAGTAAAATAGCTTGCTTTTCTGCAATCGTTACTAGAGGTTGAGTATCGTAGGCCATTATGTAGGGGAGGGGCACATGCGCGTAGGTAGGAATTAAATCTGTAGCAAAAAGAATTTGATAGTTTTTATACTGTATGATAGGTAGCTGCATTCCGCTGGTATGTCCATTACAAACTTTTATGTGAATATGCGGGGTTAATGTAGTTTCATTTTCTAGAAGTTGTAGATTTTCCCATTGAGTAATAGGAATTAAGAAGTCATCAAAAAAGCTGCCCTTTTCTCTAGGGTTAGGGTTTTGAGCTAACTCTAAATTTGAGCGCTGAAGCCAAATTCGGGCGTTAGGAAATGCTATTTTATAGTTACCAGTTGTAGTGTCTATTTCAGTAGTACCTCCGGCATGGTCAAAATGAAGATGGGTGATAATTAGGTCTGTGATATCTTTTTTACTGAAGCCGTGTTGGGCTAACGATTTATCTAAATTTTGGGTGTGGTCAATTTGATAGATTTCAGCAAATTTCGAGTCATATTTATGACCTAAGCCATTATCAATTAAAAAAAGACGATTTCCATCTTCTATTAAAAGGCTGCGCATAGCCATTAAAATTCGATTTTCAGAATCCGGAGGAATTAATTTTGCCCAAAGCGGCTTGGGTATAATGCCAAACATAGCCCCCCCATCTAGTCGAAAATAGCCAGTTTCTATAGAGAAAAGTCTCATTTTGTATAAACTTCTAGTTGTTTACAAAAAAAGTGAATTTTAAAGAAATTACGCACAATTGATTTCTGGAATACTATCATAAAATGGACTTTAAAAACATTTGATTACTATGAAACTTTTATTTACTTAGTCTTTCCAAACAAAATCTGGCGCACAAATGAAGTATTTGACAACAGGCTCGCTAAGAGCATCAATATTAGAAAGGTCAGAAGCTGCTATTATATCTGTAAGAGTTCCATCTTTTTTGAGGATGAGTATGGGCTCTTGAGACTGTTTGAGGTATGCGGAATTTGAAACACTTTCCCCAAAAACAAAATAATTAGTTTCTTCTTCGGTATACCCTGTTTGGTTTTGGAATTTTTCTTTGAAGAGGCGCAATTTAGGAGCCATTGCTTCCTTAGAGAGAAAGGAGAGTTTAAGGAGCTTTCTTTGCCAAATGCGCTGGGCAAGTTCCCTAAGCACTTTATCTTGGCAAAATTGCCATTGTTTGATGGCGTACAAAATTTCTATATCGTCCAGAGCAACGAAATTTTCAATAACTTGTTGTGGTTCTAGTGCCTGTTGCTCTTGAATGCCCAGGAAGAAGGCGAGTTTATCATTACACTCAGAAAGTTTTTTTTGGAGAAAAAGATAACGCGCACGCTTAAGAATTTGAATGAGCATACATTCAGCAATTAAAGCCGTTTTGTGTAGGTAAACCTGCCAATACATTAAACGGCGAGCTACTAGAAATTTTTCTATTGAGTAAATCCCCTTTTCTTCCACTACCAATTGCTCATTATGAACTGCTAATGTTTTGATAATACGGTCTGTGCCAACAATACCCTCTTGAACGCCCGTAAAAAAACTATCACGCATCAAAAAATCCATTCGGTCCATATCTAGTTGGCTAGAAATAAGCTGGTGCAAGAAAGGACGAGGATATTGTCCTTGAAAGATTTGAATTGCAAGCGCTAGCACTCCATTAAGTTCTTCGTTGAGCCTTTGCATGAGCCATAGACTCATTTTTTCATGATGCATGTTAGGAATGAGTACATTCTCTAGCGCATGAGAAAAAGGCGCATGACCAATATCATGTAAAAGTATAGCTGCTAGAGTAGCATAATATTCTTCTTCGCTGATTAGTACTCCCTTTTCCATTAACACCCTAAGAGCTTGTTGAGTAAGGTGCATAGCTCCTAATGCATGAGAAAAGCGAGTGTGGTTAGCACCTGGGTAAACAACATTAGTAAGCCCTAATTGGCGAATTCTTTTGAGGCGTTGTAGGTAAGGATGGTCGATAAGAGTAAGAATAAAATTTTTAGGTACTTCGATAAAACCATGAACGGGATCATTAAAAATTTTGATTTGGCTCAAGGTTCTAAATTTTTTTGTTGCTGGTAGGGAACAAATATAAATTTCTGAAAATTTTCAGTAACAATAAAAATGCATGCTTTCTCTAGTGGATTAGGATAGGTACTTTGAAAATGGGCTATAGCATTAGAGGCTATTAGCTTTTTTTGAATAAATTCTTGCAAATGTGAAGCTCGAAATTCGAAATAGGTAAGCGGTAGCTCCTGAATTTTAATGCCTAAAGAAAGGGGTAGATCACAAGCAATAAAAATAGGAAAACGCGAAATCTTTTGATTTATCATTAATTCAGATAGTTTCCATAGTTGCTTTTCTATATTGCGAAAATCTTTATTTAACGACTTTAATAAAATTTGTTCCGATGGCTTGAATTCCTGCATGGGGCATGAATAAATAATTCTAAATGACTGAATGAATAATAGAGGGATCTCCTAGTCCTTCGCGTAAAACGGTGATATTATTTTCATCACTACAATCAATTACTGTTGAAGGAATGTTGCCACCTGCACCTGCATCAATTACAATGTCTACTAATTTTTTGTATTTTTCATAGATTAGCTCGGGGTCAGTATTATATTCTATAATTTCATCTTCATGTTTTAGACTAGTAGTTACGATAGGGTTGCCTAGTAAGCGGACAATTTCAGTAGGAATAGGATGGTCTACTACACGAATACCTACTGTTTTTTTAGGAGACTGAAAATGGCGTGGAATATTTTTAGAAGCTTTAAGAATAAAAGTATAGGGGCCGGGCAAAGCTTTTTTCATAAGCTTATATACAGGAGTACTTACTCCTACAGCATATTCAGATATTATGCTCACATTTTCACAAATACAAGAAAAATGGTTTTTTTCAGGGTCTAAATTTTTGATTAGGCAGATGCGCTCAATTGCCTTTTTACTTTTGATATCGCATCCCAATCCATAAACTGTATCCGTAGGGTAAATAATTACACCATCATTTTTTAAGCATTCTACTACTTTTTCTATAAGCCGTGGTTGTGGATTATCTTTATGGATTTTTAGCAACATTGATGTATACTTATTTAATATTTTGTTAGTCTTAAAATTACAAAAAAGCATAAACAGTAAAAAGTTTACTGTTTATGCGCTATTTAAGTTTTCAACCTTCTTTTTGCATAAAAGGATACTTATAATCTGTTGGGGGTACGAAAGTTTCTTTTATAGAGCGCACGTTGACCCAACGTAGTAAGTTAAAAATAGAACCTGCTTTATCATTAGTACCAGAGGCACGAGACCCCCCAAAAGGTTGTTGATTAACAATAGCACCCGTGGGTTTATCGTTAATATAAAAATTACCTGCTGCGTTTCTTAGAAGGTAGGTAGCTCTATCTATAGCATAACGATCCTTCGAGAAGATAGCTCCTGTTAAGGCATAAGGAGAGGTTTTATCTAATAGTTCTAAGGTTTCTTCCCATTTATTATCTTCATAAAAATAAAGAGTTACCACAGGTCCAAAGATTTCTTCACACATAGTCTCACTTTGTGGGTTATTGGTGATGATAAGGGTAGGAGCAATTATATAACCCTTTTCTTTACTATACCCCCCACATATTACTTCTTGGATATTGGAATCTTTTTTAGCTCTTTCGATATACCCTACAATTTTATCGTAAGCTTTTTCATCAATTACAGCGGAAAAGAAATTTTCTAAATTTTCTACTCCCCCACAGGGGATATTTTGAATTTCTTCTTTTAATCTTTGAGTATATAGTTCTTGCATCGATTTAGGAAGGTACACACGCGAAGCAGCCGAACATTTTTGACCTTGGTATTCAAAAGCTCCTCGGATAATAGCAGTTATTACTTCTTCAACATTAGCACTAGGATGAGCAATAATAAAGTCTTTTCCCCCAGTTTCGCCTACGATACGAGGATAATTTTTATAGCGGGTAATGTTTTTACCTATTTCCTGCCAGATATATTGAAAGGTAGTAGTAGAGCCTGTGAAATGAATTCCTGCAAAATCGGGGTGGTTAAAAATTACTTCGCCTGCTTCTGGGCCATTAACATATATTAAATTGATTACCCCCGGGGGCAAGCCCGCTTCTAAAAATAGTTCCATAATTACTTGTGCTGAGTAGATTTGAGTGTTAGAAGGTTTCCAAACTACAGTGTTACCCATAATAGCAGGTGCAGAAGGTAGATTGGCAGCAATTGCTGTAAAGTTAAAGGGAGTGAGGGCAAACACAAAACCTTCTAATGGCCTATATTCCATTCGATTCCAAACACCTGGGCTGGAAGCTGGCTGAATAGCATAAATTTGAGTCATGTAGTAAACGTTAAAGCGAAGAAAATCTATGAGTTCACATGCAGAATCAATCTCTGCTTGATGAATAGTTTTGGATTGTCCTAACATAGTAGCGGCATTCAAAAGAGGACGGTAGGGGCCCGAAGCCAATTCAGCAGCTTTAAGGAATATAGCTGCTCTACTTTCCCAGCTCAGTGCTTCCCATGCCGGCTTAGCAGCTAAGGCTGCCTGAATAGCTTTTTCAACACTGCTCTTATCTCCTGCATGATAGTAGCCTAAAGTATGTTTATGTTCATGGGGAGGGGCTATACGTACTTTTTTTCCCGTAAAAACTTTTTCACTTCCAATGTACATTGGAATTTCGATCTCCCTACTTCGAAAAGTATGAATAGTTTCTAAAATCTTTTTTCTTTCAACAGTACCCGGTGCATAACTAAGTACCGGTTCATTTTTAGGTTCTGATATATGAAAAAATCCTTTTAGCATTTGTTTGTTAAGTTTGTGGAGTTAATCTTTGGCTATTAATACTATATGTGTTTGATATCAGCCTTTCTCCATGCAAGCATGGGCAATTTAGAAAAATAATCTAATTATCCAAATTTATTCGTACTTAGTATTGGTTTTAATTTTGTTATTTAAATTAAACAGATATGTATCCCCAGCGCTCTATAGAAGAGGACTACTTGGCAGGAGTTACAGAATTGGTTCCTTTTTATCGTTGGCTACTTAGACAAGATACAATACCAGAAATTATAGAGGAAAGAAAAAAATATTACATCGATAGACCTACTTTAGTACAAGTTTTTACCGAGCAATATCAAGCCTGGGGCATTAATAGCCAAACTATACAAGAAAGCATAAATTCTATTTTAGAACCTCAAACGTTCTTTATAACTACGGGTCAGCAGCCCTGTCTTTTTGGAGGACCCCTATTTGTTATTTATAAAGCGCTAACGGCAATAGTCTTGGCAAGGAGCCTACAAAAGCAATATCCGCACTTTCGTTTTGTTCCTTTATTTTGGATGGCAACCGAGGATCATGATTATGCCGAGGTAAATCATTGTTATTTTGAGTTTGGAAAAAAAACTTTTTATGCAGGAAAATTTAGTGGGGCAGTAGGGAGGCATATTTTAGATAACCAAATTAAAGATATAACTCCGCCTTATTTAGACCAATTTTACTTTCCTTCTCAGAAATGGTCTACTGCTTTTGCGCAGCTGCTACATCATTGGTTGGGATCTTGGGGCTTGCTCATATTAGACCCTGATTCGCAGAACCTGAAAAAATTATTTGCCCCTAAAATGTTATTAGAGGCGACTCATCGATTGGGCTTCTCTACAGTGAATGAAACTAGTAAAGCTTTAGCTGAATTGGGTTATAAAGTGCAGGCAAAGGCACAACCTATTAATCTTTTTTACTTAACGAATCGCTTACGAGAGAGGATAGAATGGGATAATTACAGGCAAGAATACACTGTTCGAAATACAGGCTATTCTTTTACAGTAACAGAATTAGAAGAAGCAATACTCCAGCGTCCTTATTTTTTTAGTCCTAATGTTATTTTGCGACCCATTTACCAGGAATCTATATTGCCTAGTATAATCTATGTAGGTGGATGGGCAGAAATTGCTTATTGGCTACAACTTAAAAAGTTATTTGGCCAGTATCGAACTTTTTTCCCTTTACTTTACCCCCGCTTTTCTGCACTTCTCATTACTTCAGAGCAACAAGTAGAACTAAATCGTTATTGCATTACGCTAGAACAACTTTTACAGCCCGATAAAGTTTTGTTTACTCAAATAGCTGAACAGCTGTGGCAACGTTCTATTCTCGATGAAACTAATTTGAAGATAGAAATTGCTCTTCATGAATTAGCTAATTACTTGGAGACTCTTGCACCAGGTCAAGCCTATAATGCAAGAGCTTTAATAGAAAAAAATAAAAAATACTTAAGCTGTTTGCGGCATCGCGTGAATAAGCAGGTTATTAATAAAAACCCTGGCATGTGGTATCCTATCTATCGCTTAAAAAATAAAATAGAGCCTGAAGGAACTATTCAAGAAAGAACTTTAAATCTATTAGCTTTTGGTACTATGGATATTATCTCAAATATAATCCAGCAAATAGCTTCTCATATTGAAGCTTGGGTTTTTAATAAGAAAATAATTTTTTTAGAATAGGATGAGTGGAGTACAGGCTATGCTACTAGCTACTTTTCTTTTTTCTGCAATGAATGTGTGTGTTAAATATGTTTCGCACTTACCGGTTTTAGAAATAGTTTTTTTCCGTTCTTTGTTTTCCTTGTGTATCACGGTTTTTTACCTTTGGTTAAAAAAGATCTCCATTCGAGGAAAAAATTATGGTTGGCTGGTTCTCCGAGGAATAGCCGGTACAGGCTCTTTGGTATTACATTTTTTTACCTTACAAAAAATTCACTTGGCTAGCGCTACTACTTTACAATTTCTTTCGCCAATTTTTTCAGCAATTTTAGGGGTGTGGATATTAAGGGAAAGACTGCGAAAAACCGACTATTTGTTTTTCTTGATTTCTTTTTTGGGAGTAGTAATTTTAAGTGGTTTTGATGTAAGCATTAGGTGGTATAATGCTGCGTTAGGAGTTTTTTCTGCCATGTTAGCAGGTCTAGCTTATAATAGTATTCGTAAAGTGAAGGATAGTGAACATCCAATGGTAGTAGTTTTATTTTTCCCTCTTGTGGCTTTACCCGTAACTGGTTTTTATACAATCTTCAATTTTGTGTTGCCGTCCTTAAAAGATTTTTTATTTCTGCTTGCTATAGGCTTAATAACGCAGATGGCCCAATACTTTATGGCCTTAGCATATCAAAAGGAAGCAATAGCAAAAGTGGCTATATTGCGTTATTTGGGTATTATTTACGCAATTTTTTTCGGCTATTTTCTTTTTGATGAGAAATTGAATTTTTTATCTTTAGTAGGGATCGTTTTAGTGTTATTAGGCGTTGGGGGCAAGTCTTTAGAGAGAAAACAATTTCATTAACAGTAGCTTTTCAGTTTTTTTATTTTTATTGTTGTTTAGTTAGCCCAAATTATGTAATGTTATTGGAAATTGTAAATAATTTGAGATATTAATAATTAGGGCTATCGTTGAATAAGTTTGAGGTTATATGAATTAAATTTAGGTATTATGTTCGAAAATTTTTTGAATTCTGATGATTTTGAAAAGAGCCAGGAGCGGGCCGAGCAAGCTGCACTTTGGTTTGAGGAAAGGCTAAAAGACGGCCGTCATTTTTTTATGGATAGCTTTCAAATTCATCAAGCGCTAAGCTATTATTTTTCTAAGCAAGATTTTCTTAAAGCTCTTCAATTAATGGAATATGCTTTGTTGCTTTTTCCTAATAATGCTGACTTTTGGTATAAAAAAGCTATTATTTACCTAGAATTACAAAATCTAGAGCAAGCGCTTGAATGTATTGAGTGGGCTATTCAAAATGAATCTACAGAAATAGAATATCAATTATTCAAATTCAAGGTACTAACCTATAATGCACAATATACAGAGGCCCTGGAAACTTTGCATCAAGCTCTTTATCTAGCAGAAGATCCCTTGCCTGTGATTTTTCAACTAGGTAATTTTTTTCAACACCAAGAAAAATATGAAGAAGCAATTTACTACTACAAGCAACTCTTAGCATTAGATGAAACTTATACGCAAGCAATTACAGAGCTATGTCTCTGCTATGAATTTTTGAATGATTATACCGGAGCCACTAACTTTTTGAAAGAATTAATTGAGCAGCATCCCCAATTAGCTCAAGGATATTACCACCTAGCTATTCTTTATCATAAATTAGGGTTATATGAATTAGCAATTGAGCAGATAGAAATAGTAAAAATCTTAGAGCCTTCTTACCTGGCAGCATATCATTTAGCTGCAGGTGCTTTTATGGATTTGGGTAAATATGACCGAGCCTTAGTGCAGCTCGTAGAAGCATTATGGCTGGAACCTGATAATTATTTATCGCTCCTAATGGCAGGCGAGTGTTATGAAATGTTAGAGTTGTTTGATACTGCCTTTCGATATTACCAAAAATGTGCTCATAGGTACCCCGATATCTATGAAGCCTGGTTAGGAATGGGTTCGGTTATGGTTAACCAGGGTAATTATGCTTTAGCACTTCCTTTTCTTAAAAAGTCAATAGAAATTTATGAAGAGTCTTTTGATGCATGGCTACATCTTGCTGAGTGCGAATACTACTTAGGTAATCCCGGCGCTGCAATGCAAGCTTTTTTAAGGGCACAGTCTATTGAACCCCAAGAATATGGAGTTTGGCAGGAGTGGGGAGAAAGATTTGTAGAGGAGGGTAATTTAAGTGGGGCTATTACTTTTTTGCAGCAGGGTATTGAAAGAAATCCTACGAAAGTAGAGCTTTATTATCAATGTGCAGCTTATCTTTTTTTAGATAAACAAGAAGAAGACGCTCTTACGCTTCTTGAAAATGCACTTTTATTAGGCTTTGAAAAACATGGGCTACTATACCATTATGCGCCTAAATTAAAGAAGCATACTCTTGTGCAAATGCTTATTGAGCAGTATCAGCAATAACCCAAGGTTATTTTACATTTATATCCTTATATCCTATTTTGAGCATATTTTGAGCATATTTATGTTAAAAAAAGTATTAGCATAAAGAATTGGATAGATAGAATGAGATGGTATTCTCGTTTATTCTGGCAATTATAGTAGTGAGTGGAGTTGCTTTATTTGCTTTGCTAGCAGTTTATGGAGAGAGAAAAATAGCTGCTTTTATACAAAATCGCCTAGGACCTATTGAGGTAGGACCTTACGGCCTTTTGCAAACGCTAGCAGATATATTAAAACTTTTACAGAAGCAGCTTGTAATCAATGCTTCTGCAAATAAGCCTCTTTTTGTTATAGCTCCTATTGTTATTTTTCTTGCTATTTTTTTAGGGTTAGCAGCTATTCCCCTAGGCCCCAGGTTTATAGGAGTAAATCTAAACATTGGTCTAGTATATATAATAGGAATTGTTTCTATAGAAGTAATAGGTATTTTGATGACGGGCTGGGGCTCGAATAATAAATACTCGCTTATAGGTGCTGTTCGTTCTGTTTCGCAAATCATTTCTTATGAGATACCGGCAGGTTTGGCACTACTTTCTGCTGTAATCATGTACTCTTCTTTGGATTTATTTGAAATTTGTGAGTTACAAGGCATTGCCAAAAATACAACTTTATGGGCTTGGGGCTTTTGGGAGGTACAAGAGGTAGGTGGTTTCTTTAGCTGGGGTATTTTTCGCTATCCGCACCTATTATTGCCAATGATCGTTTACTTTATTGCAAGTCTTGCCGAGTGTAACCGTGCTCCCTTTGACCTTCCTGAGGCTGAATCTGAGCTAGTAGCGGGTTATTTAACTGAATATTCGGGTTTTCGTTTTGCTTTAATTATGCTTGCAGAGTATGCTAATATGCTATTAGTAAGTTTTCTTTTTGTAATTCTTTTTTGGGGGGGGTATCAAAGCCCTTTTCCTAATTTAGGAGCAACACTTGAAAATGGTACCACTTGGGTATTAGTAAAAAATTTACAATTAGCAACTTTAACAAATGGTCCTTTTTGGGGGGTATTTTGGCTATTATTGAAAGCTTCAATTGTTGTGCTAATACAAATGTGGGTGCGGTGGAGCTACCCGCGTCTGCGTGCTGATCAGCTTATGATTCTTTGTTGGAAATATTTAACTCCTTTGGCTTTATTTTCAGTTTTTATTTCGGCTACCTGGAAGGTATTAGAAATTTATTTTGGTAGCTAATTGATTCATCAAAATCTTAATTAAATATCTCAATCTAATTGATTTTTGTATTAATCTTTTGAATAAGCTAATAAACTATTGTATATTTAGCTTGTATTTTTTGAGAAAATCATATGGGCAATTTGATACATAGTAATAGTAATATTGTTCCTCATACATTTAGACATATTCTTCTTCAATTAAAGGTATTTCTTTTTTGTTATCTAATAGGTCTAGGTATTATAAAAGCTCAACCTCCTATTTGTGGCGGTCCATTCCAGTTTAACGGCGGAGTAGTTTCTATATGTACTTATATTGACCCTGCAGACCCTGGCCAAGATCATAAGGTACGAATCAAGTTTACTCACACGTTAGACTGCAGTACAGTTAGTACGGTAGATTTCCAGATTATGGGACTAAATACCAACCCTACTATTACGAATGTTGCTTGTCAACATGATTCAGTAGTAATATCATTTACTTTAGCTACACCTGGCTCAGATAATATTGTAATTACTTACGTAGGCGATATCAAGGATAATTGTACGCCACAGAATACTTTGCCAGCGGGGCAACAACATAATCTTACTTTTACGGGGGTTCCACCACCCACATTTACAATATCTCAGGTTCCCTGCGTTGGTCAGCAAGTAACGGTTAATTTTACCCAAACAGCTCCTTTCCCGCCAAACACAAATTTTAACTGGACTATTAATGGTGGTGGAACACCCCCTACTGCTACAGGACAGAATTTTACAGGGCCCATCTCGTGGTCAACCCCGGGACCTAAAACAATTACCCTTCAGGCATCTCCTACTCCTGGATGTGGAAATACTTATGGCTTAACGTTCAATGTTTCTAATCCACCTACTGTTAATATTAACGCACCCAATAGTGTTTGTGTAGATCAAATTACCTCAATAGGAGGCTCTCCAAATTATGGAGGAGCTACTTACGTTTGGGATTGTGATAACTGTATACCCAACATAACTGGAACCAATGCAGGCCCTCATAACGTAAGTTGGAATTCTGCGGGTACTAAAAATATAACTTTGCAAGTTACTACCTCTACCGGCTGTGTGATTCCGACTGTGTCTAAAGTTATTACTGTAAATCCTCGTCCTACTGCTAGTTTTAATAATACGGTTGTAGGCTGCACAAACCAGATTACTACTATTACAGGAACAGCGGGCAACATGAGCTATAATTGGAATTGTGGAGGATGTACACCTAATATTGGAAGTAATACAGCAGGCCCCTTTAATGTAAGTTGGACAACGGAGGGTACTAAAACTGTAGTTTTAACCGTTACTAACAGCCATGGCTGTCAATCTCCATCTTTTACGCAAGCTATACCTATATATAATCCCCCAGTTGCTAGTTTTGCAAATGTGGGACCCTTGTGTGTGGGGCAGACTGGAAATTTGCAATACAATGGTCCTCCATTAACAAATGCTGTGTATCAATGGAATTGTGATGGGTGTACACCCAGCACAATTCCTACCACCCAAGGACCCCATCAAATTAGTTGGGGCACGCCAGGACAAAAAACGGTATCGTTGCTAATCATTCAGGGACAATGTTCTTCTGTGGTGTATAATCAAATAGTTACGGTGTACCCCATACCTGCATCTACTTTTATAACTCCTTTTAATGTTTGTGCTGCAAATAATGTTACGATTACCTATACGGGTTTAGCGGGTAATAATGCAACTTATACGTGGAATTGTGCTAATTGTTTGCCTTTGCCCACAACCAAGGGCCCCCATACCGTTACGTGGCAAGAACCAGGTACTAAAACACTTACTTTAACTGTAACAGAAAATGGATGTACCTCCCCTGTTACCTCTGTAATTATTACAGTGAACCCTATTCCTTCCAATGCTTTTAGTGTGAGTGCCAACCCTATTTGTACAGGTCAATCATCGGTTATTAACTATACTGGGGGGGCTGGAACTACCGCTATATTTAGTTGGAATTGTGATGGCTGTATTCCAAATATTAATTCTATTACTACTAGTGGAAGCTTTAATGTCACTTGGAGTACAGCAGGGGTAAAATCTGTACGGCTAGCAGTAACGGAGAATGGTTGTACTTCTCCGCAATCTACGGTGCTATTAACAGTAAATCAAACTCCCTCTGCTTTATTTAGTATTGTGCAGCCAGTTTGTCCGAATCGAAGTACCAAGGTTACGTATCAGGGCAATGGTAGTGCTGCAGCCACATACACCTGGGGTTGTGATGGCTGTATTGGTGGTAATCCCACTACGCAGGGGCCTCATAATTTGAGTTGGAGCAGTGAGGGGTCTAAGAATATAACATTAATAGTGAATGAAAACGGGTGTACTTCTCCCGCTCACACTGTATCAATTACAGTTCATCCTATACCTGCTAACCCTACTGCAACTAATAAAAGTAGATGTGGACCAGGTTCAGTAATTTTAGACGGCTCTCCAGGTACAGGTGCTAGTGTTTTAAGGTGGTATGCTGATAATACAACTAGTAATGTTTTAGCAGAATCAAATGCTTATCAAACTCCTTACTTGCCGGCGAATTCTGTTACTACATTTTACGTAAGTTCTTACAATACCTCTACAACTTGTGAGAGTCCTCGTGTTGCTGTTACGGCAACTACGATTCCTTTGCCAGGTACCCCTATTATCAATCCGGTTGAAAGATGCGGACCGGGTATTATTACTATCACTCCAAACATGGGTAATCCGATAGGTAGTCGCTTTCGTTTATATACTTCCACTTCTTCTAGTGTTTTGCCAATAGAGGAAGTATCACCTCCAAATTCGTTTACAATTCTTAATCTCACCGCAACTACCCCCTTCTATATTAGTGTTTTTAACGAGCAAACGGGCTGTGAAAGCCAGCGTATTGAAGTTTTGGCAACCATATATCCCTTGCCAGGTAACCCTAGTGTTGATCCCGTTTTTCGCTGTGGGCCTTCAAATGTTACTTTTACTGCCTTTATGGGCAGCCCTAGTGGAGATGATATCCGGTTATTTGGTACCTCCACTTCTCTTATTAATCCTATAGCTACTTCAGGTGGCCCTGTTACCTATCAACTAACAGCTTTTGGAGTAGTATCGAATACCACTTATTATATCCGTGCTTTTAAGCAGTATTCCGCCACCTCTACTTGTTTTAGTGATCCTGTGGAGGCGCGGGCAATTATTAACCCCGTACCTGGGACGCCTGTTGTGCCTTCTGCCTCGCGCTGTGGCCCAGGTACTATTACTATTAGTGCCAGTATGGGGTTACCCCCAGGGAATGCAATTCGATTATTTACTGCAACTCTCCCTGCTAATATTACTCCTGCACTAACTGTAACTTCTTTGCCCTATAATTTTGTTCGTACTATTAATACTACTACTACTTTTTACATAGACGTATTTGATGCTACTACCCAGTGTGCTAGTGAAAAGGTACCAGTGGTAGCAACTGTGAATCCTATTCCGGGAACTCCTGAGGTGCCGAGCGTTCCTGTTTGTGGAACAGGCTCTGTGGTATTTAGCCCTAGTATGGGTACTCCCGCAGGTAGCGAAGTACGCCTATACGATAGCGCGAACAATTTGCTTGCCACGGCAATGGGTAATTTTCAGGTTTCCAGTCCTGTAGTAGGTACTACTACTACTTTTTATATCTCTAGCTATAATGCCGCAACTCAATGCGAGAGTGCAAAACAATCTGCAGTTGCAGTAGTACATCCTACGCCCGGAGCGCCTCCTAACATAACAGTAACCGGTTGTGGAACTTCCCAAGTCTCTTTTACTGCTTCGATGGGTAATCCGCCGGGTACGCGTCTTGCTTTATATTCTTTTACCAGTGGTGCCTATTCCTTCTTAGAAGCCGATGCAAGTGCACCCTACTTATTTAGTACCCCTGCTGGAACAACTTCAGTAACTTATTATTTACGAAGTGAAAATGAATCGACGGGCTGTAACAGTTCTTTTACTCCACTAGAAGTAAAGGTTTTCCCTAAGCCTAGTCTTCCCGCTGCAAATATTCCTCCACGTTGTGGTACAGGAGCTGTTACTTTTACTGCCAACATGGGAGTAAACGGAGGGACTCAGATACGTCTATTTTCTACCCTTTCGACGAGCGAGCCTATTTCGGTAGCTTCCAATGCTCCTTACGTTTTAACAACACAGCCGCTAGCTCCAAGAACAATGCCATATGATTTTTACCTCTCAGTTTTGGATCAGTCTACTGGCTGTGAATCAGATAGACAGACAATACAGGTGCAAGTAAATGAAAACCCGGAAAGACCTGTTGCTTCGAATATTGTTAATTGTGGAGCGGGGGTAATTACTATAACAGCTACTATGGGTAATCCACCAGGTACAATAATCAAGTTATATGCTGCCAATGGCAATGAAGTTAGTGGTACTTTGCAGGGAAACTTGTATTCGTTTGTCACCTTTTTGGGAATAAGCCCCACTACTTATTTTGCAGAGGTAATTAATGAAAATACGGGCTGTAAAAGTGAGCGTCGTGCTATTACTGCTACTATTAACCCCATTCCCGCTGCTCCTTTGGTATCGAACGTATCAAGGTGTGGGCCGGGTACTGTTACTATAACTGCTGTATTTTCTGGAGGAACCGGAATTGTTCGCTTATATACCACGCAGAATCCAATTATTCCCCCCATTCAAACGGATAATTTTGAGCCTTATGTTTTTGTACTCAATGATGTTCAAACTACTACGGTCTATTTTCTGGAAGGAGAAAATTCCCTTACAGGGTGTAAAAGTCCTAGGAGTGCTGTAAATGTCACAATTAATCCTTTACCGCAGCCCCCCCAAGCTCCCCCTGTAAGCCGGTGTGGAACAGGAGCCGTTACTATTACTGCAACCCTCATACAAGGGGATTATGTGCAACTATTCGATTCTCCCGTAGGAGGGGTTCCCATTTCAACCGCAGCTCCTCCCACGATTGAATTAGTTACTAACACCATTCCCGGAGATAAAAATACCACTGTTACAACCACTTATTATCTCGAAGCTGTTAACAATACAACAGGATGTAAAAGTAATAGAAATACAGTTCTTGTTAATGTCAATCCTAATCCAGGCTTACCGGTTGTGAATAGGCAAGCACGTTGCGAAGCAGGAATCATTAGTTTTACGGCAGGAATGGGTGTACCCCCTGGTAACCAGATGCTTTTGTATGATAATGCTAACAATTTGTTGCAATCTGTAAACCCTAATCCTAACTTTTTCTTTAGCCAGGAGGTCACTTCTACTACAACGCTTTACTTAAGAGCTTTTAACACACAGACCAATTGCATTAGTGAGCCACAAATTTTGCCTGTTACTATTCATCCTAATCCCCCTCTTCCTTTAGTAGTTGATGAATCGCGTTGTGGGCCAGGAAGAGTTACTTTTACGGTTAATCCTATTGCTGCGCAGTTAGTTAATTTTTATGATCAAAGTTCCACTCTTTTGCAACAAGATGTCACTGCGCCATTTATTCTAACTACTCCAGAGCTAAGTGCTCCTGCTACTACATTTTGGGTAGAAAGTAAAAATATTCAGACAGGATGTATAAGTCAACGAAAACAGGTTGTTGCTTATATAAAAGAAGTTCCAGGCGCACCAGCTGTAGATGACGTACAGCGTTGCGGTTCTGGCTTCGGCACTTTTACCGCAACAATGGGAAATCCGCCAGCTGATGTTATGCGTCTTTATGATGCAGGAGGTAATCTTTTGCAGTCGGTAAGTGGAGGACCAACTTATAATCTGAGCTTTGAAGTATCTAATACTACCCTTTTCAAAATAGCGAGCTTTAATAGCAACACTAACTGTTTAAGTCCCTTTTCTGATGCTCGCATAATAGTAAACCCTAGGCCCCCTACGCCTCGTATTGAGCCAATTACCCTCTGTGGAGGGGCGCAGCCTATAACTTTTACTGCTCTAGTAGCTGATGCGGGGGGCATAGAGGTGGCACTTTATCAACATTCTATGGATTTTCCTCCAATGGTAGTAAAGGAAGAAGTACCTTTTCTACTGAGTTTAGCACAAGCTCCAGTTGGTACAACTACCTACTACGGTGTAGCAAGGGATAAAACTACAGGATGTGAAAGCTTTCCCACTATTGTAACTTCTACCCTGCATAACAATCCTAGCACTCCTTTAGCAGATAATGTAAATCGTTGTGGACCCGGAATGGTTACATTTACGGCTATTCTTACTTCGGGTAATATGGTAAGAATGTATACTGAGCAAATTGGAGGGATTGAAATACGCTTTGATGATACAGACCCCTATTGGTTAACTTCTCCTTTCTTGAACTCCACTTCTACATTTTATTTAGAAGGTTTCGATACCAAGACAGGGTGCCGAAGTGAAAGAGTACCCGTGATTGGATTTGTAAATCGAATTCCTATTAATCCTGAACCTACTTCTAATGAGCCTTTATGCGTAGGTCAAACTCTTACTTTGTATACTCCTCCGCAGCAAAATACTAGCTTTGTTTGGAAAGGACCGCTTGATTTTGTAGCGGGAGGAAACCAGGTATCTCGCTTTATTACTTCTGCTGCTATGGGGGGGCCGTATACCGTAATGGCTATTAGTGATGCTGGTTGCAGTTCTGCAGTGGTAGCTACCTTTATCGAAGTAACTCCTTTTCCTGAAAAACCTGTGGCTACTTATTATAACATTTTTCAGCGGGAAGTACCTTTATGTGTAGGAAGTGAATTGAATTTATCGGTGTTAAATTACCCTAATTACCCTATAGGTACCAAGTTTGAATGGTTTGGACCCAATGGTTTCATACCAGGCATTGAAAACCAAACTAACCGCTATCATCCTTTTCCGGCTATTAATGCGGTAACCCTCAATGATGCAGGTACTTATAGTGTAAGGGCAATTGTGGGTTCCTGTACTTCTGAGGTGGGGGAGGTGGTAGTAAATATTTACGATAAACCATTGAAACCTACTATCTTCTCGAACGCTCCCTTATGTCGCGATAGTACTTTGATTTTACAGGTAAGTGGTGATCCTAATATTGCTCTATATTATTGGATTGGTCCAGATAGGGTATTTTCAGGTGTGGATGTTATTCGAAGGCAAGCAACTCGAGAGAGTGCTGGCATTTATAAGGTGTATGGAATTAACAATTATGGTTGTATTTCAGATACTACCAGTATTCAGGTTGAAATAATTGAGCCTCCGCGTACGGTTACGCCAGTAGGTAACTTGACTTATTGTGAAGGTCAGCTGCTAACCCTTACCGTACATGCAGAGCCAGGGGTAGTGTATACTTGGCGTAGCCCTGCTGGTGAGGTCATTAGAGGCACAAGGTTTACGAAGGCAGGAGTTACTCTGCAAGATGCAGGTGTTTATTCGGTGGTAGCTTCCAGAGGCGGCTGTGCTTTATCTCCTGCTACTCTGCCCATTGTAGTAAATCCTACGCCAGCGTCCCCTAGTGTGCTTACAAATAGTCCTATTTGCCAGGGAGAAGTATTGCGTATGACGGCCGTTGCCCATCCTAATGCCGTTATAACTTGGAATGGTCCTGATAACTGGTACTGGGAAGGTGATAAAGTAGTAAAACAAAATGCACTTTCTGCTGATGGGGGAGCTTACCAAGTTCGGGCAAGACTTGGGAATTGCATTTCACCAGCTACTGTAGTAAACGTTACTATTAAAGACGTTCCCTATCCTCCTACAGTAATAGGTGATGACTTTGTTTGCATTGGTGGTACATTGAACCTAAGTGCAAGTGGCTTACCTGGTGCAGATTTTATTTGGAGCGGACCTAATGGTTTTAATGCCATGGGAGCTACTCCTAGTCGTGCTACCTTGCAAAGGCAGGACGCGGGGGCTTATTCTGTAGTTGCAGTTATGAATGGCTGTACTTCTAATCCTTCCATTGTCCGTGTCAACGTAGTAGAATTGCCGGAACTTCCTGTAATTCGCTCGAATGCCCCCATTTGTGAAGGTCAAACTTTGCAACTTTCTACCACTACTTTACCAGGCTATCGATATTTTTGGCAGGGCCCAGGAGGTTTTACTTCTACTCTAGCTAGTCCAAGAAGGAACGGAATGATTCCTCAGTGGAGCGGGATGTATAGCCTTACGCTTATTTATGCTGGCTGCTCATCTTTTACTAATACAGCTCCAATTATCGTGCATCCCTTGCCAACACCACCAGCGATTTTTACAGATCAGCCTAAGTGTGTAGGCGAAAATCTAACCCTTACAGCTCTAAGCTTACAACAAGTTACTTTCTTGGTTCGTGGTCCTAATAACTTTTTTGCAACCAACAATAATAATCTTATTAGAAGAAATAATTTACGGATTGAAGATGCTGGTCTTTATTCAGTGGTGGCTATCGCCAATGGTTGTACTTCTCAGCCAGCAGTTGTAAACGTAAATATTAAACCTATTCCTGAAGCACCTATAGCTTCAAGTAACTCTCCGGTTTGCGTAGGGCAAACTTTGATACTAAGTGCTTATAACGATTTTGTGGTACCTAATTATTATTGGTTAGGTCCGAATGGATTTGTGAGTAGAGATGGTTTTACAAGTAGAGAAGTAAATTCTACTCTGGATGCGGGAATATATACTGTTGTAGCTATTGAAAATGGATGTACCTCTGCAAGAGCTACTACTACAGTAGAAATTTTGGAAATTCCGGAGCTGCCAGTAGCTACTAGCAACTCTCCCTTATGCTTAAATAGTACCTTGATATTGAATGTAGCCAACCCTGTGGCTGGTGTACAGTACGAATGGAGCGGTCCTTCAAATTTTAGTGCTACAGGCGCTACAGTAAGTAAAATGGTATTTTCGGAAGATGATGCAGGAGACTACCTGGTAGTTGCTAGAAGAGGACAGTGTCAATCGCAACCTGGAGCTGTTACTGTACTAGTAAGATCATTGTTAGCTCCTCCTACAGTGGCAAGTAATAGTGAAATTTGTAGCGGCCAAACTTTGAATTTATTTGCTTCTGCTATTCCGGGTGCTACTTATCGTTGGGTAGGACCAAACGGGTTTACTTCTACCGACCGCCTACCATTTATTCCTAATGCCACTCCCGAAAATTCGGGTATTTACTTTGTGACTGCCTTTGTGGGGCAATGTACTTCAGAAGTTGCACAAGTAGCTGTTTCTGTTATTCCTACGCCACCAATTCCTATTGCAAGTAGTAATAGTCCCATTTGCGAGGGACAAACACTACGGCTCCATGCATCCACTATTCCGGGGGTTACTTATTTTTGGAGTGGACCCAATGGCTTTTCTGCCTCAACTCAGACTCCGATTATAGAAAGAGCTACTACTTTAGACGAAGGTACCTATAATGTATATGCTGCCATTGGTAACTGCACTTCTGCTACTAGCTCTACGGTAGTGAGAGTAGCGCCTAGTCCGCCAACTCCTATAATAACAAGCAACAAGGCACAGTTTTGTGAAGGTGAAACTTTACAACTAAACGCTACTACTATACCTGGCGCAGTTTACCGCTGGAGTGGGCCTGATAACTTTTTTTCTAGCCTTGAAAGACCTGTACGCTCTAACTTAGCTCCTTGGCATAGTGGGCAGTATAATTTGGTCGTATCTATAGGCAGTTGTAGTTCCCGAACTGAAAGTATTATCATTCAAGTTATACCTAGACCCCAGCCTCCAAGGATAGGAAGCAATTCTCCTATTTGTCAGGGAGGTACTTTACAGCTTTCTTCTACTCCTGTTAGCAACGCTCAAATACTATGGAGTGGTCCCAATTTGTTTAGTTCTACAGCGCAGAATCCTATTATCAATAGTGTAACGGCCAATAATGCTGGTTTGTATTCATTAGTTGCTTTTGTAGGTCTTTGCTCTTCACAGGTGGTTACCACGCGAGTAATTATCGA
Organism: Bacteroidia bacterium; assembly: GCA_025057395.1. GTDB lineage: Bacteria > Bacteroidota > Bacteroidia > J057 > JANWXU01 > JANWXU01. Next base: position 35,309 of record JANWXU010000003.1, on the reverse strand, counting down.
TCCTGCTCCCTTAGGGCTATTAGCAACAGCAAATTCACCCGTTTGCGTAGGTCAAACGACGAATTTGGAGGCTACTAATTTTGCAGGTGCTTCGTATAGTTGGAGTGGGCCTTTTGGATTTACTTCGACTTTGCGTAACCCGCAAATCTTAAATACGCAAACTACTGCAGCAGGAATTTATACAGTTACAGCTCGTATAGGGAATTGCTCTAGTAGTACCACTACTCGCTTAGAGGTAGCACCTGCACCAGGAAGAGTTTCTATTGCATCGAATTCTCCTATCTGTGCCGGGCAAACGCTCGAGCTAACTGCTGCAAACATTAATGGAGCTACTTATACTTGGAGGGGACCTAATGGCTTCACTTCTACCTTGCAAAATCCAACAATATCAAACGCCCAGACGCATCAAAGTGGTACCTACAGTCTCATTGCAACGGTTGGATTTTGTTCTTCTCAGGTAAGTACTATTTCGGTAAATGTAAATCCCTCGCCTGGTACTATTCAGATTAGTGGACAAACGCAGCTTTGCCGCGGCCAGCGCCTAGATTTAAATGCTACAATAGTACCTAGTGCTTTTTACACCTGGCGCTTACCTGATGGTAATATAATAACTGGTTCAAATTTGCTTATAAGTAATCCTCCAAGTGGTGTTTATACCCTAGAGGTTGCTATTGGCAACTGTCGCGAAATTGTTACAACTAGAGTAACTGTTAACGATCCTCCTCGACCTGCGAGTTTGGGTAATAATGGGCCTTTATGTGCTGGTACAACCCTTCGCCTTACAGCACCTGAATTTGCAAACGCTCGGTATCACTGGTCAGGACCTGCCGGATTTTCCTCTACTCAAAGAACTCCAGCAATTGCTAATGTGACTACTGATTATTCGGGTACTTATTCACTCATTGTTTCTGTAGGAGGGTGTAGCTCATCACTTGTAACCACCAGGGTTTTGGTAGAACCTAAACCTGAAATTAGTATTGGAAGTAATTCACCAGTTTGTGAAGGTACGAATTTGCAATTAACCGCTAGTAGCATAGTTGATGCAACGTATCATTGGGAAGGTCCATCGGGTTTTATTTCTCAAGTTCAAAATCCACTTATTCCTAATGTGAACCGATCGGCGGGAGGCACTTATAGTTTATTAGTACGCATAGGCAACTGTCAGAGTGATACTCTTACTACTTTTGTGAATGTTATTCCTAAACCGAGTATGCCGCTTGCCGGAAGTAATTCCCCTGTGTGTAGTGGGCAAACCTTGAACCTGACGGCTGCGCTAGTAGCAGGAGCAAGTTATCAATGGGTAGGGCCTGGAGGCTTTGCTAGCACGCAGCAAAATCCGAGTATAGCCAATGTTTCTCCATCGCAAGCAGGAACTTATTTTGTTTTCACTATTATTGAGGGTTGTTCTTCTGCAGCTCGCGCAATAAACGTTACGGTAAATAGAACTCCTTCGGGTATTCAGGCAGGGAACAATGGTCCGGTTTGTAGAGGACAAGAGATACAACTTACGGCTACTAGTGTGGCAGGAGCCAACTATACCTGGAGTGGTCCTCAGCAATACAATAGTAGTGAACAAAATCCTATTTTACCCCTTAATGCAGCAAGTGGTGTTTATTCGGTGATGGTGGTAGTAGGTAATTGCACTTCTGCGATAACTACTACGAGTGTACAAATTTTAAATCAGCCCCAAAATTTAGTTGCAAACTATAACGGTCCTGTTTGTGAAGGGCGGGAGTTACAGCTTACAGCTTCTACTATTGCGGGAGCTACTTACCGCTGGATAGGACCAGCAGGCTTTTCGGCACTGGGGCAAAATGTGATAGTAGATTTTGTTTCTACTACTGCTGCAGGTACTTATACAGTTATTGCTTCAATAGGGAGATGTAGTAGTAGTGCAACTGTGAAGGTAGCTGTTACTCCTACGCCCTCCGGTATTCAAGCAGGTAATAATGGCCCAACTTGTAGTGGTTCTACTTTGTCGTTAAGTGCAACTTCTGTAGCCGGCGCTTCTTATGAATGGTACGGTCCGCAAGGTTTTAGTTCTACACTTCAAAATCCAGTACTTTTTGACGTTACTACTAGCCAGGCAGGGGTTTATACTCTGGTAGTAAGGATAGGGAACTGCTATTCTGAACCTGTTACTACGGAGGTTTCTATTATACCTAGCCCACAAGGCATACAAGCGGGTAATAACGGTCCTCTTTGTGCCGGTTCTATCTTAAATTTAACAGCTACTACTTTCCCGGGAGCTACGTATAGTTGGACAGGCCCTGGTGGATTTCAATCCGCTCAGCAAAATCCTAGAATTGTGAATGCCAATACTTTAGCTTCAGGTACTTATACGGTTACGGCTACTATTGAGGGCTGCTCTCGTTCGGCTACTACTAGCGTAGTTATTAATCTAGTTCCTTCTCTAAGTACGGTAGGAAATAATGGTCCGGTTTGCCTAGGGGGCGAATTGCAATTGTATGCACCTACTATAGAGCAAGCTAATTATGTTTGGGTAGGACCTAATGGTTTTGGTTCTACACAGCAAAATCCTATACGCGTGAATATTCAGGCACAAGATAGTGGTCTTTATCAGCTAATAGTGGTCGTAAATGGTTGTAGCTCCAGAGCTGTGCAAACTGTAGTAAAGGTAAAGGAATGTGAGCCTATTTCTTGTCCGCAGCCGTTTAATGTTACGATTTCACAAATAAGTGCCACGCAGGCTACAATATCGTGGCAAACACCATTACCCTCAGGAGTTTGCCACGTTGTACAATTTAGGCCCTTGAATCCTAATTTGGAAAATCCAGTAGAAAATTGGACTTCTTTGCTTATACCTGCGGGTGTAAGTAGTACAGTATTAGAAAGCTTAGTGCCTGGTACGCAATACAGTGTAAGGGTTCGCACTAATTGTACTATTTGTTCTATTCGTAACGGGCAGCTTTCAACTTGGAGTACCGAACAAAGTTTTAGTACCCTAAATGCTAGGCTGCAATTAGAAGATAATTTTATAGTTAATGTTTATCCCAATCCTACTAATTCAGTCTTGAATATAGTAGGTCCAAACTCTTCTGTTAAGTCAGCTGAAATAACTATTCTAGAGCCGACAGGGAAGAAAGTAGAATTCTTTTCGATAAAAGATTGGGAAGCAGAGCAAGTAAAGTTTATAGACATTGGTCATTTGCCTGCTGGGATTTATTTCATAGAACTTACATTTAACGGAACTAATCAGAAATTAAAAACTAAGATTATAAAGAACTAATATTAGGGTAGAGGGGTAAAATTAAGAATTGCCCCTCTCTTTTAGTTTTATTTTAATTTAAGCGTTATTAATACTGCTATTTTTAGCTATTTCTTTGTGGTATTAGCCTGGGCGGCTTTTTTATTTGGGGGCTTTGAATAATTAAAATTTTATTTGTTAAGCTCTTTCCGGAATTTCGAGTTTGGTTTCTGATGGATAGGTTGTAGGAGCTAAAGGCAAAACTATTGTGAAGCTTGTTTTTCCCTCTCGAGATTCAAAGGAAATAGTACCATCAAGAGTTTCGATAATCTTTTGTGTAATATAAAGTCCCATTCCAATTCCTTGTCCTTCTGATTTATTAGTTACAAAAGGCTGAAATATTTTATCTTGTAAATTTGGGGCAATACCAGGGCCATTATCTTCTACAATGATAATGGCTTGCCTATCTTCTGCTCTAACTTTAATGGAAAGTTTACCTTCCCCTTGCATGGCGAAGATAGAATTTTGGATAAGCTGTGTAAAAATAAATGCAATATCGGTGCTAGAAGCCTTTACTTCGATAGTATCAGGTATTTTAAGAGATAACTCAACTTTTTCAGATTTAAAAAAAGCGTCGAATTGACTTAAGGTATTTTCAAGAACTTTTTTCAAATTTATGCTACTAGCTTCTTCTTTTCTATTTTGAACAAACCAGTTGATGAGTTCGATAACTTTACGAGTTTGATTAATCGATAGTATAATATTTTTTAGGGCAATATTTTTACTAGCAATATTGTAAACTAAATTTATAAATGACTCAAAATGGGGTGAATTTTTATCGAGTTGATGTTCATCCAAAGCTTGCTGAGAACCTAAGTTTAGGCTAACTAATTTTCGCGCAAATGATAAGGGCAAATTCAGTTCTTGCGCGCATTCCCGAGTATCTTCTCTTTCTTGTTTTATATTCTTATTTTGGCTTTCACTGCTGAGAGCAATGTGTTGTAGAAATTTAATTTCAGCAGGGCTTAGTATCGAAAGCAAAGTAAAAAGAGACTCATATATCTGCTCTTGCCCAGCTTGCAATTGCTGGGAAGCACTTAGAATAACTCCCAGGGGAGTATTCAGTTCATGGGCAATATTGGCTGAGAGGCTAGCAATAGCAGCAATTTTTTGAGTTTCAATAATGGTTTCTTGTTGTTTTTGAATAGTGATTAAAGAAGATAAAAGCTCTTCCTTGTTTTCTTGTAACTCAGCAAGAGCTTCGGCAAGCTCCTGATTAAGTCTTTTTAGCTCATGATTTTGCTGAGATAGTTGTTTTTGATGTTTTTTCCTTTGGTAGAGGGCATAAGCTAGGGTAAGTAGCAGAAGGATAGTGATTATACCCACCGCTGTAACTAATAGCAGCTTATTTTTTTGAGTTTCAATTTCTAGTTTTTGGGTTTTAATAATTTCTTCCTTCCTTTCGGCTTCCCACTGGGCTCGGTATGCATTTAATTCTCGTGTGTGGGAATTCTTTAAACCAATAGCCACCATTTCTGATGCTTTAAGCAGGGTGTCGTAGGCTTTTCGATAATTATTAACTTTAGCATACAATTCACTAAGCTGTTTAAGAGTAGTCGTTTTGGCACTATATTCTTTCTGGCTATCAATATTTTTATTACGGCTTTCTAGTAGTTGGATACACTCTTGGAATTTGCCCTCAGCTTTTAGAAGTTCGACTTTAGTTAATAAAAGTTCTTGTGCTGCAGAGGCGGGAGGATGGGGCCATTGCCGGAAGATTTCTTCCGTTTTTTGAAGTAATTTTCGAGCTTGGGCTAAATTGTGCATTACGATAGCTAAGCTTATGTATCTACGGTACGTGAAAAACCAATGTTTGGGTTCGGCTTTTTTAGCTTCTTGGTAAATAGCTAAAGCTTTTTGATAGTGTTTTTCAGCCTGGCTATATTTTCCTTGCTTGGTTAGTATTACAGCTACACAGCTTTGCATAATACCCGCTCTAGGTAAATTATCAGCTAGCTGATACAATTCATAACTTTTTTGATAATAATAAATAGCTTGGTCTAAATCATCATTAATAGTATCGTAGATAAGGCCAATTTTTGCGTAAGCAAGGGCCATGATATTATTATCTTGCTTAGTTTTTGCATAATTAAGTAGTTTTTGAGCATAGATTATAGCTTGGTTAAATGCAGCCATGGTGCCTATAGCATAGCAACTATCGTATTTTTCAAGAATAGCTAGGCCTTGAGGATCTAAGTTATGAGGATTGCTATTAGTACTACTAGTAGTACTAGCGAAAGTTGAATTAAAAGTTGCGGTTAGTAGAATTATTAGAAATAGGAACATAAATTGAATTTCTACGAATAGGACCTATTTGGTGAAAAAAAAATGGGGCTAGGTTTCGATATAAAAGCTCCATCCACTTGATAATATGAATAGAGATATAAGCTAATTCATTTTTCACTAAGTTAGGAGAGAAATATTATTAACTATTGAGGTCTAAATCAAATGGGTTGAGACCCGCCAAGCGTAAAGCAACTTGAATGGTAGTCTTAACATCTTGCTCACAGTAATTTTTAATTCTTTTAATATCTTGTTCTTGCCAATATACTTGAGCTATTTGGCTTCCATCTAAATCATTTTTAGGAGAAGGAATGCCCAATGCTAGGGCTAAAAGTTCTAGGCTAGTGAAGGCTTTATTATCTCCAAATTTCCAGAATTCCATAGTGTCCAATAAGTGTTGAACTTCCCAAGGCCTTTTGCCAAAAAGTTGAAGAGGAGTAGGTAAGGGCAAGAGTTGGTGAATTACGGCTCTTCGGCAAATAAAGGGTATATCAAATTCCTTAATGTTGTGTCCACAAATGTACTTGGAAGAAGAAGCATTTTTAAAATGTCTATTTATTACTTGCCAAAAAGAAAGGATTAATTCTTTTTCATCTTCATGTGTAAAAGATAGTATACGTACTTTAGGGGCAATACCATTTTTTTCCTTAGGAAATTGAATTACGCCACAAGAAATACAAATAATTTTTGCAAATTCGGCGCTAATGCCCGCCATTTGGTCATACAGAGTTTGGGGAAGGTGGCCTTCTTGAATTTTGGTACGCACTTTTTTTTCCCAACACTTTTGCATAGGTTCTGTGAGAGCACTATATTCTGGTGCAATAGGTACTGTTTCGATATCTAAAAATAAACATCGACTAAGAATTTCTTGAGTGAGCATATTACATAAAAAATTAGAGTAAAAAGAGAAATCTCCTTACTAAGTTAAGAATAGAAAGGAACGAAAACAAAATTGTAAATTGCAATTTCAATAAATGTTTCGATGTTTAAGCTTAGTCCGATTATACACTATACCATTTTAACTTATATTTTGAGTTGGTCTATATTACTTAGCCTACATTTATTGAATGTGAAGTGGGATTCGCCTTCAGCTTTTTATGCGATTGGTTTAGGGTATATGTCTTCTCCTGCTATTGTGAGTTTATTATTAGGAAAATGGGTATATGGCATATCTTGGGCGGATTTAGGTTTAAGTTGGCAAGACATTTCTTGGAAAGCTATACGAAATATTACTTTTTTTTTTCTAGCTTGGATTTTTTTATTTTTTAGTCTTTATTTTATACTAGGAAATATTTTAGAAATTTCCTGGTGGGGCAAATTAAATTTTACAAAAGAATTTTTTAGAAAAACTTACACTGTTTACTTACAGAAGCAAGGGGTAAGTCCACAGCAGATTGAGCTAGTTATCAGCTACGGCCCGTTTTTTACTTTAATAACAGGTATAATTAGCAGTATTTTTTTAGGCTATTTTTTCAGCCTTCCTTTTTACGTGGGACAAGAATTAGGGTGGCGAGGATTTTTACAAAAACAAGCGCTCAGACTGGGGTTTTGGAAAAGTAACTTATTAGTGGGGGCTATTTGGGGAATCTGGCTACTTCCTTTAACAATTTTAGGTAAGAGCTTTCCTAGCTACGCATGGGGGGGGATTCCTGTTATGCTTATTCACTATCTTATTTTTTCTTTTTGGCTCTGCTTTTTGCGTTATTATTCGGGAAGTATTTTAGGTTCTGCTATTTTTCATGGCATGATAGCAGGTTTTAGCCAATTTTTATTATTGTACATTGAAGAGGGGAATGAGCTCATTAAAAATAATGAAGGCATTAATAGTACATTAGCCTTGGGCATCCTTACGATAGTGATTTTAAGCTTGCACCGGAATTTTATTTCTCACTACCCCCAGATTTTTGTTGCTTCCAGCGTAGCTCAACAGCAAAATCAAGAACTATGAGATATTAGGTAGCAGTAAGTAAGCCATGCCATAAGTCCGGTAGAAATTCGTAACGCGTCTTCATCGATATTGAAATAAGGGGTGTGAACAGGGTGCACAATACCCTTGCTTTCGTTACGTGTACCTAAGCGGTAAAAACAGCCAGGGATATGGTGAGTATAAAAAGCAAAATCTTCTGAAGCCATCCAAATGGGTAATTCTTCAATATTTTCTTCTCCTACATAAAAGGCAATATTCTCTCGAATTTGCTGAGTGAGCAATACATCGTTATATAATACGGGATATCCTTTTTGAAGTTGAATATTTACTTCAGCTCCTAAACTTTCTGCTATACCCTTTACTGTTTTTTGTATCCACTGGTGGGCTTGGGTGCGCCATTTTTCGTCGAAGGTTCTAAAAGTTCCTTCTAAGTAGGCAGTATCGGGTATAACATTAGTTGCGCCTTGAGCTTCTATTTTTCCAAAGGTAAGTACGGTAGGAATTCTAGGGTCTGCAACGCGGCTTACTAGTTGCTGTAGAGTAACAATTATTTGGGCAGCAATTACGATAGGGTCTATGCAAGTATGGGGCTGCGCACCATGCCCTCCTTTGCCGCGGATAACTATGCGAATTTCGTCAGCAGATGCCATGTATTCTCCGGCTCGAATGCCAATTTTGCCTACCGGAAGATAAGAAGCCACATGTTGAGCAATTATAGCTTGGGGCGCAGGATTTTTCAAAACTCCTTCGTGTATCATAACGGAGGCGCCGCCAGGTTCTTTTTCTTCTGACGGCTGAAAAATAAATTTTACTTGGCCGGGAAGTTCGTCTTTTAGAGTAGTGAGGATGGCTGCGCAGCCTAGCAGTGAGGCTGTATGAGCATCGTGACCGCAAGCATGCATTTTCCCATTAATACAAGATGCGTATTCAACTGGATTAGCTTCTTGAATAGGTAGCGCATCCATATCTGCCCGGAGAGCAATTACTCGACCCGGCTTTGCACCCTTTAGCAAAGCTACTACGCCTGTTTTAGCTACCCCTTCTTGTACTTGTAAGCCTAATTCTTTTAGAAAGTCTGCTACTAGTTTGGCAGTTTGATATTCTTCAAAAGCTAGTTCTGGATATTGATGAATCTGCCTTCTAATAGCAACAACTTTTGGGAAAATATTTTGTGCTTGAGTTTTAATGTGTTCAAGAATATGTTGCTGTTTGGGCACAATAAAGTAGAATTTTTTTATTAATGAGTATTAATAGGTAGGTGAAAAGCTGGCATATTGATACATAAACAGCTTTTTATAGTAGCCATTTTTTTGTAAGAGCTCATCATGTTTGCCGCTTTCAACAATTTCTCCTTTTCGCATAACTATAATTTGGTCTGCACGCTGTATTGTAGATAGGCGGTGAGCTATTATTATGCAGGTTCTATGAGAAAGAACCTGTGTAAGTGCATTTTGAATTAGTACTTCGGTTTGGCTATCTATATTAGCTGTAGCTTCATCTAGTAAAATTATTTTAGGATTATAGAGTAGAATACGCACAAATGCAATGAGTTGGCGCTGACCCGCTGATAGAGTAGCCCCCCTTTCTCCAACACGAAAATAGTAGCCTTGGGGAAGCTGCATAATAAACGAATGAATTCCGATTATTTCTGCTGCTTTTTGTACCTGAGAAAGTGAGAAATGAGGGTTGAAAAGAGTAATGTTATCATAAATACTACCCGAAAAAAGAAATACATCCTGCATTACTACGCCTATTGCTTTATGAAGTTCTGCTTGAGTATAGCTTTGAACTGGGAGGTTATCAATAAGAATTTTACCTTGCTCTATTTCATAAAATCGTTTAATCAGATTAAAAATAGTTGTTTTTCCAGAGCCGGTAGCCCCTACTATTGCGGTAGTAGTACCAGCGCAAACGTGAAAGCTAATATTTTTGAGCACAGGGTGAAGAGGATTATATCCAAAAGTGACATTTTCAAAAGTAATACTTACAGGCTTATGAAATAAGTTGGGATTATTTTGGGGCTGCTGGGGATCTAAAATAAAATCTTGTGTATCTAATACTTTAAAAATGCGTTCTGCACTAACAATTCCCAGTTGAAGAGCATTGAATTGGTCAGCTAGCATTCGGATGGGGCGGAAAAACATTTGGATGTACATTAGAAAGGCTACTAAAACTCCAAAGGTAATATTTTCTTGGAGTACTTCTTGTGTGCCGTGCCATACTACAATAGCAAGTGCAAGAGCCGCCATGAATTCAACTACCGGGAAAAATATACTGTAATAATAGATAGTATCTATGTGGGCCTTTTGGTGCAATTGATTAATTCTATCAAAATTTTGGGCTTCTCTTTTTTCTTTATTAAAAAGTTGGGTTATGGTAAGCCCTGTGATGTGCTCTTGCAAATAACTATTTAGTTCTGCTACGTATTTACGAACTCTGTTAAAGGCTTCATTGACATTTTTTTTGAAAACATAGATAGCAATCACTAGTAAAGGAATTATTGCCAGCACAAGAAGAGTAAGTTGCCAGCTAGTGATAAACATAAGAATGAGAATAGTGATGAGCTGTAAAAACTCTCCCCCTATAGTAACAAGCCCTTCGCTAAAAATATTATTAAGGGTTTGGATATCACTAATAGTTCTTGTTTGTAGGATGCCTATAGGGGTTTTGTCAAAGTATTGTACTTTTAGGTGTAAAATATGTTCAAATACAGTATTGCGCATATCGTTTAGAATATTCTGCCCTAGCGTGTGGGTTGTAACAATCTGAAAATACATTAATACAGCTTGTAAAATTACTAGCATAGCAACCCCTAGAATGGATATTCTAAGGGCACTAGTATTTCCAGCTGCTATTTCATTATCAATGATAGATTGTATCCAATAGGGGCGAATAGGGTTAAGTATTGAAGAAATAAAAGTTAGTAGGAGTCCTATAATAAAAGTTTTTTTGTAGGGGAGGAGGAAGATTAATAGTCTGTGGAAAGTATTTTTTTTAGTTGAGGAAAGTAATTTAGGCTGCATTTTATTTTATCATTCAGCTGAGTAGCAGAAAAAATATAAAGACTAGAGGGTAACATGAAAAGAAAAAAATTGCTAGGGGGAGGGGAGTAAAGGGTTAATTACTTCTCCCTCGAGGTAGAGTACTACTAGGTTATTGGGTTCCATATTAGTGGAGATAGTTATGGATTTTTTTTGTTTTCCTAGTTTACCAGCCGTATTAAACTTGACATCAATTTGAGCAGTTTCACCAGGTTTTATAGCATTCTTAGGCCACTCTGAAATAGTACAGCCGCAGCTAGGCTTTACACTCGTCAGCAACAAATCTGCACTGCCTTGGTTTTTGATTCTGAAGCTATGTTTAATAACTTCCCCCTGTTTTACTTTTCCAAAATTATATGAGTCGCTTTCTAGTACTAAGTATGGACCCTTGGGCTTATTGCTAACAGGTGATTTTTCAAGTTCTTTTTCTGTAGGCTTGGAATTAATTAGTGGCGGTTCAGGAGCCATAAGAGTAACAGGAGTTGTAGTGGGCTGTTCTATTTTTGCCTTTTTATCACGCGCACGTTGTTTTTTTTGAGCCCATGCAAAATTATAATTTATCCCCACGCAAAGAGCAAATAAAATTAGGAAATAGTACACCTGCATAGAATTGCTAAGCTTAGGTAAAACAGAAATAAAAGTGTACACTTTTTTGTTTAACATGTATATTGCATTGTATACAAAAATACACAATAAAACATAAAAAAACAATTTCAACAATATATTTATGCTTATATCATTGATAGTCAATAGTAAAATTATTAATTTAAAAGTGGTTCTAAAAAAGGGAATGGGTAATAAATTATAAACCACTTATTTAGCATAGGATTATATATTAAATTTGGTAGCGTAGGATGTTCTTTTTTATCTTTTTTTTGATCGACTATCATTGCATTTCATTTTTGATAATTTTCTGTTGTTTTTTTCTGGTGCTGCCCTTGCAGCAAATGGGTAGGGTTCATGCAAAGATACAGGAGCAACAATATCTAAAACAATTTACAGGAGTATATCGCGGCGAAAATGCTATTTTTTCTTTTTGGATAGAATCTCAGAAATTAAGAGCTCATTTTTTTAGTGCTTCTCATGAGGCTACTCAATTTTTTGCTTATGAGGTTATTTTTCACAGTTTTTTGCCTAATGGCAAAGCCATTGTTTCCTTATTACCTTTTGATTATTATAAGCAGATAAAGGGGGGGAAAGCATGGTCAAATATTCCAATTTTCTTTAAACAAGAGCCCCAATTTTTGGGTTATTCGCTTACTATAGAGTTTTCACCCCAGCAAAAAATTGTTTGCAGGCCTATTCGTTGGAACGAATACAAGTTTTTTAGTGGTGAATACCAAGCGTACCAAGGAGCAGGTGGAATAGAAAGTTTAATAGTGAAGATGGAAACAGGGTATTCAAAACCAATTGTGCAGTATATAGCTTATAGTCAACAAAAAAACCAAAATGTAGCTGTACAAGCCGCATATATTCCTTTCTGTAGTTCGCCAGATGTAATACAAATTATGTTTCAAATTCAGCTACCAGGTTCCCTGCAAACGGAAACTCTGAGTTTGGTAGTTGGCTGTTGCCCAGGCGCTACTCTCGCAGAATGGCACCATAATTTGGGGCAAAAAAACTTTTATAAAACTTATGCTTTTAAAGAACTTTCTTTTTTTCGATTAACCAGTGCAGCAGATACCATTTATTTTCAGTATTTTGAGCGGGGTAAATCTAAGGAGAATATCTTGCTTTTACCTAAGCCTTTTCAGTTTGTATTGCTTTATAAGAATGATAAACAAAAGAAAGTGTTTCGTTTGCCTATTGAAAATTTTTCTTTTGAAAATTCTAGCTTTTACATTACGTTCCCAGGACATAAGAAACGCTCCTATTGCATATTTCAAGAGCACGTACTAATTGTTTTTTCTTCTGAGGGTACCATCAAAAAATTTTGGCGTCAATAGGTATACTTAAACATAAGCATGGTTAACTTATGATTAATAACTAAAGAAAAGTCTTGGTTTAAGTACCCTGAAAGCCTAATTATTTAGCATAAAAATTAAATAAATTTTATTTTAGGCTTGCTTCTTGGTGTAAGAAATATGTATTTTACTACCTGATTAAATTCTAAAAGTTTCATGGGGTACTATAAACTTTTGATGGAGTGGCACTTATTATCTTTTCTACTTATAATAGTGGGTTCCTTACTGTTAGCTAAGGGAATGCATACAGTAGAGAGCGGCAGGTTGAAGCTACGGTGGGCAGCCTTATTAGTATTACCACTGGCATTGCTTTATCGCTATATTGCTAGCGAGGAGCAAGCAGTGGTAGTAACTTTACGAGACTTAGGACTTGCTTTTTTGCTAACTTACCTTTGGGAAAGGTTAAATAAGAGAAGAGCAACATTTTTTATAGTCAATGGTATTTTGGTGATGGCTATTGCTTTAGGATGGTACTTGCTTTCTTTTGCCTATTCTGCTTTTAATAATTTATTAGGAGAAAAACAGCGAGAACCAACGGTTTCTACAGTGCAATATCTTTTAGAACTAGGACCCGATGATTCAATTGACGAGGTAGTTCCGTGGTTAAAAGAAGCGGGAGCTTCTTATACCAAAATCTTTACTACTGTTTCGCTGCAAGAAGATGAAAATTTAGCTCAATATTTTTTAATTAATTGTCCTGCTGATAAGGGAGAAAAACTAGCGAAGCTTTTGGGGGCAGATAAAGAGAATGTAGATAGTTACGAGCCTAATTATCAAAGGTGGCAAGTACCTGTTTTAGAAGCGCATGCGGTTTCCAAGGAACAGGAGCATCTAACCAACGACCCTTTTGTTTCGCAGCAATGGGCACTAAAAAGTATTCAGCTTTCTTTTGATAAGCTCCGTGCCCTTAAGCCAATTCGTAAGGCAAGAATTGCTATTATCGATACTGGTGTAGATAAAGACCATGAAGATTTAGAGGAGTCTTTTTGTCCTTCGCCAGGTAGTTTTGATGAAAATGGTCATGGAACCCATTGTGCTGGAATCGCAGGGGCTGTTGCTAATAATAAGCTAGGGATAGCCTCGCTAAATTGGGAAGGGAAATTCATTGAAATTATGAGTTTCCCTGCGTTGGATGCCAAGGGTAGAGGAAGTGTTGAAAGTGTAGCTTCGGCTATTATAGAAGCGGTGCAAGCGGGGGCGGATGTTATTTCGCTATCGCTAGGAGGGTGGCATCCTAAACCGCCCAAAGCCGAAGTAGATGCTATTCATTTTGCTCTTCGCAAGGGCTGCTTAGTGGTAGTAGCTGCGGGGAATAATAGTGAAGCAGCCATAGAGTTTTCTCCAGCTAATGTACCAGGTGTAATTGTGGTTACAGCTTTAAATGAAAAAAATGAGTTGGCTCCTTTTTCGAATACAGTGGAGGGTATTCCTTACGCCGTAGCTGCGCCGGGTGTAAATATACTTTCTCTAAAGCCTGGTAATGGTTACGTGGCTTTAAGCGGGACCTCAATGGCAACTCCTTTAGTAGCAGGTATTTTGGGAGTATTTAAGTCTATTAATCCTAGTATTCAGCAAAAGGAAGCCTACGAAATATTAGCTGCTAGTAGCTCCTGGGAGCAAACAGAAACGAATCGGAGTGGAAAAATAATAAATATGGATAAAATTTTAGATTTTCTCAATAAGAATAAGAATATTAACTAGCCCGCTTTTATAGTAGTTTTTGAAAAGGTTGGTAATAGTGGAGTATGGCAACGCTGAGGCGTATAAAAAGTGAGTTTGAACGCCGATACTTCACAAAGTATAATTACTGGAGAGCAGCGTCCGTTAAGCTGATTAAGGGAGGCGAAGAGTACTTTAGAACTCTAGGTGCCTTAATTGAAAAATCAAAACATACAATTTACTTACAAACTTATATTTTTGAAAACGATGAAACGGGTAAATGGGTAGCTCAAAAATTAATGGAGGCTTCTCAAAGGGGAGTTACAATAGATATTGTTGTTGATGGCTTTGGTTCTTACTATTCTATTCCTGCTCTTAAATCTTGGTTTTGTTCCTCTGGTATTCATTTTCGAATATTTGCGCCTCTTTTTTCGTGGGCTAGTTTTTCTATTGGGCGAAGGCTTCATCACAAAATTGTAGTTTTTGATTCGTATTTTGCGCTAGTAGGAGGAATTAATATTGCCAATAAATATAGCGGTTGGGGAAAGGAGCAGGCATGGCTAGACTTTGCAATTTTAGTAGAAGGAAGAGTTTGTGAACAAATACAAAAGATTTGTGAGCGAATTAGTGAAAAACTAATACTTCGCCCCTTGCCGGATATTTTTAATCCGGCGTCTGCGGAAGGAAATATTTTGGTGGGGCTACGTCAAAACGACCGGCTTAGAAACAAGTACCAGATTGCTAGTAGTTATATTAGAGCTATCAGAAATGCTAAGTCTTCAATTTGGATAGTAGCTAGTTATTTTTTACCAGGAGCAAAATTAAAAAGGTTGCTAGCAAAGGCGGCAAGAAGGGGAGTAAAAGTAAAAATTATTTTATCGGGTATTTCTGACATTCCCTTATTTACTAAGGCTACGAGCTACCTATATACTTATCTTCAAAAATATGGTATTGACATATACCAATGGGAGAAGTCGGTTTTGCATGCAAAGATAGCTGTAGTAGATGGAACTTGGGTAACGGTAGGCTCTTTTAATTTAAACCACTTAAGTGCTTACGCTAGTATTGAGTTTAATGTAGACGTATTTAATGCAGAATTTGCAAATGAAGTAGAAGAGCATTTGCAAAAGGTTGTATTGCCTGCTTGCCGCAAAATTGAGTCTCCTATCTCTTTAGGACTTGCGCAAAAACTACAACTCAAAATTATTTATACTCTTGTGAGACTTATTTTAAGAATCCTTACTCTATTTCCTGGGGTTCCTCCTAAAAGGAATAGAGCGGCGTATCAAAAGTGTGCTAGCGAATAGTTTTCAAAGTTAGTCAAATATTTTAGCAGCATAGTAAATGGCAACTTCTAAGGCATTAGTTCGAGGGCCTTTATTTTCTTGAAACATAGGGGTAAGCATATAAGCGCCGTAAAGGCCTAGGCCATTAAACATTTCTATGCGTGCTTG
The DNA here is from genome assembly GCA_025057395.1 of Bacteroidia bacterium. Lineage (GTDB taxonomy): Bacteria > Bacteroidota > Bacteroidia > J057 > JANWXU01 > JANWXU01. Next base: position 19,713 of record JANWXU010000003.1, on the reverse strand, counting down.
CACTCCTAATTGAAAAGGGGAAGCATGGATATTGGAATTGGTACGAAGTACGTCCATTTTATCTTCGCCATCCTCGGTGTATTTTAATTTGTGTTTAGCACCTGTTAAGACATCAAAAATCACACCTGTTGAAATATTGAGATGTTCTTTCTTGGTAGTATAATTGAGCACACTAAATCCTATAGCCAGTGGAATACGGAAGTAAGTAAGTACAAGCTTACTTTTGCTATAAGAAAAAAAATTAGTACTATATTGGTGGTTCGGATTAGGATCAGGGTAAAATACTAGTTGGTTATTTCGATTTTCAAAAACTAAATTTTCTGCAAATCTATACTTTTTGGCAATGAATCCGATACCCGAGGAAACAAAAAAGCCAGTTTGATTACTAGTACGGAAAAGCACTTTAGAACGAAGGTGGATATTATCAATCAAGACTAATCCACTAATAGAGCCGAATCCTTGGGTAGTTGTAGCAAGGCGACTAGCATCTTCCCCTACCATAAGGTTAAAAGTTATAGGAATTTCTAAAAAAGCATTGGTAAGAGTTTTATAGGGTCTTGTAGTACCATATTGCCCTAGGCAGTAGGCAAAGCTAGTACTCAACCCTAGAAATAAACTCCAAAAGCATTTTAGTTTTTGAAGGTACTTGAGCATTTTGTTGCTATTCGGAAAGTAAATATAATCAAATTACTAGAAATAATGCAGTTTCTTTTGGGGCTGAACAACTTTACTACAACTATTACAATTGTGTTTGGAGCAGGGAGGATGTTCCTATTCTGCTTGCTCCAGCATTTATAAATTCTAAAGCTTGCTCATAGCTCTTAATTCCTCCGGCAGCCTTAATTTTAACTGTGGGAGGAAGTATTTTCCTCATATAAGCTACTTTTTCTATTTCTGCACCTGGATGAGTAAATCCTGTGGAGGTTTTTACATAGTCTACTTCTGCCAAAGCGCAGAGATTACATAATTGCTCAATTTCTTCGAGGGCTAATATGCCTGTTTCCAAAATAATTTTGAGGATGGCCTTACCCCGAAAGGTTAGCTCTCGGGCGTGAGCTAGTTCATCTTGGATTTCTAATATTTTGCCTGCCCGGTAGGCTGTTAAATTGATTACCCAATCGAGTTCGCTGCATCCTTTGCTAAGAGCCATAGAGGCTTCCAGCAATTTAGCCTCTAAATAGGTGCTTCCTAAAGGAAAACCAATAACAGTGCATAGCTGAGTGGCTGAGCCATTTAGGATTTTTCTGGCTGCTTCAACGTGGTAAGGACTTACACAAACCGCATAAAAGTGATGTATCATTGCATCCTTACAATGGGTTTGTAAGGCTTGCAATGATACTGCAGGTTTCAATAACGTGTAGTCTATATAACTACTGATATTCATTTTTTCATTTGGGAATAGCTTTTTTGGCTTTTTGTCTTTCTAGTTCTCTTCTTTCTCTGCGGGATAAATTTTCTCTTTGAGTATTACTAGTACTAGGGGCGCTTGTTGAAGAGTCTCCATTATTAGAGGAACTAGCTTTAGGAATGCGGGAGCTTAGCGAAGGAAATTCTTCATGGCTAGTTTGTAATTTTGAAAAATCGTCTCTTTCTATTACTACTTCTTCTTGAGCAGCTGCTTCAGAGGCAATTTCTGAACGCATTAAGGAAGATAAAATTTGCAGGTTGGTTTCAGCTAACATATTTTGAAATACTTCAAAGGCCTCGAATTTATAAACAATGAGTGGGTCTTTTTGTTCATAAACAGCTGTTTGTACCGACTGTTTTAGTTCGTCCATTACTCGCAAGTGGTTTTTCCATTTATCATCAATGATGCTAAGTACCACTGTTCGTTCTAACATTGCAAAAGCTTCTAATCCGTGAGTTTGCTGAATTTTTTCAATTTCTAAAAATACAGGGATATAACGGATCCCGTCTGTAAAGTTAATACCGATAATTTGGAATGGGGGAACGTTGAAGTTATTAACAATCTCATTAACTCCCTTAGCAATTTGTTCGCTGATAAATTCAGCCTTTTGTTGGTAGGCTTTTTTTAGTTGTTCATAAATGTGGTCTGCGAGCCTTTCTACACTTATTTTCTCGATATCGCTTTGTAAAATGTTAGGGTCGAAGGCAAGTTGTCTTAGGCACTCCATTCGCAGCCCTTCTGCATCAGATATCGCATGATATCTTTCAGCTAATTGCAGGCTTACATCATAAATCATATTATCGATATCTACTTTGAGGCGGTCTCCAAATAAGGCATTTCTTCGGCGTTTATAGATAGCCTCGCGCTGAATGTTCATTACATCGTCATATTCAAGAAGCCGCTTACGAATGCCAAAGTTGTTTTCTTCTACTTTTTTTTGCGCATTAGTAATGGATTTAGTAATAAGAGGATGCTGAATGACTTCTCCCTCTTGCACTTTTAGGAAATCCATTACTTTTGCAATTCTGTCAGATTGAAAGAGGCGCATTAAGTCATCTTCTAGAGAAACAAAAAATTGGCTTGATCCGGGGTCTCCTTGTCTTCCAGCACGACCGCGTAGCTGCCGATCAATTCTTCGAGAATCGTGCCGCTCACTACCAATAATAGCTAACCCCCCTAGCTCTTTTACGCCTGGTCCTAGCTTAATATCTGTACCGCGCCCTGCCATGTTAGTTGCAATTGTTACTACGCCCTTTTGTCCTGCTTGTGCGATAATTTCTGCTTCTTTTTGATGATGCTTAGCATTTAATACATTGTGGGGAATTTTACGTAATTGAAGCATGCGCGATAGAAGCTCTGAAGTTTCCACCGAAGTGGTACCTACCAGCACTGGACGTCCTGCCTGAGAAAGCTGCTGAATATGCTCTATGATAGCATTGAATTTTTCGCGCTTAGTTTTGTATACCAAGTCGTCATGGTCGATTCGGATAACTGGCTTATTAGTGGGAATAACCACCACATCGAGCTTATAAATTTGATAAAATTCTGTGCTTTCTGTTTCGGCAGTTCCGGTCATTCCCGCCAGTTTGTGATACATGCGAAAGTAGTTTTGTAGCGTGATGGTAGCATAGGTCTGAGTAGCTTCCTCAATTTTTACGTTTTCCTTTGCCTCAATAGCCTGGTGCAATCCATCGGAATATCGCCTGCCCGGTAATACCCTTCCTGTATGTTCATCTACAATCATTACCTTGCCATCTTCTACAATATACTCCACGTCTCTTTCAAAAAGGGTGTAAGCTCTGAGAAGTTGGCTAATAGAGTGCAGGGTTTGAGACTTGCGAGCGTAATTTTGAAAGAGCTCTTCTTTTTTTCGATTTTTTTCACTTAAACTTAGTGCCTTATTGTTTTCAATTTCAGCGACTTGGGTTCCTACATCAGGTAGAACGAATAAATCAGGATCTTCTCCCATTTGGGTGAGTTCTTGCCGCCCTTTATCTGTGAGTTCAATAGAATGGTGTTTTTCATCAATCGTAAATAATAGTTCGTTGTCAACAATATGCATGTTTTTGCCCCCTTCTTGCAAATAATAAGCTTCAGTTTTTAGCATAATTTGCTTTATACCCGGCTCCGATAAATATTTAATGAGCGGCTTGTATTTAGGAAGCCCCCGATGCGCACGGAACAAATAGAAGCCACCTTCCTTTTCGTTTTTTGCGCTAATCAATTCTTTGGCTTTGTGTAGGCAGCTTTGGACTATTTCTCTTTGTTTTTCTATTAGTCTTTCGATGCGAGGCTTAAATTCAATAAACTCAGACTCATCAGCATGCTCTACAGGACCTGAAATAATTAAAGGAGTACGGGCTTCATCGATTAATACAGAGTCAATTTCGTCGATAATAGCATAGTGCAAGTCTCTTTGCACTAAATGCTGGGGATGGGTAACCATATTATCTCGAAGGTAATCGAAGCCAAATTCATTGTTAGTTCCGTAGACGATATCGGCAGCATAGGCTTTTCTCCTTCTTTCAGAATTGGGCGGATGCCTATCTATACAGTCTACAGATAATTGGTGAAATTCAAAGATAGGACCGTTCCAGTCGCAGTCTCTTTTAGCTAAATAGTCATTTACAGTGACAATATGTACACCCTCTCCTGTTAGAGCATTGAGGTAAGCAGGCAGGGTGGAAACGAGAGTTTTCCCTTCACCGGTTGCCATTTCTGCTATCTTACCAGAGTGAAGGACAACACCCCCTAATAATTGTACGTCATAATGAATCATATCCCACTCCGTGGGCACTCCCGTCACTAGCCACTTATTTAGCCAAATTGCTTTATCACCCTCAATAATAACATTACTTTTTCGTTGAGCAATTTCTCTATCAAAATCAGTAGCTGTAACCACCAATTGCTTATTTTGAACAAAACGACGGCAAGTTTCTTTTACTACCGCAAAAGCTTCTGGGATTAAATCTTTTAAGATTTCTTCGTAAGCAGCATTGCGTTGTTTTTTTAGCTTATCAAATTCGGTAAATAGGGTTTCTAGTTCATTAATATCTCCGCCTAAGCGATTTTTTTCTATTTCTTGCCGTATTTCTTCCATTTCATTAACGATGTCGGCTACATAGTCTCGAATGCGCCCCTTAAACTCCAGCGTTTTGGCTCTTAGCTCGTCATCGCTTAAGCTTGCATATTCTTGATAATACTTATTGATGGCGGCTATGTAGGGCTCGATTTCTTCTATATCTCTCGATTTTTTAGATTTGAATAGTTTGGTTAAAAATCCCAGCATAAGTGCTTATTGTACTTAAAGTGCTAATTAAAAGATAAAATTACTAAGAAACTAAGCATTTTGAATAGTTATCTGCCTTTTCTTTTGTTGCACTCGTTAAAATACGGAAATCTTATAAAAATGTTACGTTTCATTTTCATCTTTAAGCAACCCAAAATTAATTCCAGGTTATTTTGTCTTAGTCTGTGTTTCATATTACAAGTGGGCTAAGATTTTAGGAGTGAGAATGAGCTTTGTTTGCTAGCTTTCAAAAATATAACTTCATAGTATGGTAATTAAGCTTTCGGTAGTAATTATTACTTACAATGAGGAGAAGAATATTGCCCGTACTTTACGAGCTGCTACTTCTGTAGCTGACGAAATTGTAGTTTTAGATTCTTATAGCACAGATAATACTGCTAATATTTGTGCTTCTTTTAATGTTTGTTTTTTTCAACAGCCTTGGAAAGGTTATGCGAATGCTAAGAATTATGCTAATATGCTAGCTTCTTATGATTGGATATTATCTTTGGATGCAGATGAGGAACTGAGTTCTGAGTTAATTGCTTCTATTCAAGCCTTCAAGCAAAGAGAGCCTACCGTACCTACAGTTGGAATTATTACGCGTTTACCCAACTATTGTGGTTTTTGGATTCGATATTCAGGCTGGAACCCAGATAAAAAAGTGCGCCTCTTTAATCGGAAATGGGCATTTTGGCAAGGAGAATATATTCACGAAAAAGTTTGCTATCAGGTGCCCGTAAAGGAAGTTCACCTTCATGGCTTTTGCTATCATTATACAGTGCATACACTAGAGGAGCACATGGAAGCAATCAATAAATTTTCTTCTTTACAAGTACAGGAGCTAGCAGATCGAAGTGCCCCTCTTAATTGCTATCATCTAATAATAAAGCCTCTGGCAGAATTTATTCGCTCCTATATTGTTAAAGGCGGATTTCGTGATGGTTGGCCAGGATTTATAGTATGTTCTTTTAATGCATTTTCTAAATTTTTGAAATATGCTAAGTATTGGCTACATAAGCGTACCCAGAATAGGCTCAAAAAAAAAATCAGTTTAGAAGACTAGTTAGAGTTTTATTTTATGTATGAAAATCATAATTTACTATCCGAGAATTTAAGATGCTAAGTTCATGAAACCAGAAATTACTACATGGCAAGAGTACCAAGCAGCTTATAAAGAAAGCATAGAAAATCCTTCCAATTTTTGGAGCAAAATAGCAAAGACTTTCTACTGGCAAAAAGAATGGACAAATGTATGCTCTGGAGACTTTTCAGACGTGAATATTCGTTGGTTTGATGGAGGAATTCTAAATATTACAGAAAATTGTTTGGATAGGCATTTAGCTGAACGAGGGGATCATTTAGCCTTAATTTGGGAGCCCAATGACCCCACTGAAAAGATGCACGGTGTGCGCAAGTATACTTATCGCCAACTTTATGAAGAAGTTCTATGCTGTGCTCAAATGCTTCAAAAATTAGGTGTGCAGAAGGGAGATAGGGTATGCATTTATTTGCCTATGATTCCTGAGATACTTATATGTATGTTAGCTTGCGCACGTATTGGGGCTATTCACTCGGTAGTTTTTGGGGGGTTTTCTGCTGCCTCTTTAGCGGAAAGAATCAATGATAGCGACGCTCATATTTTAATTACGGCAGATAGTGCATTTCGCGGAAATAAGGAGATTCATCTAAAAGAGATTGCAGATAAAGCTATCCAAAATGCACCCGGTATTCAACACTGTATTGTTTATATTCATACAGGCTGTGCCATTCCTTGGGTGGAGGGCAGAGACCTGAAGTATCAAGATTTGATTGCGCAAACTACTGCTGAGTGCCCTGCTGTACCTATGGAAGCTGAAGCTCCGCTCTTTATTCTTTATACTTCAGGTTCTACTGGTAAGCCTAAAGGAATTGTGCATACTACGGCAGGATATATGGTCTACGTAGGATATACTTTTCGTAATATATTTCAAATTCGCGATGATGATATTTTTTGGTGTACAGCTGACGTAGGATGGATAACCGGACATTCTTATTTGGTGTATGGTCCCCTTCTGAATGGTACAACCGTTTTAATGTTTGAGGGAATTCCTACGTATCCAGATCCAGGGCGTTTTTGGCAAGTAATACAAAAGTATAAAGTGACTATTTTTTATACTGCGCCTACCGTGATTCGTTCTTTGCTTTTGGAGGGAACAAGCTATTTAGAAGATAAAGACTTATCTAGCTTAAGGGTGCTTGGTTCTGTAGGAGAGCCCATTAATGAGGAGGCATGGCAATGGTACTATAAACATGTGGGAAAAGAACGCTGTCCTATTGTGGATACCTATTGGCAAACAGAAACAGGGGGCATTGTAATTTCTCCAATAGCTAATATTACGCCAACTCCCCCGTGTTATGCTACTTATCCCTTGCCAGGTATAGTACCGGCTATTTTGGATAGTTATGGTAAGGAAATTGCTCTGAATAGTTTAAAGGAGCCTGCAGAGGGAACTTTATGTTTTAAACAGCCCTGGCCCAGCATTGCAAGAACCACTTTCAGAGACCATGCTCGCTTCAAAAAGGTATATTTTGAAGAATATCCTGGCTATTATTTAACAGGCGATAACGCTCGATATGAGCCTACTACTGGTATGTTTCGCATTACAGGCAGAATGGATGATGTATTAAATGTATCAGGGCATCGGTTGGGTACAGCCGAAATAGAAAACGCTATTAATGAGCATGAAGCTGTCGTAGAAACTGCGGTGGTAGGTTACCCCCATCCTATTAAAGGACAAGGAATTTATGCTTTTGTTATTTGTGATAGACCATTTTCTTCTTCTGAAGACTTGCTCAAATCAGTGCAACAATTGGTGAGTGAAAAAATTGGACCTATTGCTAAGCCAGATTATGTACAAGTGGTACCCGGTTTACCCAAAACTCGTTCTGGAAAAATTATGCGCCGCATATTGAGAAAACTTTTGGAAGGGGCTACTCCTACTCAAATTGGGGATACAAGTACTTTATTAGACCCTGCGATAGTAGAATCTATTTTTGAAGGGCTACTTCTTAAACCCAAAGCAGTATGAAATTTTTGAAGAATAATTGGCCAATCACCCTCTTACAAAAATTTAGAACGATATTCCTCAAAGCCTTAGAAAAATTAAAACTTTTGAATTATATTTGCTTACACGCCAATTAATGATTAGATGGTCTAAATATGATACCAATTATCAGGAATGTAAAAATTTCAGGAACTGGAAGGTGCTTGCCAGAAAAAGTATATACCAATGAGTATTTAGAAACAATTGTAGATACTAACGCCGAATGGATTTATAACAAACTAGGAATTAAGGAAAGAAGAATAGCGGAGGAAAATGAAACCACTTCAGACCTAGCTTCTAAAGCTGCTTTAATGGCAATAGAAAACGCGGGCTTAACACCAGATGATATTGACTTAATTATTGTTGCTACTACTACTCCAGATAGGCCAGCCCCATCAACGGCTAGTTTTGTACAGGAGAAAATTGGTGCTTTTAATGCGGGTGCTTTTGATATTGCTGCTGTATGCACAGGCTTTATGTATGCTATGACAGTGGGGGTACAGTTTGTGGCTACAGGTGCTATTAAGCATGTTTTAGTTATTGGTGCTGATACTTTTTCTAAGATTACAGACTGGACAAGGCGTGATGCGGTATTTTTTGGTGACGGAGCAGGCGCTATTGTCTTTTCTCCTAATGAAAAGGGTGACGGACTTATTACTTCGAAGCTAGGAGCCGATGGAAGAGGTAAATTTATTTGGACTGTTCCGGCAGGGGGCTCTGAAATGCCTGCTTCTGAAACCACTGTAAAAGAGCGTTTGCACTATTGGCAGATGGATGGCAAAGGCATTTATAATACTGCCGTCAGGGTTTTGCCGGAGGTCATTACTGACGTCCTTAAGGCAGCACACCTAACGCTAGATGATATTAAATATATGGTACCTCATCAGCCTAGCATAGGTATATTAAAGGAAACTGCGGCTAAGCTAGGAATGGATTTTAGTAAAGTTTTGACAAACATGGATAGGTATGGTAATACTTCTGCAGGGACCATCCCTATTTTATTAAGTGAAACAGTAGAAAAAAATATGCTTTCGCCAGGGGATAATATTATTTTTGCGGCAGTAGGCTCAGGCATGGCATGGGGAGCTATGGTATATCGTTGGGTATAAAAAGGACACAAAAGAATCCGAAATATATAAATTATATAAAATTATAAGTACTACCCTTTTATATTGTTTTATATTATATAAGGGTAGTACCAATTTAAGTTATTTTAATTTCAATGAGCTAAAACTAGGCAAATTATTTCTTAGGCTTTCTAAATAAGTACCGCGTAATAAATATTCCTGTGCTTTTATCTGCTCCATAAACGCCTGTACTTACAGAATACAATTCCCAACCACTTTGAGACATTTTATTGAGTTTATCCGCAATCATTTTATCATTGCTTCGGATATTTTTAAAATTAATTCCTACCATGCTAAAGAAATTTTCCATTTCTACTTCTTCCAGGTTACCATTCGCATCTTGAGAAATCATTCTCGAACGTCCTAAACCACCAGGAACTACCGATTCTACGGTGGTTACAACCATGTATTCGTAAACTTGAGCAAAAGCAGGTATTGTACATGTGAGAATGAAAACTAGGAAAAATAAATACTTACTGATCATTTGATTAGCTAATTAATGAAATTTCAAGCAAATTAATAATTTTGAATTGAAATTTTTACAAATTACCTATTAGAATTTTTAATAGCTAACTAAACTATCAAAGCTATTTTGAATTGTATTAATAGGCTTAAAAAATTATTTAAGCTTCATTAGTAAGTTTTAATAAAATTGCTATATTGTACATTGGTTAATAGAAACACTATGGAAAAACTATATACATCCAACAATATTCTAATACTCATGTTAATGCTTTTGGGAGGGGGGGCTAAAGGTAGGTTGATACTGTTACTTTTAGTTTTTTTGATACAGCTCCTTTCCTTCAATGTAATTGCAAAACCACATGTCCCTATTAATGCCAGCTCTTATGGCGTATTTTGTAAGTTAAAATTTTCTTCTGAGCAAGCTTTATTGAATACTACGCTGCGTGAAGGGCTTAATGATTCAATTCCTAATTACCAACAAATTAACCAGGCACTAGAGCACATAAATTTTTTGCAATATTATCTACCTGAAAATGCAGCTTTACTTCAAATATATACAGCTGATCTCGGTAAAATTAGGGTTATTAAGGAGTGGTTCAATTCTTTACCAGGCGTTCGAGGGGTAGAGTGGCTATCTGTGGAAGAGTTAAATTTGCTTACCCGAAAGCGCTGGGAAGAAGTGCTTTCTGATACTACCAAGGCGCAGTATTTGATAAAAAAAGCTAGGGGAGACGTAAAGCGCTATTTAGAAGATAAAATTATACCTACGCCCACTGAAAATGATAATTTAGACTTACCCTGGAGTATTCGCTCTGCTCTAGTAAATAAACCACAGTTTTTTTTACAACCTAAGAACTGTCAGGTAACTTCAAAAGAAGGCAATAACTGGTATTTTGGATGGGGCGCAGGTGTTACTTTTAACACTAATCCGCCTAGTGCTCTTACCAATGGTGCTTTGAATACATGGGAGGGGTGTGCTGCTATTTCAGACTTTAATACTGGGCAATTGAAGTTTTATACAGATGGGCAAACAATTTATACTAACAATCATACAATAATGACTGGCGGAGTAGGGGGAACAGGTTTAATAGGCCATCCTTCAGCAACGCACGCAGCTGTAATTGTTCCAAGGCCAGGTTTTGTGGATAGGTATTATATTTTTCACTGTAGCGCTAATAATGGAGGTCTCTTTTGGACCGAAGTACAATGGGTTAATAATGGTGGTACGGTACTTTCCAAGAATAACGTTTTAATGAACTTGGGTTGCGGCTCAGAGCAAATTGCTGCTACCAAGCATGCCAATGGATGCGATTACTGGGTTTTAGCACATGATAATTGTACTAATCAGTATCGTTGCTATTTAATTACCTCAGCGGGTATTTCTGCACCTGTAATTTCGCCGGGGCCAGGTAAAGCAGGATATTTTCAAATTAAATTTTCGCCCAATGGCCAGCGCTTAGCTTCATCGAATGCTGCAGGTAATTTTGATCCAATAGTGTATAATTTCAATAACGCCACAGGAGTAGTCTCTTCACCTATTCAGCTAAATATTCCTGGTATTTCAAATTGGTGGGGCTATGGTATTGAATTTTCTCCCGACATGAGCAGATTATATTGCACTTGTTGGACAGGAAATGCAAATGTTTGGCAATTTAATTTGAATGCTGGTACCCCGGCAGCAATACAGGCTTCTTTAACGGTAGTGGGTAATGGCGTTACCTGCGGAGGGTTAATGCTTGCTCCAGACTCCAAGATTTATAAAGCAAATGATAATCAGCCATGGCTTAGTTGCATCAATAATCCAAATAATTTAGGATTAGCTTGCAATTTTGTCGCCCAGCAATTGAATTTAGCTCCTAAAACTTCAGGCATTGGTCTAACAACTTTTATTTCTAGTATTTTTAATCCTCATGTGGCTACTATTACGCCAAGTTCCGCTGCTGTTTGTCAGGGCAATACCCAAACATTTACTGCAGGCCCTGTAGCTAATGGCTGTATTAATTACACATATCAATGGAAGTTAAATGGAGTGCCGATACCAGGCGCTACCTCCCATACCTATACACCCCCCACAAACCTGGCACCTGGTACTTATACGTATAGCGTAGACGTTACCGACCCTGTGAATAATTGCGTGAGTACTTCTCCCAATGCCACACTTACTGTACTTGCTAGCCCTTGCCAAATAATAAGTAGCTGCCCGAATGCTTATGCCAAGGTAACGGCGATTAATTTATGTGATAATAGTGTTACAGTTTCGAGTACGAATGGTTTTAATGTGGGGGATAAGGTGTTGATCATTCAGATGAAGGGGGCTACGATAGACCAGACGAATACTGCGAATTATGGGAATATTTTGAATTACAATAGTGCGGGCAATTACGAGTTTCAGACGATATCGTCGATATCGGGGAGTAATATTAGTTTTCAGCATCAGTTGGTTCGCACATATGATGTTAATCATTTTGTGCAGTTGGTGAAGGTGGGGAGTTATAATAATTTGGTTACGCAGGGGGATATTACATGTCCGGCTTGGAGTTCTGTGACGGGTACGGGTGGTGTATTGGCAATGGAGGTATCGGGCACGTTGGCTTTAGGGGGGAACATACACATGAATGCGGCAGGGTTTAGGGGAGGAGTAACTAACCCAATTCAGAGTAATTGGCCCCCGTGTTTGTCTCCAACGCCTTTTTTCGCTCCTAGCAATGCCCCTGATGCAGCTGAAAAGGGAGAAGGAATAGCTCACTGGATTGTTAATCAGGAACATGCTCGGGGAAAGCTCGCAAATGGTGGTGGGGGAGGAAATGGACATAATCAAGGAGGGGGAGGGGGAGGAAATATGGGTAGCGGAGGAGTAGGCGGGTATTGGAATGGGTGTGCTCCCACACAAGGTGGAATAGGAGGTATAAGTTTATTATACAATAATACTCAAAATAAAATTTTTCTAGGTGGTGGTGGCGGCGGCGGCGAACAAAATTTGATTAGTTCTACTGGAACGAGTGGAGCACGGGGCGGTGGAATAATAATCGTTAAGTCAAATACAATTGTATCAAATGGAAATTCTATTCAAGCTAATGGTCAAAATGGTCAGACTTCTGGGAATGATGGCTCAGGAGGAGGTGGTGCAGGAGGTACTGTATTACTAGATGTAAGTACGTATGCAGGTAATTTGTTTGTTAATGTGAATGGCGGGAAGGGGGGAGACGCATGTTGTAATCATGGTCCAGGTGGTGGAGGAGGCGGAGGTATTGTTTGGTCTACATCTCCTTTACCAACTAACGTAAGCGTTACGGTGGCGCCAGGGACTAATGGTACTGAGACAAATGGGAACCCTATGTTGGCTACCCCTGGTACACCGGGCGGCACGCTAACAGGCTTAAGTATGCCGCAGGGTACAGTTCCTTTTGTTTTGCAGGCTGTAAGTGTTACACCTACGACTACGACTTATTGTCAGGGTAATAGTGCTACGCTAAGCTCCACATATACCCAATGTACTGGCTGCCAAGGTATAAACTACCAATGGCAACTGAATAATACAGATATTCCAGGTGCAACCTCTGCTACTTATACTACTCCTACAACTTTAGCGCCCGGTACCTATACTTACCGGGTAAGAGTACACAGCACTACGCCGCAATGTACGGTATTTTCGCAGAACGTTACGGTTACTGTTTTGCCTACCCCTACTTCTACTTTTACTGCTAATCCGCAGGCCGTTTGCGAGGCGCAAACTTCTACCATTACTTATACAGGTACTTACCAAGCAGGAGCTACTTTTAGTTGGAACTGTGATGGCTGTGCACAAGGTACGCCTTCGGGAGCAGGTCCTACTTTTAACTTAAGCTGGAATACTGCAGGAACCAAAACCCTTACTTTGCAAGTTACTAATAATTCTACTCCCGCTTGTCCTTCTACTATTACTACAGTTTTAGTTACTGTTCTTCCGGTGCCAACAAGTAGTTTTACAGCTGGGCCGGCGTGCACTGTGTCTTCTATTTTGAATAATTCTAGCACTGTAACTTTTACAGGTATTGCTTTGCAAGGCGCTACTTTCACTTGGAACTGCGATGGTTGCTTAGGAGGTAATCCGACAACCCCGGGTCCCTTAAGCTTGAGTTGGACGAGTGATGGAGTAAAAACCTTAACTTTACAAGTAACAAACCCGGGTACACCAGCATGTAGCTCCCCAACCACTACTGTGTTAGTTACTATCCAGCCTACACCAGTGGCTACTTTTACTGCGGAGCATGTATGTGCAAATACTGCCCTACAAAATACTATTTCGAATATCAATTTTACGGGTACTGCTTTAGCCAATGCTACCTATACTTGGGGATGTGCTGGGTGCGTAAATCCACCTAGTTCTACGGCAGGTCCCTTTTCCTTAAGCTGGGCAAGTGCCGGGACCAAAACTTTAACTTTACAAATTCAGAATCCCGGCTTTCCAGCTTGTATTAGTAGTACAACAAGTGTTATTATTACTGTTCACCCTGTTCCTACTACTAACTTTACGGCGACTTCTATACTCTGTACTTCTACAGCTCAGGCGAATAATACCACAACTTTAACTTTTACAGGCACTAGCGCTTTCAATGCTACTTTTAATTGGAATTGCGATGGCTGCATAGGTGGAAATTTAACAGGAGTAGGTCCGCACACTATTAGCTGGTCACAGGAGGGCACCAAAACTATTACTTTATCCGTTATTAATAATAGTACCCCTACTTGCCAGGGGGCTACTACAAGTGTTATCATTACTGTTTTACCTACTCCCACAAGTTCTTTTACTGCAAATAGTGTTTGTGAAAATACTTCACCCGTAAACCAGCTTTCAACTTTGTCTTTTAATGGAACTGCCCAGTCTACTGCTACTTATTCTTGGAATTGTGATGGTTGTGTAGGTAATTTGCCTTCTACAGGCGGGCCCCATATTGTAAGTTGGGCGAGCCCGGGCACAAAAACCTTGACTTTACAAGTTACTAACAGTGGGCCTGTAAACTGTGTTTCTAACGTAAGTACTGTAATTATTACTGTTTATGAAGCTCCAGCGGCTCCCACTGCTAGTGCTATGAGCCGTTGCGGAATGGGAAGTGTAACTCTTACTGCTGCCTTAGGAAACGGTGCAGATCAATTGCGCTGGTATGATTCAAATACCGCAGCAGCAAATTTGTTACATACAGGTACTTCTTATACCCTAATAGTTTCTAACTCTACTACTTTTTACGTTGCTAGTTTTAATTCTTTAACAGGGTGCGAAAGTGGTATTCGCGTACCGCAACCCGTGATTATTAATCCTGTGCCGGGCGTACCCTTAGTTACTGATGTTGCACGATGTGGTGCTGGTGTAGTGACCTTTACTGCGTCAAATGGTACACCATCAGGCGATATGGTCATTTTATTTTCAGGTCCTATTGGTGGCTTCGGTGTCGATACTTCAGTGACTACTCCTTTCTTTTTGACTACTCCCCATTTAACTACTACAACCTCTTATTATTTAGAGTCTGTGATTACGAGCACCGGCTGTAGAAGCCAGCGTGTATTAGCAAAAGCTATTATCCATCCTCTTCCTGCTATTCCATTATCTGCAAATGTAATTCGTTGCGGTCCAGGGGTAGCAACCTTTTTGCTGAATATGGGAGTACCGGCAGGTAACCAGGCAATATTATATGATGTTCCTCAGGGAGGAATTGCTCTAGCTTATGGGGTGCCAGTAAGTTCTAATAATAATTTTCTCTACCAGGTTACAACGCCAATAGTTACTACTCATTCTACCTTTTATATAGAAGCTAAAAATACGCTAACAGGATGTGTTAGTAATCGTAGTATGTATAAAGTGAGGATAGATTCAATTCCAGGGACTCCTATTGTTTTGGATGTGGTGCGCTGTGGGGGAGGGTCAGTTACTTTTTCTCCGAGTATGACTCTTCCGCTGGGTAGTAGTATCGCAATTTATACACAGCAGAATGCAGTAATGGCAGTAGCTACTATCTACGGCCCACCTTTTTCTTACACCACTCCCCCTATTACAACGACAACTACTTTTTATTTTGAAAGTCGCAGAGATACCAATGGATGCGCTAGTCCCAGAATTCCAGTAAAGGCCGTTGTTTATCCTCCTTTACCTGTACCTAGCGTTACTACACATGGCATAATATGTGGCTCTGGTTCTTTAAAGATATCAGTAAATACAGGGCTACCTAATGGTACACATGCTCGGCTATTTGATCAGCCAATAGGGGGGGCGCTAGTGGCTGAAGATACGGATGCTCCTTTTGAGCTTACTATTCCAGCTGTTAATACTAATACCACATATTATGTGGAAAGTTATATACCTGCAGCTGGTTGTTCTAGCAGCGCTAGAGTCGCAGTGCCAATTAAAGTTCACCAAAGGCCCGATACGGCTATTGTTCCAAATGTAAGCCGCTGTGGAGAAGGGGAAGTTAGTTTTTTCCCTAAGTTAGCAAGTCCTGTAGGCAACTCTTTCCGCCTATATACTCAACCCACGGGGGGTAATTTATTAGCAGAAGATAATTTATCTCCTTACCAGTTAATTACTTCCTATCTTACTACCACTACTACTTTTTATGTAGAAGTATACGATTCCCATACTGGTTGTGTAAGCCAAGGGCGTAGAATGGTGGTAGCCACTATTTTGCCTATGCCATCGCAGCCTCAAGTAACTAATATTACAAGTTGCTCTCCTAGTGTTGTTACGTTTACAGTGAATATAGCGCCAGGTAATGTTGTGCGGCTCTACTCTGCAGCAGGAGGAGGAATACCCCTCCAGGTGATAACTCAGCCTCCCTATGAATTTACTTTGAGTTCTCTATCTACCACCACTACTTTTTATTTCGAAGCTCAGGATCCTAATACTCAGTGCGTTACTACTAGGGTTCCTGCTACTTTTCAACTGGTACCACGGCCAGCTTTACCTACTGTTGAGCCTACTACTATATGTGCAGGGTATCCTGCTTTTCTATATCCCTCCTTTAATGTGCCAGGGGGAGATAAATTTGAATTGTATGACTCGCCAGTGGGGGGAATTTTGATGGCTATTTCGCAGTTGCCCAATACGGTGCTTGCTTTGCCTAATGTTTTACAAACGACTACCTTTTATTTAGAAGCAATTAATTCTCAGACAAACTGTCGAAGTTTGCGTAAAGAGGTAGTTGTTACTGTAAATTCTGCTCCCGATCCGCCTTTGGTACAAGATGTAATGCGCTGTGGAGCGGGGCAAGTTACTATCACTGCTAATATGGGCAATATTGCAGGGGATGCTATTCGTTTATTCACAGTTGCGCAAGGCGGTACCCCTGTTTTAAGTACGCAGGTTGTTCCTTATCGTTTACTCACTCCCTTAGTTACTACTAACACAGTATATTACTTAGAAAGTTTTAATTCTCAAACACAATGTGCAAGTACTCGTACTCCTGTTAATGTAACGATTCACCCTATGCCAGTTCAACCTTCTGCAATAGATTTATCTCGTTGTGGTAGTGGTAAGGTTGCTTTAACAGGAAGTTTAGGTGCTCCTAGTACTATTCACACAATTATACGTCTTTATACACAAGCTAGTGGTGGGCTACCTATTGATACATTAGCTGCTCCTAACTCTTTCAAGTCGGATAGTATTTTTGTGAGTACTACGACTAGAATCTATTTAGAGGCAATTGATACGATTACGGGCTGTAGAAGCATAAGAAGTGGAGTTAATTTAAGTGTATTACCATTGCCTTCGCCGCCCTTTGCTTCAAACACGGCGTTATGTGGTTTTGGTAGTGCTAAAATAACTGCAAGTATGGGTAGTATACCGGGAGATAAAATTATTTTATATGAAGCAGATGGAAACACAGTAATTGATGAGGTTGCTGCTCTGCCGTATGTTTTGCAGACCCAAAATTTGGTGGATACTACAAATTTTTGTTTGCGTTCGGTGAATTTAACTACAGGGTGCAAGAGTCATTGTTCGTTGGCTACTGTTTTTGTGAATCCTACTCCTGCAATGCCGGATGCACCTAATTATGAAAGTTGTGGAAACAGCTCCTTAACCATAGAAGCGACCCAGTCAATTAGCCAACCAGGAATCGAAATGCGATTTTACACTACTATGACGGGGGGAATTCCTATAAGAAGAGATAATATACCTCCTTATACATTAGCTACGCCTATCTTAACCATGAGCACAATGTATTATGTTGAAGCATACGATCCGCTTACTGGTTGTGCTAGCCCAAGAAAGTCAATACCTATTATTATACATCCGCTGCCAGGCTTACCTTCTGTGCAAGCAGTTTCTCTTTGTGGAGGAGGAAGTTCTGTAAAACTTTCAGCTAAGATGGGTATTCCTACAGGAAATTCTATTTCTCTGTACACTCAGCCTATTGATATACCTCCTCTTTCGACAGCTGACCAAATAAACGGCGGTTATTATTTACTTGATACGGATGTAATTCTCTCTACTACTACTTACTACGCTCAAGTAACTAATTCGTTCGGATGTAAAAGTTCTTTTCTCCCGGTAGAAATAAGGGTCAATCCCATTCCGGGGGCGCCTCTAGTACCTAATGTACTACGCTGTGGGCCAGGAGTAGTTACATTTTTACCAACTTTTTCTTCTACTTCTGCAGATGTGGCTTTGTTATATAATTCTGCGAATTCTTTAACTCCAATAGCGAGTGATAATTCGTTTCCATGGGAGTTATCACCCGGTTCTTTGAGTACCAGCCAAGAATTTTGGATAGAGGTAGTTAATAGCACTACTCAGTGTACTAGTACACGTACAAAAGTTGATGCTATTATTCAGCCACTACCGGGTGTGCCGGATGCGCCGGCAGTATCTACTTGTGGAGGGCAGCCTGCTGTTTTTAATGGTATTATGGGCTTTCCGTCCGGGAATTTATTACGTCTTTACGCCTCAGATCTAGATAATGTACCCATTGCTAGTGTAGCTGCCCCCTTCCGAATTGAAACACCCGTAATTACTACTACTACTACCTTTTACTTAAGTAGCTATTCGCTAGGAACAGGCTGTGAAAGTTTGCGAAAGCCTGTGGTAGCGGAGGTTCATCCTCAACCTATAATTGGAGAAGTTACTCCTGTATCTTCGTGCGGTTCTGCTCCCCTAGTTTTCTCTGTTTTTGCAGAGCATGCAAGTGTTTTGCGCTTATATCCTAATTTATATGATGCTAATTCCATAAGTTCTACTGCTGTATCTACAGACGCAGGCACTTATGTTTTCGTTTCTCCAGTTACTGTAAACCAAACTTCTACTTTTTATGTAGAGGCCGTAAACACCATAACGGGTTGTAAAAGTGTTCGAAGCCCAGTTATTCACGTAGTTCATCCTATACCTGCCAAGCCTAATGCTCCAAATCTTAGCCGTTGCGGTCCGGGCTCTGCTATATTTAATGTTGTAATGGGAATTCCAGCAGGTAGCAGCATACGAATGTTTGATTCGCCCACTTCCCAAGTACCAGTTG
The DNA here is from genome assembly GCA_025057395.1 of Bacteroidia bacterium. Taxonomy (GTDB): domain Bacteria; phylum Bacteroidota; class Bacteroidia; order J057; family JANWXU01; genus JANWXU01. The sequence continues at coordinate 859 of JANWXU010000003.1, read as the reverse complement.
CGCAGGATAATTTAGCTCCTTTTGCTCTAGAAACCCCTAATATTTCACAGTCCACTACTTTCTATTTACAAGCAGTAAGTGATAAGGGCTGTGTTAGCCAGTTGCAAGAGGTTACTTTAACTATTAACCCTATACCTGATCTCCCAATTGTAGAAAATGTATCTAGGTGTTCAGGTGGACAGGTTACTTTTTCTGCCACAATGGGAGTTAAGGCGGGTACACATTTCCGTATTTATAATCAGCCCAGCGGAGGAACTCTTATAGTTTCGGGGGCGGGTCCTACTGCCTTGTTAGTGACACCAAGCTTAGTTACTACAACTACCTTTTTTATTGAAGCTTTCGATGGACAAACAGGATGTGCAAGTGAGCGTAAGTCCATAACCGCTACTGTACATTCCTTGCCCGGGGTTCCCGTTCCTCCCAGCTTTTCTTTCTGTGAACCAGGTATATTTTCTATTTCGGTGCAAAATGGATCCCCGGCAGGTACTCAATTGCGACTGTGGGAAGCTTACAATTCGGCTATTCCATTAGCAGCCAATTCTAATTATGTAATAACAACTCCAATACCTATTAGCAATACTACTACTTATTATGTCTCTAGCTTCAATATCCAAACAGGATGTGAAAGTGATAGAGTGCCTTTAGTATTGAATCGCATTCCTTCTCCTCCTGCTCCTACTATTAATGATTATGAGCGCTGTGGTCAAGGACCGATTACTTTTACAGTCAGTGGTAATTTGAGTCCAGGCTCTATCGTATACCTTTATGATGCTCCTGTAGGGGGTAACTTAATCACTTCGGCTAACAGTGCTCCTTATTTACTTAGCCTATCTAACCTCACTACTACTACTACTTTTTA
>JANWXU010000039.1 GCA_025057395.1 Bacteroidia bacterium | reverse complement strand
CCAAAAAACAAAATAAGCATAATCAAAATCAAACTCTTTTACAAAAGGAATACTTGTTTGCGTCACAAAAGCTGCTTCTGGTGAGCCTAATAGTTGCCTAGCCACCGGTATCCTATCGGGCTTAGGAATATGAATTCTCACAAGTCGAGTGCCCGAATCACGCAAAACAGTATAAGATTTATAAGCTCTAACTGGAAGATTTAAGTCGATATTATTTTCTATCTTAATTATCCTATCACCGGGCAAAAAACCTACTTTTTTAAGATATTCACTCATCCGAATTGTACCATCACTTTGTAGTCTTCTTTTTTCACCGTGAAAATCGGGATGGAAAACCATCACTGTACCTACCATTAGGCCTAAAAAAATCTGTCCAAAAATTTTAAACTTTGCCTTTAGGCCTGCTTTATTTTTTTGAAATACCTTTATGTAATCATCAATAAAGCCAATAGCCCCCATCCAAAGGACAGATACAAGAAGCAAAAGCAAATAAGCATTAGTTAGGTCTCCCCACAATAGGAGGGGAATAACAACAGCACCTATAATAATAATTCCTCCCATTGTAGGAGTACCCTTTTTAGCCTGATGTGATTCTGGCCCTAGACTGCGAATTTGTTCGCCAATCAAATTTTTTTTTAATAGTCGTATTATTCGCTTACCTAAAAATAAAGATATCAAAAGCGAAAAAATAACAGTAAGGGTAGCACGAAAGGTAAGGTATTGAAACACACCAAAGCCTGGTATTTCATAATTTTTATCCAACCAAGTAAATAAGTGGTACAGCATTTAACACACTAATTAAGTACTAGCTAAGATTAGCGGCTGATAATATTTCCTGCTTATCATTAAACGGCAAACGCTGTCCTTTTATTTCTTGGTAATTTTCATGCCCTTTACCGGCTATCAAAATAATTCCTCCTTTTTGGGCTAAATCCCAAGCTTTATAAATTGCTTGCTTACGGCTTTCCAATACCCAAACTTTCTCCTTTTCTTGGGGAGATAGTCTTAATTTCATTTCTTCAATAATACTCATAGGGTCTTCGTCTCTAGGGTTATCGGAAGTAAAAATAGCCCAATCCGAATAACTAACAGCAATTTTACCCATTTTAGGTCTTTTTTGCTTATCTCTATTTCCTCCACAGCCCACTACTGTAATTATCTTTTGTTTAAGATGATTAACCTCGTGAATACTTTGTAAGACATTTTCTAAGGCATCAGGCGTATGAGCATAGTCGATAACAGCATAAATATTTTTTTGCAAGCGAATTACTTCAAATCTACCCTTAATAGGAGTTAATTGCGAAGCAAACAATAACACTTGAGAAAGTTCTAAGCCTAATTCTAAAGCTGCCGCCATTACAGCACAAATATTATAGGCATTAAAAGCACCTGTTAGCTGAGTCCAGAGCTCATGTCCCTGAAAACTTAGTAATGTGGCTCCTAAGTGCAGTTCTTTGATCTGAACTTTATAATCTGCGGGCTGCATCAAGGAATAGGTGCGACGCTGAGCCATGGTATTTTGTACCATAAACTCACCATTTTTATCATCTTTATTGGTAAGAGCAAAAGCCTTAGTAGAAAGGAGATTAAAGAATGACTGCTTAGCAAGTAAATAATTTTCAAAAGTTTTATGGTAGTCTAAGTGGTCGTGGGTAATATTAGTAAATATTCCTCCTGCAAATGGAATTCCGTATATTCTCTTTTGGTCTGCTGCGTGAGAACTTACCTCCATAAAACAATATTCGCAGCCTGCATCCACCATTTGTCGAAAAATAGCATTCAGGGAGATGGCATCTGGTGTAGTTAGGGTAGTAGGAAATTCTCTTTCTCGAATGCGAACACAAACAGTAGAAATTAGACCTGCCGAAAAACCTGCCAAAGAAAATAACTGATGGAGCAAAGAAGCAACTGTTGTTTTGCCGTTAGTTCCTGTTACGCCTACAATTTTGAGTTGTGAACTGGCTTGATCATAAAAATTTCTAGCTAACAACCCTAGAGCAACCCTTGTATCCTCGACTTGAATATAAGTAATACTAGGATTCAAAATACTAGGCAGAACTTGACAAACTATAGTTAAATCGGAAAAGCGGTCTGATATTTCATTAAGAAGGATATGGCTATCAAAAGTACTTCCTCGTATGGCAATAAAGCAATCCTGATTTTGTAGAGCTCGTGAGTCAATAACCAAGCTGCGTACTTTCCGATGAACTTGCCCTATTACCTCCTTGATGGGTACTTCTTGTAATAGTGATATTAATTCCTTCATTAAGGAGATTTATTTCTACCTTAGAACCAAACATGACTACTCGCAGCAAAATTAGCATTTTGAAAAGTTGAAACAATGCAAATTTTACCCCCCTAATTTAAAAACTACTATTTGCCCCCGTTTCACTTTTTCTCCAGCAGGAATACTTTGCCAAAATATTTTTCCTATGCCAACAAACTTTGCTTTCAAACCTATGCCCTCCAAAATGTAAATAGCATCTCGCGGAGAAAAACCCGTTAAATTAGGCATCGTTTGTATATCCCAACGATAATTATTAATAGTAATAGAATGGTGCACCAATCTGGCTCTTATAAAATTACTATATCTTCTTTTTTTGATAGGAGGCAACCGATAACCAAAATTTGTAAAAAAGCATTCGGCATCTTTGTAGTGTAATAAACTAATTACGGGTTCCTCAGGAGTCTCTACCTGTATTTCCCGATAATTCTTTTGCTCGCCAATGGTATACACTCGGTCAGCTATTTCTTTAAATATGGGTGCTGCTACTTCAGAACCATAGTAGGCTCCCCCCGTAGGCTCATTAATTAGGACAATGCAGGAATACTTAGGGTTATCTGCAGGAAAATAGCCTACAAAACTAGATTGATATAATTGAGTATACTGCCCTTGTTTAAAAATCTGGCTGGTACCTGTTTTGCCGGCAATTCTATAAAAAGGGTCGCGAATATTTTTGGCGGTTCCTTTTTCCACCACTCCCTCCAAAGCTTTTTTTATGAACTCCAAGGTAGCGGGCGAGCATATATTCCGCTGGAGGATACTAGAGTGAAAAGTATTTTCAACTGTCGCTTTATTTAATATTCGCTTTACAAGCAAAGGCCTAATCATTTTTCCGTCGTTAGCAATAGCATTGAAAAACGTTAGTATCTGCATAGGAGTAAGTTTTACGCCATAACCTATAGCAAGCCACGGAAGAGTGGTTCCATCCCAAATCTGATTTTCAGGTTTTTTTACATAAGGCTCGGGCTCACCTTTTAATTGAATTTCCGACTTTCGAAAAACCCCTGTTTGAGATAAATGCTCTATAAATAAAGAGGGATTATCTTTATAATGATTGTGGATAACTTTAGAAATAACAATGTTACTAGATTTTTCAATTGCTTCTTGAAAAGTTAATTTTTGGTGAGGCTTTTCGTCTTCCATTACTCTGTCATAATATTTTTTTTTACCATTTTCAGCATCAATTATTTCATCAGGGTCTATAATTTTGTTTTCAATGGCAGCTATTGCCGTAGCAATCTTAAACGTAGAACCTGGCTCTGTAAGCTGCATCACCGCATAATTATAGTTCTCCGGGTAATTGGCTATTGCTTTTATTTCCCCGCTTTGCACTTCCATTAAAATAGCCACCCCACTTTGAGCTTTATTTCTTTTCACTCCGTTTTCAAGGGCAGAACTAACAATATCTTGCAAATGAACGTTGATGGTAGTTTGAATATCGCGTCCATCTTTAGCCTCCACCTCGAAAATGTCATTTAATGATATTTCTAAATTACGAGCCACTCGCTGTACTAATTTTTTGCCGTCTACCCCTGCTAGTACGCGATCAAAAGCGTATTCCAGACCCTTAGCACCTTTTCCATTTGGAGCTAAAGCTCCTAAAGTAACTCTGCATAAATTATCCATAGGATAAAATCGTTTGCTATTTTCTTTTTCAATAATTAACCCTCCCTCATATCTTCCTCGATTAAAAATCGGAAAAGCACTAATTTGCTTCATCTCGTTATAATCAAAAAGACGATTAACAATAGGAAGGTACACATGTCTATCCTTAGATTTCTTAGCTTCATAGAAAAGGTTTTGAAAGTACTCCCTAGAAAAACCCTCTTTTTTAAAGTGCTCGCCTAGTTTTGTACATAGAGCTTCTAAACTATCTTCTAGATTTATAAAATTTTGTTCCCTTAAAACAGTAATATCCACTGCTAATCGATAGTAAGATAGCGAGGTGGCTAAAAGAGAACCGTCATCGCTCAAGATGCTTCCCCTATCCGCTTGAATAACTTTAGTATATACTCTTTTTTGATTTTCCAGAGAGAGCAATTTTTCCTTATCCCAAATTTGGAGTTTGAGTACTTTGCCCAGTATTAAAATACCGAAAATGATGCATAAACTAAATACGATATAGACTCTAGTGTAATGGATTATACCAGCACGGGGAATAAAATTATTCATCTTTTTTTTCTACAATTAGGTAATAAGGAGGTTGCCTTAAGGGCTTGAGGCCTAAGCTATCCACTCTTTGCATTACCATGGATTGTCTCTTTAGCCTACTTAGTTCAGCACTTAGTGTAAGGTACTCTGCCTTTAGTTCCTTAAGTTCTCTTTGTAATTTTTGTGCCTTATCCGCCTGCTGAGCCGCAAAATGAGAGTTGCGGATATACAAAAGTCCAATTAATGTAAGAAAAATAGCAAAGATGATATTATTTTTTACAATCTTTCGAAAAAGCGGCCCCCCACTAATAATTTCTATCATTAGTCGCACCCAACTTGTACTTTTAGCTTGCTTTTCCATGGAATTAGTGCCAAAATTTTAATCTACAGAACAATAGAGTACTTACAACTTAATAGCTGCCCTTAATTTGGCAGAGCGCGCACTAGGGTTACACATCACTTCTTGGGGAGAAGGGGTAATAGGCTTGCGTGTTAAAACTTTCCAAGGGAGTAAAGGCTTACCAAAAAAGTCTTTTGAAACAATACCCTCAAAATTACCACTTTGCAAAAATTTTTTTACCAAGCGATCTTCCAATGAATGATAAGAAATTACTACCAAAATCCCTCCCTTTCTTAAAACAGCTAAAGCACCCTCTAAAAACTTCTGTAAAACTCTAAGCTCCTCATTAACCTCAATACGAATGGCCTGATAGATAGGAGCCAATACCTTCCAATCATTAAAAGGGGGCAAAATTTTCTTGAGACAATCATTCAATTCTTGAGTACTACATATAGGTTGCTTTTGCCTGTATTCTACTATTGCCTTAGCAATAGCAGCTGCGTTAGGTAGTTCTCCATAGTCTCTAAAAATCCTAACTAACTCGTAGTAGGAATATGTATTCAGAATGTACTTAGCGTCTTTATCCCCAACTTTAGACATTCGCATATCTAGAAGAGAATCTCCTTGAAAGCTAAAACCCCTACTTTGCTTTTTTAATTGATGCATAGAAACGCCCAAATCCGCCAATATACCTTCCACTCTTGATTCTATTCCTAGCTTCTTAGCAATTTCTTCTAAATGTTCAAAATTTTGCAAGCAAAAAGAAAAATTTTTACTCTTTATCTTAGCAGCCTGTAATTGTGCATCTTCATCTTGATCAATTCCCAAAAGGTAACCATTTTCACTTAAATTATTCAGAATTGCTTGGCTGTGGCCTCCGCCTCCAAAGGTTGCATCAATATAAAAACCGTCTTTATTTTGAATTAAAAAGCGAAGTACTTCTTCTACCATTACCGGTCGGTGGTACTCCATAAAAGTAGGATACTTTTCAGCTTCTTCTATAAGTTATGCTTCTGATAAGCTACGTTTTCAATACAACAAAAAACAACCAATAGCCTCAAATATAATTTTTTTAGGTAGGCTAATCAATAAAATTTGCCTATAAGTAAAATCTCAAAGTCAAATAATATATCAACAAAAGCAATTACTTTGATTATAAAAAATAATTAGTGCAAAGAATAAAAAATTAGCACCCCAATATTAAAATACAAAAAAGGGGTAACTTATCCCGTAAAAATAAGATACCCCGGCGCTAACTTATAACATTAAAAATAGAAAATCTTTACTCTTTAATAAGCTTTAGAAGATAAACTTTTTCATCTAACTCACACTTTAGCCAATACATACCTGGTGAAAAGCTACTCAAGTCCAAAAGATAACTTTCCCGACCTTTAATTTCAAAATTTTGTTCTAATATAGTTCGATGCGAGATATCTAACAAAGTGATTTTTCCAGAAACTCTATCCTTATAATTTCTATAGAAATTTAAATAAAACCAACCATTACTAGGATTAGGGTATACTACTGGGGCTAAAAGCATCTCTATATCTACTAGCTCCCTATTACAATTTTGCACAATTGCTTCTACTCTTCGAACAGGAAAACGACAATTATTGAGCTCCGCAAATAATTGGTATACCCCTTGATTTCTAGCAGTAACCATAGGTAAAATAACATTAGGTGAATTAGCACTAAACCCTGCCGGTCCCATCCACATAAACCGATAGCCGGGAGCAGAAGGCGCACTAAGTTCAGCTGCTCTCCCTGAACACCAATTTACTACTTGAGAACTAAAATCATAAGGCGCCGGAGTTATACTAACACTTTGGGTAACTATGCTACTACTACAACCATCCAATACTACTACCAAAGAATATACCCCCGCATGTTGAGAAGTTATATTAGCTATTGTATTAGTTGCATTAGTCGAAACAAAACCAGAAGGCCCAGTCCAAAAATATTGATGATTAGGTAGCGCAGCTGTATTTAACTCTAAATTTTGCCCCTGGCACAGGGGAGAAATAGTATTTATAGAGGGAGCTACAGGCCTAGGCTTAATTAAAACGTACACCGAAGCAGGCTCAGAATTACACCCATTTTGAGTAATGAAAACATTGTAGGTACCCGATTGAGCCGTACTCACATTTTGTAAAACAGGATTCTGGGCATGGGAAGCAAAATTACTTCCATTTCCTGTAGATGGCCCTGTCCAATTATAAATAGCACCGGGCACATACGAAGCTGTTAGACGGAGAGTTTCCCCGGCACAAAGCGGAGCATTAGTAGCGACATATACGGGCATAGGCTTAGGATTCACTTGTACAGTCACAGAGGCTGGATTAGAAGTACAAGCACCCTGAATAGCTACCACTGAATATACTCCACTATGAGCAGTAGTAGCGTGAGCTATTGTAGGATTCTGCAAAGTAACATCCAACTCATTTGCTCCCGGCCCTTGCCAATAATATCGAACGTTAGGAATTGTAGAAGCCATAAGAACAAGCCCTTGTCCTGAGCAAATAGGAGCATTTGTACGAGCAATAGGAGTAGGCGGCTTTGTACCTACTTCCACCTGCGTGCTTACTATGTTAGAAGTACAGCCATTAACCACCGCAAACACTGAGTACACTCCGCCTCTAGCTCGGTTAGAACTTAAAGTATAATTAGCCGAAGTAACTGAAATCGGACCCCACTCAGGACCCTTCCAAAAGTATTGCGCTCCTGGCAGTAATTGGGTTACTAAATTCAAACTCTCTCCCGAACAAAGGGGACTATTGCTTAAAAGGTCGGTTAGCCTAGGAGATTCCTGCACATTTACAGAAATAACCGAGGGTAAGGAAGTGCAAGCATTGACAACCACCACTACCGAATAATTACCTGATTGTTCTAACTTTACATTAGGCAAATTAATAAGCTGCCCTTCCTGCTCGAAATTACTAGGTCCTCTCCAATGAAATTGAGCTCGCAACTGATTAGAATTTGCATGTAGTCTTAAAGTTTGACCCTCACAAACAGAAATGTTAGACAAAACCTCAGGTGCCTGCGGCCTCTCTACAACCTCTATATAAATGCTATTTTTACTGCTAGTACACTGCCCTGTAATAACATATGCTTCATAGAAGCCAGCATTTATAGGACCTGTAACCATCAAGTTAGGTGCTCGCAGAGACGAGCTGAACCCTGCTGGACCATTCCATCGAAATTCAGCATTAGCAGCAGTCGTTTGCGCAGTTAGCCTTAATATATCACCAATACAAACATAAGTAGTATTACTGCTAATAGCAGGAAGCGGCGGATTAGAAATTACTGCTACAGCATGTGGTACAAAAGAAGAGGTACATCCTCCAACAACTATTGCTAAAGAATATACCCCTCCCATCGAAGACTGCGCACTTCCGATAAATACACTATTGACAGTCGTAGCAAGCTGCGCTCCATTTGGTTTTTGCCAAATATATTGCTCTACTGCAAAACTATTATTTGCCGTCAACCATAAAGCTTCCCCTTCACAAACAGTAGAAGAAGAAATAATAGAAGGCATCGGAACTTCTCTAAAGAAAAGACGAGTACGCGCCACAGCAGAAGTACAGCCTCTTTGCACTGCCCAAACTAAATACTCTCCGCCTAAAGGATTATTTACTTCCCATCTACCATCCTGGGTTTGTGCATTTAACTGCCCTGGCCCCTTCCAAAGCAAATAATCATAATTCGTGGCTTGCGCCTGAAATACAACACTCGTATTAGGACATATTTGATATTGTGAAGGTAAACGCGGAGAAGGTGGAATAGGTATTACTTCTACAATCGTAGAAGCATGAAGAGAAGTACAACCGCGCTCTACGGCTCTTGCTGTAACTATATAATTACCTTCTTTTTCAGCAACGAACGTAATTGATGAGTTAAAATTCAAAATGTTAGTATTGCTAATATTCACTTGCCAAACATAATTGGCAAGTGAACTAGGATTCAAAATACCTACTATAACGCTATCACCTTTACATACTGCTCTATTAACCAACAAAGTTGGAGGATTTGGAATGGGCAACACTTCAAATGTATGGGTTACTACAGCTGAACTACAACCTCTTGTATTGCGCGCCTGTACTTGTAATGTAAAAATACCAGGGCTGCTCAATTCCGAGGAGTTAAGTACCAAAATATTGGCTTGGCGTTCTCTTAAAACTCCTGGAATTTGCCAAAATACTCCCTCTTCAGGCGTTCCCTGGGCAGTGAAGATTAGTCTATCGCGCTGACAGACCTGGGAAGGCCCCACTATAGTAGGCGGATTGGGAGCTGGAAATACCTCGATAGGTATAGAAACAAAAGGCGTATAGCAACCATTTAACTTCACACGAACCTGATACACTCCTGCATGAGTTGTTTGAGCATCAGTTTGTACAAACTTATTTCGATTATTAATTATCAAATCTCCGCTTGGTAAAACCCATTCATAAAGGGCATCGCTAGTATTAAGAGGAACTTCAATTTGAATTGATTCTCCCTGACAAACCTTCGGAGTAAATATTGGAATAGCATTCAAAGACTCCTCATATAAGGTAACTGTATGAGTCACCACGTCAGAAGTACAACCCTTTTCAGTGATAGCCTGCACGCTATAGATGCCTCCTACATTCGAATTGGATTCGCGAATATGATTTATACCTGTAGCATGAAAATTAGCTGGCCCTGCCCAATGATAAGTTACCCCTTGCTGTGGATTTTGTATAGTTAGTGTTAAGGGCGTGTCTCCGTTTTTACATAGGGGCGAATTGCTCACAATAACGGGTTTTATAGGCTTAGGATGCACCATCACGTCTATAGAGCCATAAGCTGAACTACACTGCCCAATAATAGCCCTTACATAGTAAGTTCCTGAGTGTGCTACCGTAATAGGTCGATCTATCCCAGGGAAGGGATGTGGAAAAGCGCGAAAATTAGCGGGTCCTTTCCATTCAAATTGAGTTCCTTCCGCATAGCTTGGATAATTCAATACAGCCAAATTTAGCTCGTCTCCTTCGCATAAAGGAGTTTCTCGCATAAAGTCTCTATAATATGTTACTGTAGGAGTAGAAGGAATAGAAATTACATTCACAGGAAGAAAAGCCGGAGGTGATAAACAACCATAATTATTAAGCGCCACTACTTCATAAATACCTGAATGACTAGCAGAAGCGGGGTTTAGTTCTACTACGGCTCCTGTTGCGGTAAACCCATTAGGTCCTTTCCATTCGTAGCGCACATCTACGCCTGACTGCACTTGAATCTTCAAATTTTGACCCTCACAAACAGGACTATTACTCAAAAGCTGTGGTGTTGAAGGAACTGGATATATTACTACTCGTAAACCCAAACGCTCGCTTTTACACCCTGTTGCAAGACTTTCTGTTTCTAAGAAATAACTAACGTCTTGAGATTCGTAGTTTACAAATTCAGCAGGGAACTGAGTTTTACTTTGAATAGGGGCTGCATCACTTGAATTTTTATACAGATTAATCTTGTCATAATTTCCAGCAGGAATGGTAAAGCGTACTTCCCCTGGCCCACACCTCGAAACATTGATAGCGGGAGGTGGAGAAGGCAAAGGATGCACACTAACACTTACAGGAGAACGCCCACTAATACAGCCACTCGAAACATCAAAAGCCTCCACGTAGTAAGTAGTAGTAGAAAAACCCGATACATTTACAGGCAATATAAATAAAGGTCCCTCATCAGAAGTAGCAATGGCATTTCCCCCTTCGGCTTGCGAAAAAAGTCGAATGCCTGTTCCTGCAATGTTACCCATTCGTGCAGTAAAAAGTACTAAGTTAGAAATATCGCCAGAACAAAAACTTTGACTTCTAGCAACAGGCGGCGAAGGAATAGGATGCAAAACAGCTCGAACGGGTATCTTCTCACTTTCACAGCTACCATTAAATGAAGAAACATAATACAAAGTACTAGTCTGCAAAGAGGGAGTAGTGTAAATTAGGGGGGCATCCCCTGATGCTACTAAAGAATGAACTTGATTATAGATGCGAATAGAAGTGATGGAAAAATCTGCTTGACTAACTGTAAAAGTAACAATACCTGGCCCACAGCGCTTATTTCCTTCTACTAATGGAGCAGATGGTATAGGCAATAGCTGGGCTACCACTTCTATTTTAGGACTTTTACAACCCGTTTGTATATTTACCGCTTCTACATAATAGGTTTGATTCTGATATATTTCACCTACACTCAACCAATAGGGTTGTGTTAGGTCTCTTGTGATTAATGTTCCTTCAGTATTGTATAAAAATACAGGTTGTGTTGAAACTACAGTAAAGGTAACAGGACCAGCTCCGCAACGCTGCACTGTTGCAGAAGAAGGCGCAGGCGGAATTGGCAATACAGTAACTTCTACCTTAGTGCGTGAACTTATACATCCTGTTCCCTCATCGTATGCCTCTAAGTAGTAGGCCATATTAGTAGTAATGGAAGAGAGAGCAAAGCTAAAATTACCATTATTAATATTGGCAATAGGAGCACCCCCTTGCGCCTGAGTATAAAGGCGCATAGCCGTTCCTGGAGGATCTCCCATAACAGCAGTTATAACAACTGGTCCTTCCCCACAACGATTAACTCCTGAAGCTTGGGGTGCTCCAATAGCAGGATGGACATAGGCCACTATAGGAAGCCTCGCACTAGGACAGTCTCTCTGTGGATGGACACTTTCTACAAAAAATGTTTGCGTTCTGGTAATATTTAGTACTGTTACTTCTGGCTGAGAAGCGGTAGTTTGTGCTTTTACCTGCCCACCAAAGGGAGTATCATAAACTCGGTAAATATGACCTGGAGTAGTATTCAACGTAAAAGTTACATCTCCAGCGCCACAACGCTCTACAGCATTGGCAGTGGCTGGGGTAGCGTATGTTAAAGAGCGTACTGGTAAAACAAATTCACTACTTACACACCCAGTTGAAGTTTGCTTACTTTTTGCATAGTAAGTTGTAGTAGCATTTAGAGGAAGCGATACCTGGAAGGGGCTAGTAAGCACCTGTAGCAAACTATAGCTAGCATCATACAATTCAATAAGATTGCCCGCTGGTACTCCCATTTCAAATTTTAATGTTACCTCTGAGCTTTGGCAGCTGGACCTAGCTATGCCTAAGGGAGGAGCAGGAATAGGATGGACAGTACCTACCACTGTTACTCGTTGAGACTTGCACCCTGTAACGCCATCTATACTCTCAAAAGAAAAGGAAGTAGTAGTCTCCACAAAAGTACTAAACACAAAAGGAGAATTACTTTTGCTTTCTACTAGATTACTACCATTATAAAACTGAATAGCGGTACCTTCAGGATTCCCCATTTCGGCAACAAAAGATATTACCCCACTGCCACAGCGACTATTTTCCATAACTTTAGGAGCCCCAGGTAAAGCAAATACTGTTGCAATAAAAGGTACACGAGAGCTAACACATCCTGTTGCGCTGTTGCTTAATGAAGCATAAAAAGTGGTTGTACTAGAAAGAGTGCGCGTAGTATATTGATAGGGAAATGTATTGATAGTTTGTATAGGAGAATCTGCGCCACTAGGCTGGGTGTATATAAGTAAAGTGTTAGCTAATAATGTGTTAAATTGAGCCGTAAAGGTAAGGGTACCAGGGCCACAACGCTGTAAATTTTCTATTACCGGCTGTGGAGGAATAGGATATACGGGAGCAGTTATTTTTATAGGATTACTTTTACACCCTGTAGCGGTTATAATCGCTTCTACCCAGAAATCAGTGGTAGTTGTAAGATTTGTAGTATAGCGCCAAGGACTTGCATTAAGAGCACTTAAGGGCTGAAACGTATTATCGAGTACTTTATAAGAGTCAGCAAAGGGAGCAACGGGAGTAATATCAATAGACACCTCTCCTGGACCACAACTTGCTATAGCTCTTAATTGTGGTGGAGCGGGAATGGGATGAATAGTAATAGTAAAGGGAACGCGAACACTTTCACAAGTTGTATTTTTATCTCGCACAGAAAGGTAATAAGTAGTACTTGCTTGTTGGAATCCTAAGGGTAAAGTAGTAGAAGGCAAGTCTTGTATTCTTAAGGGTAAAGAAGTTTGGTTATCTGTGTAGAGAATTACTTGCTTAGCAGCAGGGTCAACTACTGCAAAACTAAGCTCCAAATTACCTCCACCACATCTTGTTAAGTCAGTTACAATAGGTGCAGCAGGGATTGGCAGAATTTGAATTGTAACAGTGCTCACCTCGCTTATACAATTGGAAGTTGTATTAGTTGCCCTAAGGTAGTAAGTAGTATTTTGAGTCAGTTGAGGGGTTGTGAAATTAAATGGTAAATTACTGGACTCCGTAACTAATTGTGATAAAGCTGCATTAGAGTACACCATTATCTTGTCTCCACTTCTAGCATTGGGAATAGTAAAAGAAATGGTTACGGAACCAGCGCCACAACGCTGAAAGCTTGCAGCAACAGGAGCATTGGGGTTAGGAGAAATAGTAGCTACAGCCGAAGTCCTTGCGCTCTCGCATCCTGTAGCATCATCGAATGCACTGAAGTAATATGTTGTCGTGGTATTGAGTAGAATAGGAAATTGTGCCAACGGACCAACTTGAGACTGCAAAGGAGATGTTGCTGAAGCGGAAGTATATATCCTTATACGGGAACCTGCCGGAGTACCCATTCGAGCTGTAAAGGTAACATTACCCGCTTGGCATCGAGATACGGGCTCCACACTGGGCTCTCCAGGAACAGTATGAATAGTCGCTACTACTTCAGAACGTAAAGAGGTACATAGAGTAGTTGGGTCTGTTCTTTCCACGTAAAAAGTTTGTGTTTGCGCCACAGGACCAACTGTAAAACTATTACCCTGGGCAGTAGAAATAGCATTACCCCCACTAGCTACCGTATACAAACGGTAAATGGAATTATTAAAGTTGCTAAAGGTAAAAGTTACGGTTCCTCCTCCACACCTAGCCACAGAATTAATAGTAGGAGGTCCTGGCAAAGGATTTATAGAAGCTACAACTGGGGTTCGCTGGGTACTACGACAACCATTATTGGTAAGTGCCTCAACGTAGTAAGTTGTACTTTGGCTCAACACAGGCGTAGTGTAAGTATAAGGGGCTGCACTAACAGTAGTAATAGGATTTCCACCTGTAGATTGCGTATAAAAGTGTATGGTGCTTACAATTGGGCTAGCCGTAACCGTAAAAGTAAGAGTACCCTCTCCACATCGAGATATATTTTGCCCTGAGGGAGGAGTAGGAAGGGGATCAATAATAGCACTACTACTAACACATTCACTCCTGCACCCATATGCATAGTCAACTGCCTGAAAGTAATAAGTATAAGTAACAGAACTATTAAGGCTAGAGACAAGTACAGGCGTTTGAAAAGTACCATTATTAGCTAAGGTACTATCAATTGCTGTATTCTGACAGGGTATAGTAAATATGCGTATAACTGTACCACTAGGATTACCAAACTGAATAGTAAAAGTCACACTACCGTCTCCACATCTGCGAACGCTATTCACAATAGGTGGTCCAGGACTAGGAATCAACGTGAGGTTAAAATTGGCTATCGGACTAAAACATCCTGCTTTTTCTGCCCGAATATACAGGGTTGAAGTTGTAACCTGATTTACATTCGAAATAGAATAAGATAAATGATAAGGGCTATTACTATCTGAAAAAACAGGATCCGTAGCGTTAGAGGAAGTATAAAGATGGATAGTAGTTCCAGGAGGTGTGCCCATAGTAGCAGTAAATATTACAACGCCACTTCCTGCACATTGAGTAATACTTTGCGCAGAAGGTTGACCGGGAACCTCTAAAATCTTTACAACTACTGGTTTACGCGTACTACTGTAGCAAGTGGTAGCAGTAGAATAAGCTTCTAAATAAAAAGTAGTTTCTGTAGTAACAGGAGGAGAACTTAGTTCAAAGGGAGCTTGAGTATCCGTTTGATGAGCGATTCCGCCTGTTGGCGTTGTGTACAGTGAAACCACATCAAAAGGAATTGCTGCAATACTCGAGGCTGTAAAAGTAGCTACCCCTGGTCCGCAGCGAGTTACATCAGCTGCCGAAGGAGTAGAGGGATTATTCATAACTACTACTCCAAAGGTACTAAAACCTGAAGTGCAACCATTCACCTGCACAGCTAAGCTATAAGTACCAGCATGTGCCAAAGATAAATTAGGTCGCGAATTGTGAATAGTTGAAGTGATATCATTTTGGGTAATACTTTGCCAATCGCCTGGTCCTTTCCAAATATATTCAGTAGCCCCATCTTCTTTAGAAGCAGTGATAAGTAAAGTTTGCCCCTCACATATGGGAGAGTTTGTAATAATCCACGAAGGATCCTTAGGAGTAGGTTTTACTTCTACTAAGTAATTTTTTGTACGAACACAGCCCGTTTTCTGTACTACCAGGGTATAGGTTCCATTATCAGAAAACTTCGCAGGAGTGATAGTAAAATTGGGTGCCTTGGATACAGTATCTGTGCCCTTAACCCAGGTATAAGTAGCACCCGGCAAAAGGTTAGTAGTAGTGAAGGAGAGAGCTTGCCCTTCACAGATACTTGGAGAAATAGCAACATTAGGCAGAGGAAGGGGCTGTATTTGTATATTTTTAGTACGTGTAATTTTACAGTGCCCCATAAAAGCTTCTACAGTATATACCC
This sequence comes from Bacteroidia bacterium, assembly GCA_025057395.1. Taxonomy (GTDB): domain Bacteria; phylum Bacteroidota; class Bacteroidia; order J057; family JANWXU01; genus JANWXU01. The sequence goes on along the minus strand of JANWXU010000039.1, from coordinate 14,390 downwards.
CACTCATTGAAGACTGTACATTAGGAATCTGCGGATTAAAAGCTTTAGAAGAAAACCCTGCAGGGCCGCTCCATTTTAGGGAATCATATCCACTCGGAGTTACTGATAAAGATAAGGTTCCGCTACAAAAATTACCCTCAAAATTAATAGTTGGCGTAGGAATAGTAGGATTTTTAAGGTTTACAGTACGGCTACAAGTACCTGTTTGATTTTGTGCTACTACGGTATAAGCTCCTCCTGCCGTTGGTTTAGGGCGAGTTACAGGTGTACCCGTAGCAGTCCAATTGTTAGGTCCGCTCCAGGTATAGGTAGCGTTAGGGATACCTGAAGCAGTTAAGATTAAGTCTTGCCCACAAGCAAGAGGATCAGCATTTACAGTAATAGCTGGAAGCTGCTGGGAAACTTCTTTGCAATATCTTTGGATACAATTTTTGTACTTATAGTGCAGGCAATATAAACCATAGGTTACTGGCGGACCTATAGTTACGTCTTTATCTGTAGACTGCCATCCGATGAAATTACACCAAGTGTGGCTAGCATTTGGATCATTATAACTCACAGTAAAAGTAAGAGTAGTATTGGGACCACACTCACCATTAGGAATAGAATGACTAGGAGGCTGCATACTAGGACTAACAGACACTGTTGCTTTACAGCCATTAGCTAATGTTACTTCTACACCATAATTACCTAGTACTAACTGATTCCTACAAATAGTATTTGAAGCCGAAGGCGGAGAAGACCAGTTAGGGGAGCAAGGAGTTGATCCAGGTCCTATAAGCCTATAAGTAGCAGGTCCTGTGACGCCTGAAACAGTAAAACAAATCTGTGTCTGGTCACAATTTTGATAATTATGAGTAACGGTAGGCAAAGGAGTAAAGTTCTCACTTACTGTAACCACACTCGTCACTGTTCTAGAACAACCTGGCGCGTAAGTTACTGTTAGAGAATAAGTACCCGCTATATTAGCCCCTCCCTGCCGGCAGGGTTCTTTTTGCGTAGAACTCCAACCTGCTGCTTGCCATTGAAATTGCGCAGGTGCATATCCACTAGGCATATTCACTGTAAAACAAACCTGCTGCCCGCACGGAACTGTAGAATTATTAGTCACTGTAGGAGCCTCGGGAGGAGTGCTTACTTTTAAGGTATGCGTTGCCTTCATTTCACAGCCATTAGGAAATTTGACCGTTAGAGTGTATACACCAGCATGGGCTGGAGCTGGAGCATTAATTTTAAGAGTATCCTTATTTCCAGTTACCCCCCCTGGTCCTGCCCATGAATAAGTATAAGGACCTTTTACATTAGTTGTAAAAAATATAGGCTTGCCACATACTGTAGAATCAGTACCTATTATTTCCAAAGGATTAATTAAACTACCATCGAATTTAAAGCTACAAGAGCCTCCGCTACTTCCGTCGATAGCTAAGATATAAGCGCCTGGAGGCAGAGGATCATCTTGTCCATTGATTTTGTTGCTCTGTATTAGAGGTATGGTAATAGCACTACAAAGAGGTCCCCCTAACGGAGCAGTACTTTGAGGATTAGTAGCGGGATAAATAGCTACTTGTAAAAAATCAGACTGCTTTGAACAGCTAATATTAGTAATGCTTAGGTCGACAGGTACGTTTGTTATATTAAATTTGTAAAAAAGAATGTTATCCGTAACTGTCCAGCAACCTTGGTTTAGTGGCCAATTACAACCTGGAACAGCACATAGGTAATTAGCGTTAGTATAAGTTTTATCTGATATACATTCTGCTGTGGCTACCGAAGTATTAGTTGGTGTGAAAGGATGTAAGACACTACTCTTTTTGGCAAGAAGCCTATCCCCTGGAACTTCCCACCAGCGTAATTGGAGCTTAGCATCGATAATAGAAGAATGAAATGGCAGTGAAAAAAGTATAAACAAAGAGTCTTTAACAGCCATTTCTTGTATCCTTAGATGTATTGCATTGGTATATACATTTTTATGTAATGAAGCAGATACTTCTCGCCACCCATAGGAAAACGCACGTTCTTTCTTAAACACTTTTACCTCTAAAAGAGAAGCTACTGGATTAGGAAATAAAATTTCTAATTGAACGGTAGCAGCATAGCAATTAGCAGCAATTCCTAGCGCCCCACCTTTCAAAGAAGGACAAAAAAGACAGTTAGTAAAAGTAGAACTCAGATTACTTAGTTGTAAATCCGCTTGTTTTTGCCCCCCCTGCCCGCCTTCTATCACAAGAAACTGAATATTCTCAAAATTATTTGTAGTATGAAAAACTTGCCCCTTTATTTGTGTAAACCCTAATACCAGCTGAAGAAAAATCGTCCCAACAATATAATAGCAGAGTAAAACAAAATTTTTCATAGAGAATCAATAAAAATAAAATTGAAAAAGCCTATTTATAGGCCTGCAAATATAAAAAAAATAACTTTTTATTTGACTTATTTATAAAATATCTACATACTTTGGTACATAAATTCAATAATTTTTATTTAGCTTTATTATTTATTTTACTCCCCAAACCTAACTTTAGGTGATATACAAACTCCTAAACGAATTTAATTTTAGTATCTTCTAGAGTATACTTTGTTACGCTTTAACCTTTGATAAAAGTTGAAATAAAAAATTTTTTTCATTAATTTAGATTATAAAATGATAGATACAACCCAAGCTTCATCTAACGCTAAAACAGCAGCTGTTCGTAAGTATACTTGCCCTGATTACTATTTATTAGACGAGCTGCTAACGCCTGAACATAAACTCATCCGAGACAGCATTCGAAGGTGGATAGATGAGAATGTAATGCCCATTATAGAAGACTACGCACAAAGGGCTACTTTCCCGCACCATCTTATTCAAGGAATGGGGGAAATGGGTATTTTTGGGCCTTTTCTTCCTAAAGAATACGGATGCAGTGGTTTAGACCAAATAGCTTATGGCCTCATCATGCAAGAGCTAGAGCGCTGTGATTCAGGAATACGCTCTACTGCCTCTGTGCAGTCTTCTTTAGTAATGTATCCTATTTATAAATTTGGAAGCGAAGAGCAAAAACGTAAGTACTTACCTCGGCTTGCCACAGGGGAGCTAATGGGTTGTTTTGGACTAACAGAACCCAACTTCGGCTCTAACCCTGGCGGCATGGTAAGTAATTTTAAAGATAAGGGTAGCTACTATTTACTCAACGGTTCTAAGATGTGGATATCCAATGCCCCTTTTGCTGATATAGCCATTGTATGGGCTAAAAATGAAGAAGGCAGAATCCATGGCTTAATTGTTGAGCGGGGAATGGAAGGTTTTTCTACCCCTGAAATTCATAATAAGTGGTCTCTACGAGCTTCAGCTACAGGCGAGCTGGTTTTTGATAATGTACCAGTACCTAAAGAAAATCTATTGCCGGGAGTTTCAGGCTTAAAGGGTCCCCTAATGTGCTTAGATAGTGCCCGCTACGGTATTGCTTGGGGGGCAATTGGAGCCGCCATTGATTGCTACATGACAGCTCTAGAATATAGTAAAGAACGTATACAATTTGATAAGCCTATTGCTGCTTTTCAACTTACCCAGAAAAAACTAGCTGAAATGATAACTGAAATTACTAAAGCCCAACTTCTTGCATTCCGCCTAGGGCAGTTAAAAAATGAAGATAGAGCTACCAGTGCCCAAATATCTATGGCCAAACGTAATAACGTAGAAATGGCACTTAAAGTTGCTAGAGAAGCGCGCCAAATTCTAGGGGGTATGGGAATTGTAGGAGATTATCCTATCATGCGCCATATGATGAACCTTGAGTCTGTAATCACTTATGAGGGTACTCACGAGATACATTTGTTAATCACAGGTCAAGATATCACGGGCTATAATGCTTTCAAGAGCTAAAACAAGAACTTGAAGACATCTTACTTGTTCTCCATTTACGCAAGCTTTTTAGCTTGCGTATTTTTTTTAGTTTTGTATCTAAAGATCTTTATGTATGCCTAAAATTTTATCTCATATTCTACTCATTGCAATAATTGTAATAACATTTTACTATTCAGCTTATTGTCAAAAAAGGTGGCAGGGGGGTTTTATGGCTTATCCTCAGGCATGCTGGGCTCTTAATAGTACCGATAGGAAAGTATCGAATGACTCACTTAAATATGAACCTACTTATGGGGTAGCTTTTGCTTTAAAAGGAGGCTATTCTTTCAATTCATTTATAGGTCTGGGTGCTAATATTATATATAGCAGTCAGGGGCAAGATAATGCTTATTTCTACCGCCTCTCTGGTTCAAAAGACTCCACGGTGCGAGTTCTTAATCAACTACGCTTGCGTTATCTGAAAATCCCAATTCTCTTTAAGGTAAATACTAATGCTAATCAAAAACTAAGCATAGGAGCGCAGATTGGCCCCCAACTAGATATTCTCACTTCTATTGATGAGAGCAATAATGATACGCGCTATTTCTACCCATCCCCCCCAAGAATTATTTATACCAATTTTCCGGAGCGTATCCATACCTTCCATCGAATTAACCTTTCCTTAGCCACAAGTTTAGACCTGGATATAAAAATTCACTTTAACTTAAAAATGAATATCCAAATAAGAACAGATTACGGTTTTTTAGATATTGAAAATAAAGACGCTTCTTTTTACGTTACAGAAAATGGAGTTACGCGGCAGGTAAAATACTACCACTATACTCCTCCCATTACTCCTAATTATACCCACCAAAGAGCTTACGTAGAGGGAAGAAGTAGTACCCATATCCTTACTTTGGGACTAGGCATTGGATTTACATATTACCTTATGCCGGATTTTGACTACATAAAAAAACGAAAAAATTAGGATTCTCTAGTGTTTTTTCCTTCTCCATATTCCTCTCTCTAAATGTATATATATAAAAAATATATATAATTTGTTATTATTTATGATTATTTAATTATTATGATTATTATGGAAATTTTGACGGAACCACCTCACAGTTTTTTGAATACCCTCTTTTAAGGAAATTTGCGGCTTCCAGCCTGTTTGAGATTTCAACCTTTCTGAGGAAATAACGCTTCGCCTTTGTTCCCCTTTTTTAGGAGGCCCATAACTAGGAGGAATTTCTGCAAAGCCATTTTTTTGAATTTCTTCATAAATTTGAATAACATTAGTTTCTATGCCTGTTCCTACATTAAAAGTTCCTATCCAATCAGGGTTAGCAAGGTGATGCTCTAAAGCCAAAATATTAGCCTCAATTACATCTTGTACGTAAATGTAGTCTCGAGTTTGTAAGCCATCACCGTTGATAATACAAGGTTCCGAACGCAATAAGCGCTCTATAAAAATAGCCACTACCCCTGCTTCCCCATGTGGGTTTTGGCGCGGACCATACACATTAGAATACCGCAAAGAAATATAAGGAAGGCCATAGGTAACGTAGTAGTAATATAAGTGGTGCTCAGTAGTTACCTTTGCAACTCCATAGGGAGATATTGGCTGTAAAGGATGGTCTTCGCTTGCGGGAAAGCAAAGCTGCTCACCATATACAGTACCCCCACTGGAAGCAAAAATAATTAGCCTGGTCCCTGCCTTAGTAGCTCCCTCCAAAACTTGCAAACTTCCTAATATATTCACCTCTGCGTCATAAATGGGCTCTTCTACCGATTTTCGTAGATTGAGCTGAGCAGCCTGATGATATATAACCTCGTACTTCTCCCTCTGAATTAATGTTTGAATATAAGGATTACGAATATCTAACTCCCATAACTTAACACCTTTGGGTATATTACGTTTCAAGCCCGTAGAAAAATTATCTACCACGTGCACCTCTTTGCCCCTTGCCAAAAGGGCGTCTACTAAGTGAGAACCAATAAAACCCGCCCCCCCGGTTACAAGTATTTTCATAAATAACTATAATCCGAAACTCAAATTTAATACAAATGCTTTGCAAATAGCATTAACTTATGTAAACAAAGCTAATAGCGAAAAAGCTGCTTAACTTGACTGCTTACAGCCAGTTTTAAAAGATAGCAAGTGAATTAATAACTATATAAAGCTAGTGGAATTGTCTTAAATTTTTTTAAACTAAAAAGCTTGACTTTTCAGCTTTATAAAATTATATTTGCTAACGAACGTTTGTTTTGCTATATAATGAGCCGTAAAGAAGAAATACTAGAGCAGGCTGCTTTGTTAATTAGCGAGAAGGGATATGAAGCCACTACAATACGCGATATTGCTGAGAGTGTAGGTATTGAGCCTAGCTCGGTATATTCGCATTTTGATTCTAAAGAAGATATTTTGTGGGAGATTGCTCTTTCTTGCGCTAATCAATTCATTGAGGGAATAACCTCTATTGTAGAATCTGATCTTACCACTCGCAGCAAGTTAACAGCAATGATTATTGCCCATGTGGAAATTTTAACTCGCAACCTTAACGCTGCAGCTATTTTCTTAAATGAATGGCGCCATTTTTCTGAGCCCAGGCGAAGTGACTTTGCCCACCTCCGAGACATATATGAAGCTAAATTTAGAGCAGTAATTGCCCAAGGGATTGAGCAAAATGCCCTACGAGAAGTCGATGAAAAATTTGGCGCTCTTACCATATTATCTGCCTTAAATTGGACTTATCAATGGTATAAACCCAGCGGAGAAATGAAACCCAAAGAAATAGGTGAAAAATTAGCCGAACTCCTACTGAATGGACTTGTAAAACCTTTTTAATATAAATCTGTCATGTACGGAAATTTAACAATTATTGAAATCGATAATTTCGGAAAAAAAATTGAAGAAGAAGATCCGATAAAGCTTGCAGAATTTGAAGCTAGAATTGCAAGGGGTGAAAAAATAGAGCCCCAAGATTGGATGCCCTTTGAATACCGCAAGCAACTCATTCGTATGATCGAGCAACATGCGCATTCTGAGATCATTGGAGCTCTGCCAGAAGGTACGTGGATAACGCGTGCTCCTGGCTTTAAGCGTAAACTAGCTTTAATGGCAAAAGTACAAGATGAAGTTGGACATGCCCAATTGTTATATGCTGCCGCAGAAACATTGGGCAAGAGTCGCGAAGAAATGATTCAGGATTTACTAAATGGAAAATCTAAATATTCAAATGTATTTAATTACCCTGCCGTAACTTGGGCTGATACTGCAATTATAGCCTGGCTCATTGATGCGGGAGCTATTATTAACCAAGTAACTAATTCTAAGGGTTCTTATGGGCCCTATTGCCGAGCGTTAGAAAGAATTTGTGCTGAAGAATCTTTCCATTTGCGCTACGGCTACGATACTTGCGTACATTTAGCTACAGGTACCCCCTCCCAAAGAAAAATGCTACAAGATGCCCTCAACCGCTGGTGGACTCCCATTATGCACTTCCATGGTCCTCCTGATAAAATATCCGTGCACGGAGAAAAACTAATGAAGTGGAAAGTAAAATTAGCTAGCAATGACGAAATGCGACAACAATTCTTGGATATGTATGTACCCAAAATTTGGGAGCTAGGTCTAGAAATTCCTGACCCTAATTTACATAAAAACCCAGAAACCGGTAAATGGGAATACACTGAACCTGATTGGAACGAATTTATGCGTGTAATTAATGGTGATGGCCCGTGTAATAAAGAAAGGCTTGCAGTACGCAGGTATGCTGAGGAAAAGGGAAGATGGGTAAGAATGGCACTACTGAGAAAAGAAGAAAAATACGTAGTTCCTCTAGCCTAATAATCTCAGGTAGCTACCCACAGAAGTGTAGCTACCAATTTTATTTCATTTATCATTCTTTTCATAATACTTCATACTTCCGAAAACTAAATTTACTTACTATGAAAATACAATCCTTAGACCCTAGAATCAATAGAATAGAACTTCCGGAAGAAAATAATAACACCCGGATCCCTCCTATGGATCAATGGCAAACATACGAAGTGTTTCATCAGCAGGCACGCGGCGACCAACATAAGCATGTAGGTATCGTGCACGCTCCTAATCCTGAAATGGCACTTCTCTTTGCTAAGGAGCAGTATGCTCGTAGGTCGCAGTGCGTTAATTTATGGGTTGTACGAACTGCAGATGTATATGCCACCTCTTACGACGACGCCGATATTTTTGAGCCAGCTTTTGATAAATCGTACCGTGAATCCTGGGGCTATAAGGATACGAGGCAACTAATTGAAAAGTTTAAAAAGGAAAAAGAAATGGCTTCCCCAGCCACGCCTACTAGCTCAAGTATTAGTGAGGAAAATCACTCCTCGGAAGAAACTAGCAAGAAAAAAGTAGTGGGTAAATCAGGTATTATTATTGGGAAAAAGTAAACTAAAATCATTCGCTTATGCAAAATTTAGAAGCTCTTAAAAACTTGCTCTATCGCTTAGCCGATGACTTCTTAATTATGGGCCATCGCGATTCTGAGTGGATAGGACTTGGCCCTATTTTAGAAGAAGATATTGCTTTTGCATCCATGGCACAAGATAAGGTAGGATATTCATTAAGTTTTTATACCCTACTCCACGAGCTAGGAGAAGCCGATCCTGATACAATTGCCTTTAAAAGAGAAGCTATTCATTTCAAATGTGCGCAATTTGTAGAAATGCCTATTCAAGATTATGCTTTTAGCCTAATACGCCATTTCTTTTTTGATTACGCCGCCGATACACGAATTCAAGCACTCAAAAATTCCTCCTACGATAAACTTAGGGACCTAGCTAATAAAATTAGCCGAGAGTTAAAGTACCATTGCATGCATGCTAAAACTATGGTAACTCAAATTGCAAAGGGTAATGAAGATGGAAATAGTCGCTTGCAAGAGGCAGTAAATACTGCTTTTCCGATGGCCCTCTCTTTATTCGAACCAACAGAATTTTGTGAGGAGCTAGCGCAAGCGGGCATCTGCCCTACCGAAGCCTCTCTACAAAAGGAATGGCTACAAAGAATTACTCCCCTCCTAATAGAAGCCTCCTTAAGTTTGCCTCAAGTACCAGAACCTAACCCTTACTATGGAGGCAGAAAAGGCTATCACACTGATTATCTCGACGAATTAATTCAAGAAATGACAGCAGTTATACGTTTAGAACCCGAAGCTGTATGGTAAACGAAATTATTTCTAAAACTACCCTTCTTGATTATTTACAAGAAGTAAAAGACCCAGAAATTCCTACTATCTCGGTAGTAGACCTAGGAATTATTGAGGATGTTAAAATAGAAGCGGGTAATAAGGTTTGTATAGAAATGATACCTACTTTTTCAGGTTGCCCCGCTATTCGATTTATGCAACTGGAAATTATAAACTGCCTTAAAAAACATGGTTTTACAGAGGTAGAGGTAAAAGTTGCCTACGAAAAACCTTGGAGTTCAGAAAGAATTACAGAAAGAGGTAGAAAGCAATTATTAGAGTTTGGGTTATCTCCCCCCCCCCGCATAAAAGGAGAAATAGAAGAAAAAGATTTAGAGCAAGCAATTTGTCCTAAATGTTTGTCCCAAAATACAGTAATAAAAAATCCTTTTGGCCCTACTTTATGCCGAGCAATCCATTATTGCTACAATTGCCACGAAACCTTCGAACAATTTAAACCTCTTTAAAATAAAAGTAAAAGATATATGCAATTTAAAGGAACAGGGGTGGCTATTGTCACTCCTTTTCAATTTGACGGAACTATCGACTATTCAGCTCTAAAAAAGCTTATTCTCCACCTTATAGAAGGGGGGGTGGATTACATAGTTGCTTTTGGCTCTACTGGAGAAAATCCTACTATTAGCCAAGAGGAGATCAAAAATACGATTATTTTTATTCATGAAACTCTGCAAGGACGCATACCTTTGATTTTAGGTTGCGGCGGCAATGATACTGCTGCGGTTATTAAGGCTATGAAAAATTATGCGCAAAATTTACCAATCGATGCTTTTTTGTCTGTTTGCCCTGCTTATAATAAACCCACCCAAAAAGGGCTATTCGAGCATTTCAGCGCAATAGCAGAAAATTCTCCTTTGCCTGTAATACTCTATAACGTACCCAGCAGAACAGCCTGTAATTTATTACCCTCAACAGTCCTAGAACTTGTCCAACGTTATTCTAATTTAATTGGAATTAAAGAATCGTCGGGTAATTTGGAGCAGGGCATGGAAATTATTCGCAATAAACCCGAAAACTTTTTGGTTTTAGCAGGTGATGATATTTTAGCTCTTCCTGCCATTGCTTTAGGTTTTGACGGGGCTATTTCTGTTATTGCCAATGCCTATCCTAAATTATTTTCAAATTTAGTAAAAAGTGCACTAGAAGGAAAGTGGAAAAATGCTCAAAAATCTCATTATCTTTTAATGGAGCTTATGCAACTCATATTTAAAGAAGGAAATCCTACAGGCATAAAAGCGCTACTATCAATTTTAGGAATATGTAAGCCGCATGTAAGGTTGCCATTGGTAGAAGCTTCAAAAGAACTATACCACCAACTACAAGCTGCTACATTAAAAGTTTCGGTAGTATAAACATTATAATAAAAATAAAAAGCCTATTCCACCCAGGAATAGGCTTTGTTGTTTATGCCTAGCTATACATTTTATTTTTGCACCTTTATCTGTACTACAGCAGAACTATTAGCATCCGCCGCAACGGAAACAATTTTAATTAAACCATACTTATTTGTACTCCTATTGTGAAAGGCAATTACTTTATTCGCTACAAAATCACCTCCGCTAGTATTAAACCTAGTTCCATCAGGGCTTTGTGTAACTTTAGTAGGAGTGCCACCATCAAAAAAAGTTTTTATGCGCGATTGGTCATTAAGAGCATCAAACTCTGCGGCAGTAACGCTCACATTTCTAAACTCCGTTTGCACTGTACCCCAAGTAATTGCAAAATTAGAATATATGGAAGCGTCTTTTCGCGCTGCAGGTGAAGCCATATTGTTTCCGGAAACAGAAGAGAAAAAATATGTTAAGTCTACCTTACTTGCATTTGCTTGCCCATTAGCTGCGTTGTAAACTAGCCCATCACTTGAAGAAGCAAAAGCATTGGTATTATTAAGGTTAAGAGTAAAAGAATTGGGAGGTATAGGAGGAGGTGGATTAGTATCTTTTTTCTTAACTGTTATTGTGAACGAACGTTCTGCTGTCTTTCCATCTTTATCAGTAATTGTAAAAATCCATCTTTCAGTACCTTCACTTTTTCGAGTACGCAGATTACGTGTTAAGGTAAAGCTCGAAGAATTGATTTTCTCAATTAATGTATCACGTTGAGGTACAGCACCATCATATGAAACTTTTATCTCAAACTTATCAAGGTCTTTCCCGTCTTTTCCTTTATTTGCCGTAACTTTCACCTTAAAACTCGTTTCTGGCTCCATTTCTTTATTACTAGCCACAAACTCATTCCCTCCATCTAAAGTTAAAGTAGGATTTAGTTCTTTTTCTTCGTCGCTACAGCCAGCAAACCAAATTCCTAGGCCAATCCCTATTGCTAACAAAATTTTCAGTGGTCTAACTTTCATGCTAATTTGAAGTCAATTAAGGTTAACTTTTATTCTGATAGCAAAAATAGAAAAGTTCAAGAAAAAAAAAAATAATCTTTCCAAATGTTATGAACCCTTATTTATGAGCTTGATAATAAAGGATTTTGATTTTGTGAGAATTTGCAAATAATACACCCCTGCCACTAAGGTAGTAGGAACCTGAATCGAACTACGAAGTACAGGCTCATAGCTGTTTTCCCAAAATAACTGCCCTAGGCTATTATATAAGCGTAAATTGAAAGCCTGTGGCTCCGCAAATTGAATATAAAACTGTCCTTCAAAAGGATTGGGGTACAAAGTTATTCCACACTTTTCTAATTCGTCTTGCATTCCAATAGGAGCTTCTACTTGGTAAAAGGCACGAAAGCCTGCATCCACATTTTGGTCGTCGGAAGTGAAGCGAACAAGCATCTTTTCTCCACTAGAACGAACAACCGGGGGTAGTCGCTTACCCGAAAACATGCCAATTAGTGGGGCTTGAAGATTATCACCATCATAAATTTGAAGAAAATCTTTTCCTTCTTCTGTCGCCATTTCTAGCACTTGCAATTTAATCCTCCTGCCCTCTGCGCCTCTTGGTACAATTAACCAACGGCAGTCCGAAAGATTAGCATATGGCAAAGGACCGCTGCCATCTTCAATAAAACCACTAGGCTCAGTAAGAGTAAATTGTCGATTGCAAGATTCTACTCCGGAAGGCTCGTAAAGAGGAGCTTCCCAAACCCCTCTGCCAAAAGTAGCTGCTCGAATGCTTTGTGTAGCATAGTTAATTTCTAAATCATAAATGATTGTGTTAGGCAAATTTTCATTATAAAGAACCCAATCTTGCATTGTAGAATCTCGATAATACACCCCAACGTCCATCCCCAAATACAATCCTTCCTTCGACCACTGTTGATAAGCCAAACAATTAGCAGGCAAATTAGGTAAACTTCCCGAAATATTGCTCCAAGTTTGACCTCCATTTCTACTTTCAAAAACTTTCATGCGGCTACGGTAGCCCCCTAAGCAAACCCAAACCCGATTAGAATCTTGCGGATGAACCAAAATATTATTAACCCAAGCACTAGGTAAATTATTAAATACACTGCGGAAAGTTTTACCACCATCAGTACTCTTTAGAATATCCATTTCTCCCTCTGGAGCTAAATAAATAATATGAGGCGCGCTAGGTGCAATAACAATAGTGCGTATTTTGGTATTTAAAAAAGGCCTGCGAATGCTAACCTTCGACCAAGTAAGCCCCTTATCATTAGAACGCCAAAGATTATCTAGCCCTATATATACTACATTAGGATTGGTAGGATGTTGCACTATAGGAGAAACCCATGCCCCTATTTCTCCACCAGGCCGTCCTATTGGTTGCAAAGATAAACCATAATCTTTTGAACGGAAAAACTCACCATTCTGTATAGAAGCAAAAACAATCGAGGGATCTGAATAATCAATTAAACAGTCCATTCCATCACCTCCCAGTATCTTTGACCATTCAGCATTAAAAAAACGATGAGTACCATTATCCTGAGAGCCGCCAAGAATAAAAAAAGGGTTTATTTCAGAAGTACCTATCTTATAATATTGCGTGATTTCTAAGTTTTGATTTTTCATTTCCCAACTCTCACCTAAATTATTAGAAATAAAAATTCCTCCATCGTTACCCGACCAAATAATATTAGTGTTAGGAATAAATTCTAGGGCATGGTGGTCTGCGTGCACATATTTTGCTCCTCCACGACTCCAAAAAGAAACAATTTGCCAACTTTTACCACTATCCATGGAGCGCCAAATATTAATGCCCCCTACAAAAACTAAATGGCTATCTATTGGCGAAACCGCAATTGACAAGTCATACCACGCTTGTCCTCTATCTGTACTACCATCATCAGAAAAATCAAGAATATTAGGATAGTTCGACTGTAAAATCCAATTTTGCCCGCCATCCCTACTCACATAAAAACCTCCAAAGGCAGTATTTCGAGCATCGGCACAAACTGCATATACTGAATTGGGAGAAGCTTTAGTTACCGCTAATTCAACTCTTCGAATAGAACTTTTATTCAAACCTCTAGCTCTTTCTACCCATGTAACTCCCCCATTAGTGGATTTGTAAATTGTACCTACTCCATCAATAATACAAGAAGCATAAACAATTAGTGGATTCAAAGGATGAAATTCTAAATCATGAATAACTCCTTCTAGCACATCTTGCCAACTTTGGCCACCATCACTAGTTCGAAATAGCCCCTCCGAAGTACCTGCTAGCATAATATTAGGGTTTTGAGGATTGACCAAAATACGTGTAATACTCACCTTTCTACTCACAAAAAAGCGTAGAGCTGTAGGTTGCCAATTGTTTCCTCCTTTCTCAGATTTCCAAATGCCTATAGAAGGAACCTCCGTAGCCCAACGACCTACAATGTGATCACCTGTAGCGATATATATTTCCTCCGGATTCTTAGGATTAAATGCAATATCTGAGACGCCTAAAACCGGAAGCGTATCTGTTAATGAAGCCCATGTTGCTCCTCCGTCCCGTGAACGCCACACTCCCCCTGCAGGCGTACCAATATAAACAATTTGATGATTATTAGGATGAAAAGCAATACAGTTTATTCTTCCGATGCCCGCAAGCCCCCCAAGAGGCCGCGGCGAAGTTATAGGACCCAAAGGCTTCCAACTCCCTGTATTACTGTTTTTATACCTTTGGCGTTTTAAGGATTTTTGATAATAAAACCATTCGGCAAGATGTTCAGACAAATTTGGAAAACTACCATCAGGATGAATCCTGTGCCTCCAGTAATATTCCCAGCGCTTGTAAGGCTTAAAACCGTCTCCTTTTGTTCTGGAAGTAGATTGAAAATAAAATTCTGCCGCCCTTTGAATTTCAAAGAAATTACTTCTTTTTTCTGGAGCTAAATTTTCTATCCATGGCTGAGCA
>JANWXU010000038.1 GCA_025057395.1 Bacteroidia bacterium | reverse complement strand
ATATGCTACTCCAGCCCCACACCGTGTTACAGGACCACTTTGCGGCAGCCCAGGAATAACATCTATTTGTCCCACCACAGCTACTCGCTCACTTTCGCAACCCGTTTTACTATCTACAACTGAAACAAAAAACGTAGTTGTGGTACTAACGGGCCCTACTACTAACTCATAAGGAGGCAAATTCGTTGTCGAAAGTGGGGTACCCCCCTCTGCCAGAGTATATAAGTTCACCACTACATCAGATAAATTACCTGGAAAGGCTGTAAAAGTAAAACTTCCTAAGCCACACCGCCGACTTGAATTTACTATTGGAGCTGCAGGACGCTCCAATATACTGACCACTATAGCACTTCTGCTACTTATGCACCCTGTATTTTCATCGTAACTTTCTACATAATACGTAGTTGTAGTAGCTACATCTTCTATCTGAAACTCAAAGGGGTAATTTTTATCTATTCCTAGCACTGCCCCTCCTACACTTTGGTTATATAATCGAACAGCAGTTGGTGTAGGATTCCCTACTAACACACTTAAGCGTACTTTTCCCCTACCACAACGAGATACGTCTGCGCCCACTGACACTCCTGGAAGATTATGAATCACCGCTACTACTGGTACCCTACTACTCTCACACCCCGTCTCATTATCCCGAGCACTTATGTAAAAGGTGGTTGTTGCTCCCAACGGCATAGTTACTAGTTCGTATGGGAAAACACCACTTGAACTCAAAACAGTCCCACCACTAGATTGACCATATAATAATATCTCGTCTCCAGCAACACTTCCCATAAGCCCCCGCAGCCGCACCACTCCTGCTCCACAACGACTCCCATTTATTGCCAATGGCTCACTTGGAGCAGAAACCACCTTTAATTTCGCTCCCACTCTTGCACTCTCACATCCAGTCTGCTCATCCTCCACGGCAAAGTAAAACATCGTACTTGTACTTACCACTCCACTACTAAAGAAATAAGGAGCCACGTCTAAAACTTTAGTCGGTACTCCACCTACCGCTTGGGTATACATTTTTACTTTTCCTGCCCCCCCTATCAATTCTACCGTAAACGTAACTTCTCCACCGCCACAAACTTGTAAATCCTTCACTTTAGGAGCTAGCGGTAAAGTATGGATTACAGCCTCTGCCGCTACTCGTTCGCTCACACAGCCCGTTTCCGTATTTACTGCCTCCACGTAGAATGTACTATTGGTGGTTATCATACCGCTACGTAATTCATAGGTAGGGCCGCTAGCACTTTCTCTTATCACAACACCTCCATTACTCACTGTGTATAGCCTCACTGCATTACCTACTGTTCCAATTATCTGCGCCGTAAATATCACTTCTCCCGCGCCGCATCTACTTACTTCAGCCACTTCTGGAGCCGAGGGAATAGGAAGCACCTCCACCACCACGGCCTTCCTTGGTGCCTCGCACCCTACTGCACTTAAGGCACCTACATAGAACGTTGTGGTCACATTTATCGATGGTATCAAAAACTCATAGGGAGAACTCATATCAGCCAATAGCAAATTTCCCCCTAACTCAGAATCGTATAAGCCTAATCCTATTCCCGCTGGAATACCCATCGAAGCGTATAACACCGTATTATTGCCCGTACTTCCACAAACTTTTACATCTTGCACTATTGGAAGCCCCACCTGCTGCTTTATTTCTGCTTTTACAGGTATTCTATTACTTTTGCAACCATTACTATGAACACTTTCTATGAAATACGTAGTATGGGTACTTACATATGGCAGTGTAAAATCATAAGGAGCACTACTAACTACCTGCAACAAATTACCACCGCTCAGAGCATCATATAGACGTAACTCCGCTCCGGCAGGAGTACCTACATGTGCATTTATTACTAAGCTCCCTGGGCCACATCGAAAAGTATCTGAAGCTATTGGAACACCTGGCAGTTCGTCTATTATTGCCTCTACCATCCTGCGCCCCAAACTCACACAGCCCGTTACGCTATTATACACTTCCACATAAAAAGTACTCGTAGTGGTTATGTAATTAGTTTCCAGGAAGTAGGGTGATAAATTATCCTTTTCTATGTACGTTCCTCCAATTGGCACTGTATATAAACGGAACTCATCTCCATTTTGAGAACCAAATTTTGGATAAAAACCCACTACTCCCGGGCCACATCTTCGAGCCGATAGTACCACCGCTGTGTCTGGTGGGCGGTGTACCACTGCAATTACCGGTACTCGTACGCTACTTGGACAATTAGCCCCCACCATATAACTTTCTATGTAAAAAGTAGTAGTTGTTGCCACTGCCGGACTCTGTAACTCATAGGGGGGTAAATCATCAGCTGCTAAAACCGAGCCGCCAGCCGGCAAATTGTATAAACGGGCTTGCACTAAACCTGGAGTGCTAAAACCTGTTTGCACCGTAAACACAACACTCCCAAATCCACATCGACTCACATTAGCGCTTACAGGCGGATTTAAGGGCGGTATCACCTCAGCTACAAAAGGTACTCTTGCGCTAGGACAAAGCGTACTATCTATCACACTTTCTGCATAAAAAGTCGTTGTACTAGTAAGTACCGGCGTACTATACACATAGGGCGGAGACTGCAAAAGCGCCACTGCTACCGCTGTCTGCGCACTGCTATAAATTCGTATTGAATTACCTTCTACTGTACCTGGTGGTGCTACCTGTGTCAGAGTAAATGTTAATGACCCTCCCCCACACCGCTTCATATCGGATACCGTTGGCGGATGCGGTACTGCTAGCACGGTAGCTATATACATATTTCTACCAGCACTTGTACAACCCGTCTTATTATCTCGAGCTTCTACATAAAAAGTATCGCGTCGCGAATACGGATAATAAGGGGGTGCTGCACTAAGTATAGGCGTAGTGAGCTGATAGTTAGGAGGATTATCATTGCTATTAGTTACATCCAGCGCTACTCCCCCCGTAGGAACACTATATAAGTACGCTTCATTACCTGCAGGATGCCCCATATTCAACAAAAAGGTCACTGGACCCGGTCCACACCTGCGCTCGTTCGTAGAAAGTGGGATTGCAGGACGAGGATGAATTTTTACTAACACAGGGAGCCGCTGACTTTCACAGCCAGTAGCTATTACCCGACTACTAATGTAATACGTATGTACCTGCGTGCTAGTAACAACTGAGTTATGCTGTATAGTATGCACTAGCGTAAAGGGAACCTGCTGACTACTTATATCCACCGCATTTCCACCTATGGCTTGCGTATATAGCCGAACCTCATCTCCCGAGGGCTGACCCGTAAGTACTGTAAACGTCACTAGATTTCCACCACTATTGTAACAATACTCTAACCCGGAAGACTGGGGAACCCCTGGAATAGGATGAATAATCGCAGTAATAGGAACCCTAGGACCTTCACAAGTAGTATTAGGATTCAGGGTAGAAATGTAGTATGTTTTATTACTAAACAAAGTATCTGTAGTAAAGGTTAAACCATTAGGGCCTGCGTTTCTTGGTTGCCCTCCTACTGGAACATCGTACCACCGCACTACGCTACCATTTGAACCTGGCGTAGCTGTCATAGTTAGTACTCCAAAACCGCAACGAGATTGGTTCTGCGCAGTAGGAGGCGAAGGTATAGGGTGAGCTTCCACTACTATGGGCACCCTAGGGGTACTTTCGCATCCTGTAACAGTATTAAACGTTGTTAAATAATATGTTGTATGGGTTGTAATAACTGGAGTATTATACTGATTGCCTACATGAAAATGAGTTCCTCCTACAGGAGCACTATACCATCGCACCTGATCACCATTTTGCCCTGTTAGGGCACTCAATACCGTAGATGCTCCTGGCGCCTGACCTGGATTAGGAATGCAAACTACTCCATGTACCGAAGGGGGTAATAACACTTGAGGAATAGGGGGAGAAGGAACATCAATTACCTCCACCACTTGAGTGGTCACCGGTGAAGTACAAGCCGTAGGACCTGGATTCTGGACCACTAGAGAGAGAGTTCGAGTACCTATCATATTACTTGGCCAGCTTACCTGGTGCGGTCCTTGTGTATTTGGCGGAATAGTATAACATCCATCGCAGTTCCATGTATAAATTGCACCCGGAAGCGTTGTTGGACTAGGCAAATTAAAACTCAGGGTTAAGTAGGCATCCCTACAGACAGGATTCTGAGAGACACTAAAACCAGAAGTAGGTGTAGGATGCACTGTAACTAACACCGTCGTAGTAGGAGAAACGCACTGCGGCGTACCAGGATTAGTAACACTTAATGTAAGGGTCTTAACTTGGGGAGTGCTTGTGTTATTCACCCAACTTACTGTATGAGGACCTGGACCGCTAGAAATACTCCCACCAATACATCCGTCGCAACTCCAACTAAACGTAGCACCTGCTAATGTGCTAGGAGAAGCCGTATGTTGAATTTGAGTACTATTGTTGACAGTAGATAAATTTGAACAAATTTCTTGATTTGCGGTAAATGCACTAGTAGGCGTAGGCTGCACCGTCACTACTACCGAAGTAGTTGGCGAAACACACGAGGGAGTTCCAGGGTTAGCTACAGTTAAAGTAATAGTCTTTACACTAGGGCTACCACTGCTATTTAACCAACTAACAACATGTGGACCCTGAGTAGTAGGTAATGGAGCATTAATACAACCATCACAGTTCCATGTAAAAGTAGCCCCATTCAAAGTACTAGGCGTTTGAGTAAAAGATATCGTGGTTTGACTATTCACAGTTGAGGGGCTCGCACAAATATTATCGCTAGAGACTGTAAAATCACTTGTTGGAGTGGGATTAACAGTTACGGTAGCTGTAGTAGTAGGGGAGGTGCAAGAGGGAGTAGGTGCTGCACCTGGATTAGTAACTACTAATGAAATTGTTTTTACTGAGGGCGAATTGGTAGTGTTAGTCCAACTTAATTGCCAAGGACCCGCCGTGTTGCCTGGGGGAGTAATACATCCATTGCAATTCCAAGTGAATATAGCCCCTGGCAAAGTAGCGGGAGAATTAGTATAATTTAACTGTATAGTAGAGGAAACTGTAGAGGGAGAAGCACAAATATCATTGGCACTCAGAGTAAAGGCACTAGGCGGCGTAGGATTAACTGTTACCAATACACTTGTTATGCTCGAAACACAAGAAGGGTTACCAGAGTTAGCTACTTGCAAAGTAATAGTTTTTACACTAGGAGTAGCAGTATTATTATTCCAACTCACTGTCCATGCTCCTTGAGTATTGCCCGGAGGAGTAATACACCCATCACAGTTCCAAGTAAAAATAGCACCAGGTAAAGTAAAAGACGGATTAGGTGGTGAATAATTAAGAGTAGTGGTTGCCGTAGCAATAGCCGGAGAAGCACAAATATTATTAGCAGATACATTAAAATTACTTTGTGGAGTAGGATTAACAGTTACAGTTGCTGTAAAAGTAGGAGATTGGCAGGGTGGATTAGTATTATTTACTACATTTAAGGAAATAGTTTTAACACCTGTGGTTGACCAACTCAAACTCGGATTTTGTACTGTAGGATTTCCCCCTATGCAGCCATCACAATTCCAATTGAAGGTAGAGCCCGCCGGAGTAGTACCTGTAAAAGAAATATTTGTAGTATTACTTTGTAAAGAGAGGTTCGTACAAATAGGATTAGGGGAAGCATTAAAGTTAGCTGTAGGGGTTTGATGAACTTGAACAATTTGAGTAAAAATAGGAGAAGTACAGTTATTCCCATCCACAATTTGGAGCGTAACTATTTTATTTCCAGAGGTAGACCAACTCAAATTATGAGGGCCTTGCGTAGTGGGAGGATTTACACAACCATTACAATTCCAATTATAGGTTGCTCCTGGAACGGGATTGTTGACGGCTACTTGAGCGTTAATATTAGCAACAGCAGTATTACTACAAACAGCGGGCGTAGCAGTAAAGTTAGCTAATGGGGTTTGATGTACTGTTACTAAAACTGTATGTACATTAGAAATGCAAGGTGTAGGCCCCCCTGTATTCACTTGTAGCGTCACTGTCTTAACGCCTGGCGAACTCCAACTTACAGTATGAGGACCTGGCCCCGAAGGGTTACCGGGTGAACAACCATTACAATTCCATGTAAAGTTTACCCCCCCTACTCCCGTGTAGTTCAGCGTAACTATAGCATTGGTTGAAGAATTATTTTGACAAACTGCGCTTGGAGTAGCCGTAAATGTGCTAGTAGGTAAAGGATTAATAGTTACTAAAACTGTAGTAGTAGGAGAGATACATGGAGGATTAGTTGGGTTAGCTACTGTTAAGGTTAAAGTTTTGGTGCCTGTTGTAGTCCAATTTACAGTATGAGGGCCTGGCCCACTTGGGTTACCAGGGGAGCATCCTCCACAATTCCAAGTGAAAGTAGCGCCTGGTAAAGCACTACCTGTGAAAGTAATAGTGGCATTAGTATTAATACATGTATTAGAAGGATTAACTGTAAAGGAAGATGTAGGATTTTGATTCACTGTAACAAAGACAGTAGTAGTGGTCGATACGCAGTTAGTAGGAGCAGGACCAGTTACTGTTAAAGTTAATGTTTTCACGCCTGAAGCCGACCAAGTGGTAGTCCAAGGTCCTGGACCATTACCAGGTGCAGGATTACAACCATCACAATTCCAGTTGTAGGTAGAACCCTGGGGCGCGTTTCCTGTATATGTTAGCGTACTATTGCTCCCTGCACATACTGGCGAGGTAGCTGTAAAAGTTGAAGTAGGAGGAGCTACCACATTCACCGTTACATTAAAAGGAGTAGATTGACAATTTGTTGGCGCAGGACCTGTTACCGTCAGAGAAATAACCTTTTGGCCTGCAGTAGACCAATTAACATTGAATGGACCGGGGCCACTAAGCACTGAAGAACACCCTGCACAATTCCAATTATAACTAGAACCTGCTGGCGCAGAACCTGTAAAGGTTAGTGTAGTATTTTGACCAATACAAACGTTCGTAGGATTTGCGGTAAAGTTAGCTGTAGGAATAGGATTTACCGTAACACAAGCCATCGTAGAATAAACAGTATTACCGCAGGTTACCTCAGCTCTATAGCAAGTATTAGCTGTAAGTGGACCCGTATTTAGGGTTGTACTAGTAGCGCCTGGAATATTACTCCAAGTGGCACCTCCGTTGGTAGAAATTTGCCATTGAATTGTACCTTGATGTCCGTTTAAAGCTATTGTGGAAGACTGGCCTGAACAAATAGTGCTAGGCGTAGCAGTAGCTGTACCCCCCGTAGCAGATGAATTAGGAGTAATACTCACAAAACCATTACCACTATTGAAACCTACTGTACAACTACCTCCTCCGGGCACTAAACTAGAACCGCCGCCGCCACCACCGCCGCCTAACAATCCTCCTGGCCAGCAATCAGAACCGCCGCCACCACCACCATAATATCCACCGCCGCCGCCACCACCTGGTCCACGGGTAAAACAAAAGTCATTTCCTCCATTTCCCCCCTGCCCCAAGGAACCTGCTTGCCCCCACTGACCTAATCCTGCCCATCCCCATCCTCCAGCACCCCCACTAAACTGCGAACCTCCGTTCCCTCCTCCCCCAAAAGAATGTCCTCCTGTATTTCCAGTGCTACATCCTCCGGCACCACCCGCAGCATTTGTATTTCCCCCTCCCCTTCCTCCGCCTCCTGCGGCTACTACTAAGCGTGTATTTAAGCCTGTACCCGTTCTGATATCTGAGGCTCCGCCTCCTCCGCAAGAAGGTAGGTACCCACCTACTGCAGTATGCCCTGTTCCTCCTCCATTAAATCCGCCGCTCGAAGGCCCACACCCTCCTTGCCCACCTACATATATAAATAGTGTCTGCCCAGGCGTAACAGGAATAGTAGCTACTACCCTTGCTCCATTACCACCGTTAGGTCCTCCCCCTTGAGCGCCCCGCACATCTACCGTTATAGAATTTACACACGGTGGGACAGTGTAAGTTTGAACTCCGCCTGTATAGAAAAAATTTACTGCTTGGGAGTATACCTTTAGAAAGTTTACTTCAAAAAATAAAATACTAAAGAAGATTATCGAGTAAAAATATGATTTCATAGACGATTTCTAAAATATATCCCCTAAAGTTATAATTTTGAAATAATAAATCCATACAAATTGTACAAAAACGTAAACAATTTATGAAAATAAAAAAGTTTATAGTAAAAATGAGAAAAAAATTAAGGTGGTATAGTCTTTCATAGTTTTGAGCTACGCCCGTGCATTATTTTTTCAGCTCGAATTACCAGCTTTTTATAGTATTGAGGCTCCAGTTCTTCTTCACTAAAATAATGTGGAAAAATATTATTCTTTTTTCTTAGGCTTGCGGGCTTCAATAAATCTTCAGCCATTTTCTTAAGTAAAGTTTGATAAGCGGCGCAAGTCCATTTGCCAAACACAGTATGGCTTCCCTCGTACAATTGACATTGATACTCCTCTAAAGTAGTAATATAACCCGTATAAGCATTTGCATATCCTCCAATAATTACATGTTCTACTCCTCTTTTAGCTAAAATAGGCGCTACAGTTTGACGAATTCGTTTGCCTGCTATGGTGGTTGGCTCGGCAGGTAAAGCTACAATAGCAATCTTACCTAAGATAAAAATTTGAATAGGAACTATCTGCGGAGATAAGGGTTGGTCCCCTAGCCCCCCTTCTGCATACAACTTCCAAATTTTAGAAATTCCTGGTATCAACGCTTCCGGAATATAACGCAAAATGCTTAAATCCTTACTACCTAGTAATTTATGTTCTACACTCTCCAAAAAATTAACCTTATTTCCATAGATAGTGGGTTCATATAATCCCTTAAATAAAGCATATTGATGTATAATCCACCAGGCAATAGGGCTAATTCCTCCCCCCTCTGCTGTACCAAGAAGCATTGTTGTACCAAAGGTAGCAGGACCCGTTCGCTGGTTAGAAAGTCCACTACAAAATTCTGGGTCTATGGCTACATTAGAAAGATCAAAGTATAACGAAATAGTATCAATACAAGGAGGAATTGGAGCTCGAGAAGCATATAAGATTTCCTTAGCCTTATTGCTTTGTAATAAGCCTACTAAATTTTTATTTTCATAATCATCTGGAGTGGGTCCTCGAGTTTCCTTTTGCCCAGGATGCAAAATGTAGTTAGGAGTAACATCACCTGATGTAGACTGGGCAAAAGCAGCTATATACGGTACACTTAGTTGAAATTTGTTTTGGATGTAATTTTCTAAATCTGTAGCAGCATAGCCTTTATTATCAGAACTAATTGTATGCTTATCGCTGTGGATACTAGTAGTATGCAAGCTAAACCAATTAATAGAACCTATGGGCTTTCCTTCAGGAGTCTCAATGCTCAATAAGTACATATTCCGATCCACAGCCAAGTGTCTTTTTTCCCAGGGCAAGGGCTCCACCTCAGGATTTTGGTTATAGGCTTGCACCGAACGATTAAAAGCAATTGGAACTTCAGGAGCAAAAGAAGCTACTCCCCAACTTAAACGAGCAGGCTGCAAATTTTGGTGAGCTTCCAAAATAGCTTCTACAATGCCTCTTACATACGTCCGAAACACTTCTGGCTCATAACCAGGTATAGTTAAATTATAAATAACTGAATGCGTATACCCCCCCGCACAACTATGCGTATGATTTGCGGTAAGCATGATATTGTTTTCATCTAGGCCCAGCTGCGGATATTGCTCTTTTAGTATTTTAGTTACCTCCAGAAAAATAGATAAAGAAATAAAGCATATCTCTGCATTTACCCACGCACATTTTTTTTGAGAAATAGGAGTGTAAAAAACAAAAGCCCTTGCAAAGAGGGGTGACTCCACCTCTAAGCACACGTTTCCGTATGTAGCCCACCCTAACATTCCTAAATTAGGAATTAAACAAGTAATTTCTTTTTTACCTACTCCTACTTGCCATTCCTCTTCATTAGGAAGTTGCAAAAAGAGATTTTCCATTTATCTTTATGTTTATTTTATAGCTATTTTTTAAGTTAACGAAAAATCTCCTACTTCACAATAGCTCCATTTTCTATAGTATTAGAAGGCTGCACAAAAACCAGCTTTCCTTGAGAGTTCTCTGCCATTAGTATCATGCCCTGAGATTCAATGCCTCTTAATTTTCTCGGTGCAAGATTTAATAATACTATTACTTGTTTGCCTATAATTTCCTCGGGGGTATAATAAAGGGCTATTCCTGAAACTACAGTTCGAATATCTACACCAGTATCTAAAGTAAGTTTTAGTAATTTATCAGCCCCTTTAATTTTTTCAGCTTGTAGCACGGTGGCTACCCGAATATCAATTTTGTCAAAATCATCATATTGAATAATAGGCTTAGGTGGATTACAGCTCAGAGGAGCAGCAGAAGCTGTAGCTACTGAAACAGCTTCTTTATTATTTAGAGACAAGGAAGAGGTAGCACGTAGTTTATCAATTTGTTTTTGAATTAAATTACTCTCAATTTTTTCAAAAAGTAAAACAGGAGAAGCTAGTTGTTTACCTTCCTGAATCAATTCTGCGCATAAAAGGTCTTTCCACAACCAACGTACTTTTTCTACCCCCAACATTTGCTTAATTTTTTGACTAGTTTCAGGTAAAAAAGGCTCAAATATTATACTCAAAGCAGCTACCACCTGCAACGCTATATTTAAACAAGTAGATACCCTCTGCGGTTGAGTTGTAATTAAATGCCAGGGCTCTACTTCAGCTAAATATTTATTACCTGCCCGCGCCAAATTCATCGCTTCTTGGAGTGCCTCCCTAAACCTAAACTGTAAAATATTTTCCACAACTCTTTGACCACAAGTTTTAACATTTTGCAGTAACTCCAAATCAGTACTTTCTAAACTATGTAAAGGCGGAACAACACCCTGATAATACTTATGAACCAACACCAAAACACGATTAACAAAGTTGCCTAAAATAGCTACTAATTCGTTATTATTGCGATTCTGAAAGTCTTCCCAAGTAAAGTTATTATCTTTAGTTTCCGGCAGAGTAGCACAAAGCACATATCTTAAAACATCTGTTTTACCTGGAAAATCTTGTAAATATTCATGTAACCAAACTGCCCAATTTCTAGAAGTTGAAATCTTTTCCCCCTCTAAATTTAAAAATTCATTTGCAGGAACTTCATCTGCATAAATATATTCTCCATGCGCCATCAAAATAGCAGGAAAGATAATACAATGAAATACAATATTATCTTTTCCAATAAAATGTACTAATTTAGTATCACTGCTTTTCCAATAAGGTACCCAGTCTTCAGGGCTATACTCAGCATTTTGTTCCGCTCTATACATAGCCCATTCCTTAGTAGCAGTTATGTATCCTATGGGTGCATCAAACCAAACATATAATACTTTTCCTTGTGCTTGTGGTAAAGGCACTTTTACGCCCCAATCTAAATCTCGAGTAATTGCACGCGGTGCTAATCCTTCGCTAAGCCAAGATTTACACTGTCCTAAAACATTAGGCTTCCAGTGAGAATGTTGCTTAAGAATATAATCTTCTAATCTTTCTTGAAACTTATCTAAAGGGAAAAACCAATGCTTTGTACTTTTTAAAATAGGCTGGCTACCACTAAGAACAGAAACCGGATTTATTAATTCATTAGGCGAAAGAGCAGTACCACAACTTTCACACTGATCGCCATAAGCTTTATCGTACCCACACTTAGGGCAGGTACCTACTACATACCTATCAGGTAAAAATAATTGCGCTTGGGGATCATACAGCTGCTCACTTTCCTTTTCAATTAGAAGTCCTTTATCATAAAAATGCTTAAAAAACTCTGCAGCAGTTTGATGATGCAAAGGATGAGAGGTACGAGAAAAAATATCAAATGAAATATGAAACGCAGCAAAAGTATCTTTTATTAGCTGATGGTACTTATCTATAATTTCTTGGGGCGAAAGTCCTTCTTTCATAGCCCGAATGGTAATGGCTACCCCATGCTCATCAGTACCACAAATAAAAAGAACATCTTGCTCTAATAAGCGGAGCAGCCGCACATAAATATCTGCAGGCAAATAGGCACCAGCTAAGTGCCCAATATGTAAAGGCCCATTGGCATAGGGTAAGGCCGCAGTAACTGTGTATCGCTTAGGATGTTGATAATTCATCGACTAAATAAACAAAGTTCCAATATACGAATTTGAGTAAAAAATTGGGTAGTACCTACCTTTAAGGACTAATACCCTCAAACCTTAATCAATCAAATCCACTTTTAAGCTTTGCAAAAGTTTATAATTACTTCCATCCCCCTCCTAGAGCACGGTAAATGCTTACTTTGGCACTCAAAAGCTGGTTTTTAGCCTCTATCATTTCCATTTTAGCTTCCAAGGCCTCTCTTTGGGTTAGCAATACTTCCGAATAGTCTGCCCTTGCCGAATTAAATAAACTACTTGCAACATTCACAGACTGAGAAAGGATATCCACTTGCTTCTTTCTAATAGCAAAACTTTGAGAATAGGTACGAACTTTAGACAACTGATTAAGTACCTCTAAATAGGCATTAAGAACAGTCTGCTCATATTTATAGAGAGCTTGGGTTTGCTTGGCTGTAGCATTACGATAGGTTGCTACTATGGCATTTCTATTAATAAAAGGGGCCATTAATTCACCTACCCAGCTATATAATATTGAGTGGGGTTGGAATAAATAAGCAGGACTAAAAGCACGCAGCCCAATTTCGGAAGTAATTTTTAAGGAAGGGTAAAAGTTAGCTTTTGCTACAGCCATATCAAGCTTGGCAGCTGCCAATTCTAACTCTGCTCGCTGAATATCAGGACGATTCCTTAGTAGTTGCGACGGAATTCCTACCCCTAGAGAAGAATCCACTTGCAGTTCTAAAAACTTAGCTGAATTTCTATAGATAGGCTGTGGAAATCGCCCTACCAAAAAATGAATTCGGTTTTCGGTTTCCACTATCTTTTGTTGAATATTCAATCGTAAGCTTTGAGTACTCAGCAACTGTGCCTCAAAACGATTGACTGCCAGCTGCGTGAGCTTGGCAGCTTCTTTTTGCTGCTTTACTACTTTAAGGGCATCAGACTGTATTTCAATGTTTTTTTCTATTACTTGCAATAAATTATCTAGAGCCATCAATTCATAGTAAGCTTCGGCAATTTCAGCTATCAACCGAGTTATCAAAAAATTCCTTCCTTCTTTAGAAGCTAAATAGCGTAAATAAGCCGATTTTTTAGCGTTGCGTAATTTCTTCCAAATATCTATTTCCCAAGAAGCTACTGCTCCTACAAAATAGTCTGCTAGCGGTTCTGGAAAATGAGTACCTGGCTTTAATTCTAATTGCTCCTCTAAAGCCCCAAACCGCGTATAGCGCCCCGGTTTTTCAACACTACTACTAGCAGCTATATTGACAAATGGTAAATACTCGCCTTTACGCGCTCTTACCTCATTTTTGCTTATTTCAATTTCTTGTAAAAAAACATTAAGCTCTTGATTATTTTTTAGTGCTGTATCAATGAGCGCTATGAGATGGGTATCAGCAAAATAAGCTCGCCAATTCCAATTGGCTATATTAACAGTATCCGTGGTAGTAGAAGAATAGCTTTTAGGAATGGCCTGCTTTCGCACCTGAAAATTGGCAGTAGGCACCCGACAAGCCGTGAAGAATACAACTAAAAAAATCACAACAAGTAGGCTACATTTTAGAATACTGGGCATGCCTTTTACGATTACGATTAATAACTTTAATAAGGGTTCTTATTTTTCGAATCTTTTTCCACCAGGAAGCTTTAGCTCTTGCTTGAACCCAATACTCAGTTAAGGGGGTTAATTCTTGGTCTCTAATTAATTTTTTGCCTTCTGCCCATTTACCAAAAGCATAATAGAGACCTGGCACAGTAATTACTCCCAAAATAGTTCCTAGTAGCATTCCTCCTAGAGCTGAAGCACCAATAGTTTGACTTCCTACTGCTCCTACTCCCGTTGCCCTTACTAGAGGAATCAAGCCAGCAATAAAAGCGAAAGAAGTCATTAGTATAGGTCGGAAACGTACTTTTGCGCCTTCTATTGCGGCATCGAATAAAGAAAAGCCTTGCTTATACTTTTGAACAGCAAATTCAATAATTAATATTGCATTTTTACCTAACAACCCAATCAACATGATTAATCCTATCTGAGCATAGATATCATTAGCAAGAGACATCATTTTCAAGAAAAGGAAGGAACCCAAAATACCTGCCGGCAAGGAGCATAAAACCGCTAATGGAAGAATAAAACTCTCATATTGCGAAGCTAATACTAAGTACACAAATACTACCACCACTAAAAGAATGTAAATAGCCTCATTGCCACGCTGGGTTTCATCATAAGAAAGACCTTCCCAAGCAATATCATAACCATAGGGTAAATGCTGTTTAGCAACCTCTTCTATCGCCTTGATAGCGTCTCCGGTAGTATAACCCGGAGCAGGTACTCCTCTAATAGCAGAAGAAGTGTAAAGATTAAAACGCGTAATTTCATTAGGCCCCTGTGTTTTTCTAAGAGAAATAAAAGAAGAATAGGGTACCATTTCGCCCCTATCATTTTTTACAAACAAATTCATTAGGTCAGAAGCTAATCGTCGATATTCTGGAGCGGCCTGCGTGTATACTTTGAAGAAATTATTAAAGCGAGTAAATCCTTGCTCATAAGTACTTCCTATCAAAATATTCAAATTTTCCATGGCTTTACCAATCGATACCCCCTTTTGCATCGCAATTTCATTATCAATGATAATTTCATATTGCGGATAATTGGCAGCGTAAAAAGAAAATATTCCTGTAAGCTCCTTACGTTTTTTAAGAGCCTGTACAAATTCAGTATTCACCCTGTCAAATTCTTGATAGTCTACTGTATTGTTTTTATTAAGCAGCTGTAGAGAAAATCCGTCTGAAGATCCATACCCTGGAACCGCCGGAGGCTGAAAAAACTCAATAATAGCACCTAAATCTTTAGTTTTATGTTCTAGCTCCTCAATAATTTCCTTAACTGTCTTTTTTCGAATATTCCAATCTTTCAAATTAATCAAACAAGTTCCAGCATTAGAGCCACGCCCTTCAGTAAGGATTTCATAGCCAGCTAAAGAGGTAACAGACTGAATATCTTGAATACTCTTAGCGATTTTCTGAAGCTCCCTAGAAACCTGATTAGTTCTTTCTAAAGTACTTCCTGGTGGGGTTTGGATAATAGCATATATTTGGCCCTGATCTTCGTTAGGAATAAAACCAGAGGGAAGATACTGACTAGTTTGCCAAGTTCCTAAAGCCAATACTGCCAGTATTCCAAAAGTTAGCAATCTACGATTAACAATAAGCGCCAAAAAATTTGCATACTTATTGGTTAACTTCTCAAAATTTCTATTGAACCAACTAATAAATAAGGTTACAGGTGCTTTTGGGGGAGTAGCATGAGGAGGGTGATTTTTGAGAATTATAGCACAAAGTACGGGCGTTAGTGTAAGTGCTACAACGCCAGATAACAAAATAGAACTTGCCATCGTAATTGAAAACTGGCGGTAAAACACGCCTACTGGCCCCGTCATAAAAGCAATAGGAACAAATACCGAAACCATAATTAGCGTAATTGCAATAACTGCTCCGGCAATTTGATGTAACACTGCCTTCACAGCCTGGTAGGGTGAAAGGTGCTCAGCTTGCATTTTAGCATGTACCGCTTCTACCACCACGATAGCATCATCTACTACAATTCCAATAGCCAAAACAAGAGCAAAAAGCGTAACAAGATTGATAGTTATACCCAAAATTTGCAAAAAAATAAAAGCCCCTACTAACGAGACTGGAACAGCTAGAATAGGAATTAGCGTGGATCGCCAATCGCCCAGAAAAATAAATACCACTATTGCCACTAGCACAAAAGCTTCTGCCAGCGTGTGCAAAACTTTATCAATAGAAGCATCTACAAACTTAGATACATCGTAATTAATTTCGTAATCCATGCCTGGAGGAAAGTACTTTTTAAGTTCTTCCAGTTTAGCTTTAGTAAGTGCTATTACTTCACTTGCATTAGAACCGAAATTTTGCTTTAGTAAAATAGAGGCTGAAGGGTATCCGTCTTTATTCGAATAAATATCATAAAACTCACTACCCAATTCAACCTCAGCAATGTCTTTAAGCTTTAAGATTTCGCCTTCGGGTGTGGCTCGTATGATAATATTTTGATACTCTTCGGGTTTATTAAACCTGCCCTTGTAAACTAAAGTAAATTCTAGAGACTGTGCTTTTTTACCTGTTGCTTGCCCTAGTCTTCCAGGGCGCCCTATGATGCTTTGCTCCTCTATAGCTTTCATCACTTCTTCCGTAGAAACATTATATGCCCGCATTCGGTCTGGCTTCAACCAAATACGCATAGCATAAGTACGACTTCCTAATATTTGTGCTCTTCCCATTCCTTTGATGCGCTGGAGCTCAGGAATAATGTTTACATTGGCATAATTGTAAAGAAATTTTTCATCAGCATTCTTGTCCGTGCTATATAAGTTCACATACATTAGCATGCTGGGTTGAATGGGAGTAATAATAATTCCCTCTCGCTGCACCAAAGGGGGTAAATTATTCATAATAGCATCTACTCGAGTTTTGATATTCACTACTGCGGCATTAGGGTCGGTTCCGGGCTCAAAAACTACTTGAATAGTAGCTTCACCAGCACTAGTAGCAGAAGAAGTAATATAAAGCATACCCTGCACTCCATTAATAGCACGCTCTAAAGGAATAAGAGTGGATTCTACTAACACCTGCGCGCTTGCACCTGGGTAAGCAATAAATATGTTTACTCTAGGCGGAGCAATTTCGGGAAACTGCGAAACCGGACTCATCTTAATAGCTAATATTCCTAGAAATAAAATTGCTAGGGCAATGCAAATAGCCAGAACCGGCCGCCTAAGAAAATGGACTAACATTTTTTATAATTCAATTGAAGTTCTTGACAACTTACTCCACCTTTAAGCTATGCAATTCTTGCAGGATAGTCTCCAGGGATTTAAAGCGAAAATGGATTTTGTCTCCATTTTTAACTTTGCGTATTCCTTCTACTAGAATTTTATCACTAGACTTTAAACCTGCCGAAATAACATAAATATGGGGCATTTCATATTGAACAGTAATCTCCCGAGCTTGAACTCTGCCCTCTTTATCTACCACAAAGACGTATTTTTTATCTAAAACCTCAAAAGTAGCTTTTTGGGGAATGAGAAGCGCATTCTTAATAAAGGTAGGCATCAAAATGTTACCTGTTTCACCATGCCTTAAAATTCGATGAGGATTAGGAAAAGTAGCACGAAAGGCAATATTACCTGTTTCGTTATTAAAATCAGCTTCAATTGTTTCTATTACCCCTTCTTCTTCAAATAATTGATTATTTGCCATCTGCAACTTTACCTTCACAGGCGGCATAGATTTATTGCGCGTCGCATAATTAAGATATTCAGCTTCTGGTACATTAAAATAAACCCACATTTTGCTGTTATCGGATAAAGTAGTTAATAACTCGCCTTCTTCAATTAAACTACCTATCCGCACATCATTAAACTTGCCTATTATTCCATCAAAAGGAGCTCGTATTTCTGTGAATCCTAAGTGTGCTTTTGCTAATTCATAATCTGCTCTGGCCTTATCTAATTTGGCTTTAGCTAGAGCAAGCTCATTCTTAGAAACAATGTTACTATCTGCAAGAAGCTTAGTATTTTGATATTCAATTTCTGTAAATTGTAGTTCTGCTTGGGCCTTTTGAGCTTCCGCCTGATAAATAACAGGCACCAGTTGAAATAACAATTGTCCTTTTTTTACATATTGGCCCTCATCTACATAAATATTTTGCAAGTAACCCTTTTCAAGAGCCCGTAGTTCTATGTGCTGAAAGGCACGAATTTGACAAACAAAATCTCGAAGAATTGTGGTGTCTTTTTTAACAGGTTGGCTAACTATAAATGTAGTAGCCTCCTCTTTGGAGTGCTCATTGCTTTGGCAAGCAACAAAAACTCCACTTATTATACTAAAAAAAATGATTAAATATTTCATAAGTAAAACTTGTCTTGATCTATTACAGATGGGAAAATACAAGAACTAATTACACAAAGATTACATTACTCTAATGAGCAACTGATGCCATGCCAACGGCTAAAAAAATCTAGCCGATTGAAGCTATTTAAGAATGTAAAAGACCAAGACAAAAAAGTTCTCCAGGAATGATAAAGAATAAATAAGGGAAGGAACTTGGGCTTACGTAGAAGTAGGTAAGGAGAAGGATAAAAATGGTTTTGGCCTAAAAACAAAAGTGAAATACTAATATCCTCCGGGCTTACAGAAAAATAATTCTTGGCTTTATTTATCTTTTTGCAGTTATAAATTTTAGATGTGAAATTTTCTAAAGATTCTTCTTCCTCCTCACATTCCTCTTCGCAAGAATCTTCTTCAGCTTCATTAGCTGACTCCATAGAAAAAGTATCGTGCCTGGGCAAGTATATGTATTGCTCTACAGTAGGTACCCCAAAATAGGAGCACAGGCTACCTATAGCTTCCAGTTTACGATGAAATTCACAAAAACTAGAAAAATTTGAAAAAAAGCTTGTATTAATAATTTGAATTTTTCTTGTAATTAAGGGACCTCCACTTGAAAAACTTGAAAAGAAATGCGTAGGAGGATATCTATTTTCAAATTCGAGAGTAGAAGCTTTAAGCATAAACTGCAAGAAGGTACCCTGACTTACAAGGCATAAAAGTATTATAGCTACAAGCCGTACAAACCATGAATGGCTAACGGACAGAAAATACTTAGGCATTACCAAGGTACCTCCAAGCTTTCAGTTGCTAATACAGCTAAAGAATGAAAAAAACTTATAAAAATTTACAGTAGCTTGCTCAAATATCCGAATTTTATTTATACGTGCCTCCCGCCAAAAGAAAATTCATGACGATAAAAAAATAAACTAATTTACACTGAGCCAATCAAAAGTTTAAACTACTCACTTGCGTATTCAGTCTTAAGTTCATCTACCGATTTTTGGGTAATGATAATTTCTATTCCCTCTAGTTTATTACGAATTTGCTTTTTTATATTTTCCAAAACCTGCGGGTCACGCGAACTTGCTGCTGTAACAAATTTTTTAATTTTCCCATCCTGTAAAATAATTCCTACCCCCTGTAAATCAGAAATCTCGTATAGAGCTCTACGCATCTTTATCATCACCTCCTGAGTATCCTGCGATTTAGGCTCAACCAACAAAGTAGTGTGCACATTTCTATCTAAAAGTTGCCAATTAATATGCGCCTGTGCCCAAGTTTTTAGGTAAGTACCCGCCACTAGACATAGAAATATCACTATAGTTTTCATGCTATATATCATTAAAACTTTTTGCAAAACTAATAAATCTTCATTCAAGCTTAGTATAATTTAGCATACAAAAATGTTTATTTAGTAAAATTTTATAAAAAATGCTTAAGAACAATACCTAAAGATGAAGGAATATTTCCTCATTCTCCTAGGTATTGTTCTTTTTATTATTCTATTCTTTTCTCACTTTAATCGAAAGGGCTTCTGCCCCATAATACACTTGCACAAAATACCACGCTTGGGGCAAAGAGGAAATATCAATAGCAGTAATTTCTTCTTGGCTAGTAATACTTGGAATCACTAACTTACCATTAGAATCTCGTAATTCTACTCTACTGCCTATAGGAATACCTTGTAAGTAAACAATGCCCTGCGTAGGGTTAGGATAAACAACCCACTTCTGCCATCTATCTTCTTCTAATGCTTGCTCTCGAGTAACTACTGTAGTAAAAGTAACAAGATTAGTCCAGGCAGAACTAATAGAGCCACATAAAGCACGAACTTGTACTTCATACGTAGTTCCGGATTGTAAATTGCGGAAAAAGTGCGGAGGACGAGCATTCTCAAAAATCCAACTACTGCTACCTACAATACGGTAGCGTAACATATAACTTTCTGCTCCTACTACCTGGCTCCAACTGAAAACTGCGCTACGAGTAGTTACTTCCGAAATAAATGGATTTTGCGGAGTAGGGCAAGTACTACCCTCTCGGGTACGGAAAAAACTACAGGTTTCTTCCCCCTGCACTCCTTGGCAAAAAGCACGTACACATACATCATACTGAGTATTAGGCTGTAAATTTTCAAGCGTTAGGGTAAGGGCAGAGGTTCTAAACACTTGCCACTGGCTACCTAAGCTAGCCTTAAAACGAACTTCAAATACACTAGGCGAACCCTCCGCACTCCAGAAAAGTACAGCACTACTTTCCCTTACGTTCAAGATATTTAAATTCAAAGCCTTGCAAATAGGACGGCTACTAAAAGTAGTAGTCACATACTCAGATGGAACACTTGAGCAAACAGCTCGTAACCGAAGTTCATAGCGGTTATTTTCAAGAGCTGCTAAAATTACGCGGTTATCGATGGTGGAGATGGTGTTTTGCCACTGTAAAATACCCTCTAGGCGATACTGCAACTCGTAGCGCAAGGCTCCGGGTATAGGTAACCACGTAACTGTAACATTGCCCAGGGCATCGGCTACAATATCAGGAATTGCAGGGGTAGAGCACCGTTCTGGAATATTTTCTACTACTACTGTAGTACGTGATAAACAAGCTCCAGCGTCTTTTACCCACACCTGGTAAGTGCCTGGTGCTAACGAAGCAAACACAGAGTCCTCTACAAAAGGTCCGCCTATGGAGTAGGTGTAAGGTCTTACGCCCCCCTGGGCAGATACACGAATAATACCATTTACCCCATTAGTAGCAGGCGTAGCTTGCACAGAAACATTAAGAGCAGCCGAAATCCGGACCGGCAGCATTTGCCTTGGCGCCTCACAACCCGTAACATAACTAAGAGCCGTAAGATAAAAAGTAGTATTTTGAGTAACCTCGGGCGTTAAAAAAAGAATTGTATCGCTAGCGGGCATAGCTAAAGTAGTTACGGGCGTTCCTCCGTTAGCTACAGTATAGAGCTGCAATTCTTCTCCTCGAGGTGAAGTTTGAATAACAGTGAAAACTACCTTTCCAGCACCACATCGAATAATAGGGTCTGCTTTTGGCACATTAGGCAAAGGCAGAACACGAACGCGAATGGTATCTTCCACACTAGCACACCCAGTAGTAGTATCTATATTTCGAATAGTAAGCAAAGCACTCTTTTCTACCCGCCACTGTAATTCCCATGGTTCTTGGTTAGCAAAAGCTACCACTTCGCCCTCTTGCAGTACTTCTATGCGATTAGTGATAAAATCTGTAGGAGAAACTTTCAAACTAACTTCTCCAGCACCACAACGAGATAGATTACGCCCCCCCACCTGCGCTGGAATAGGATGGATAATCAATGTTACAGGAAGCCTCCCTGAACGGCAACGAGTAGCCGTAACTTCTCCCTCTAAGAAATAAATACTCGTGCGAGCAATATTAGGAAATGTTAAGAAATTCTCTTCATCAGGAATAACTTGAAAACTTTTTATTGAAATATTAGCACCTTCTTGAGTGTAAAGGTTTATCTTATCTGCTTCCTGCGGTGTTACAGCTAAAACAATGTCTCCTTCACCACAGCGTGCTACTTCTACGGGAGTATCCAGCACAGGCAATGGATGAATAGTAACAGTAGCGGGTGTACGCAGGCTAAAGCAGCCAGTTTCCGAATCTAACACGTCAAAATAAAAGGTAGAAGTAGTAGTAATATTTGAAAGCGAGACAACATAGGGCGGCTCACTATCAACAACCAGAGGAAAACCACCATTAGAAAGAGTATAGAAACGAATAGCATCGCCTCTATCCACAATTCTAGCTTGCAACTCTACATTTCCGGCACCACAGCGACTAACATCCTGCACAGCGGGCGGTAAAGGAATTGGCCTTAGCGGAACCTTAACCCCTACCCTTCTGCTAAAACAACCTGTCAAGCTATCGTAAGTAGCAAAATAATAAAATTTATCAAAGTTAGCTTCGTGAGTAGTAAATTCAAAAGGAGGCGCAGAAAATTTTCGAACAGGAATATCACCTTCAGCGTTTTCATAAACGAAAATATGAGTTCCTGCAGGATTGGTAAAAGCTAATGTAAAAACAGTAGTCTCACCTAAGCAAACAGGAGTAGCCGTTGCTTTAGGTACCCCTGGTAAGGGCAAAACATTAACTACAGCAGCGCTGCGAGAAGAAGTACAACCCGTTTGAATATTTACTACAGCTCCATAAAATACCGAATTAGTGCTAATTTCAGGGGTTAATACTATAAATTCGGGTCCCCCTTCTACCCGATTAATTAAATTTCCCCCTAATAAACGGTCGTAGAGTAAAAGTAGATTCTCTTGGTTGCCAAAAGCATAAAAACGAAGCTCAGCTTTTCCAGGACCACACTGCGAGATAGTATCCGCTAATGGAGAAGCGGGTCGTGGGTGGATAATAGCTATTATTGGTGTTCGCAAACTAGGACATCCCGCCAGAGTATCAATACTTTCCAGATAATAAGTAGTAGTTTGCGTAAGCGGCGGAGTTGTAAAAAGGTAAGGAGCTTGGTTGAGAATTCTTAAAGGGGTCCCGCCTTGGGCCATAGAAAATATACGAATACGATTTCCTGCGGGAGTACCCATTGTAATAGTAAAAGTGAATACTCCACTTTCGCAACGCGCAAGATTTTCTGCTTTAGGAGAGCCGGGTACAGCAGCCATTTTCACTTCAACTGGTGTTCTTCTACTAGCACAATTACGGGCTGCGTCCCAACTTTCTAGGTAGAAAGTAGTAGTGGTAGAAATAGGGGGGGTTATAAATTCGTAACCTAAACCTGGTACTGGCGTAGTGGCACGTGCCAGAGGAATTCTTGCTGTATCACTTAGATACATTCGCATTTCATTGCCCGGCGGATTGCCCATTTGCGCATAGAATTTTACCTGCTGACCCGGGCAAGCGGAAACAGTTTGTGCCCGAGGTTCACCCGGTGGCGTAGTAACGCTTACCAATACGGCGGTTCGCGCACTACGGCAACCACTTGCTGCTTCTAACGCACCTACATAAAATGTTGTATTGGTTGTAACAACGGGAGTAGTGAGTAAAAAGGGAGCAGTGGTAGCAGTAAAGATAGGAGAACCACCACCACTTTGAGTATAAAGCTCTATCTGGTTTCCTGGTGGATTACCCATCTGGGCAGTTATAGTTGCTCTACCACTACCACAAATAGTAGCATCTTGTACTCTAGGAGCCCCAATAATAATACGCATTGATTCTATCCACAGGCTATTTCTTCCTCCATTAGGCTCCCCAGGGGTTATATTCTGTACATAGTTTGCACTTTGTATTACCTGCCAGTTATTAGCTCCATTAATGCCATTAACATTATTGCCCGTATAGGCCACAGCCTCATTGGTGGAATTGGGTCGGCGAGTAGTTATAAAAATAAAATTATCTCCCTGGTCCCAATCGTGCACTACGTTATCCCCGTCGTATAAGGTAGGATTATCGCGGTTAGCATTAGGTTGAGTAATACTTGCGTCCGTGAAAGATGCGTTGGTTCCCCAATTTCTTCGGTAAGCAGCTTCTGTAAGCTGAAGGTTACTAGAAGATAAAACTAGTCGATAGTTACAATCCCGATTGTTTACATCGTCCTCCGGAAGATTAGGGTCTTTACAGCCAGCTAGAGCACCATTCCCATTATAAACCACTATTAAAGTACCAGGTGCTACAGACTCCCACAGTGGGTTATTATTAAATTCAAATACTTTAAAAGAACCTATACGAACATTATAGCCCTGTAAATTTACATTTCCAGGCCCTACTACTAAAAGTTCGATCCACTCGCCCCCCCCTTGAATAATTGTTTGGCAAAGCTGATTACCCTGGGGGCCCTGAGACCATTCATTAATAATTACACGAGGTTGTGAAAATACAGAAATGGATAAAAAGAAAAGCAAGGGAAAAATAGCATTACCCAAAGTATTAAACATAAGCAAAAGGCTAGTATTCAAAGATTATTTCTAACAAAGATACAAAAGCCACTATAAAATTTTGT
Organism: Bacteroidia bacterium; assembly: GCA_025057395.1. Taxonomy (GTDB): domain Bacteria; phylum Bacteroidota; class Bacteroidia; order J057; family JANWXU01; genus JANWXU01. The sequence goes on along the minus strand of JANWXU010000038.1, from coordinate 6,915 downwards.
AACCTTTTGTTGGTTTTAAATAAAAGCACTCTTATACAGCTTGTTATTAGGTTTAGGTGGACAAATTATTTCCAACTATCGCACAGAGTATTGGATCACACCACAAGTCTGGTGATCATCTACAATTATTTAATTCAAAAAAATACATGCTAGGTGCAACGGATGGCTATATCTTATACCTATTATTACGTCTGGTGGGTCATTAGGGGAGCGGATTTTCAGAATTTTAACTTTAGCATTATTGCTAGGAACTATACGAGCATATGCCGCTCTTCTACTAGTAAAACAGGGTACGGAACGTTTTTTGGTAACCATAATTGAGTAATCATGGGGCCTTTCTACGGGGTCTCCATATTCTTCGCCGAACAGTTCCCCAATAAATTTCCAGTCTACTATCTCATACTCTAGAAAATACAACTTAGATTTGTAAGCTGCTATTAAATACAGCGAGGACCCATACTCAATGCGGTATTCTACTTTTTTTCTATTATGCTTTCGATTTGCCATAAGAACTTACAAATGTTATTCAAATTATATTAACTAATCTTAAGCTAAAAATAAAAAATATTTTGGCAATATATTTTCATACGAATTAAAATAATCAATGTCAATTAACTTCAAAATGTATATTCCAAGTATACGTCATTAATTTACCATTTATGACTAATAAACGTAAGTTCGTGCTCTCTTTTCCACTATTGAGCGACAGCCAAAAACCATTGTTCTAGCCCTAAAAGGCACAGGTAAGGTACGGAGAAATACGTATATCACTTGTATAATCTTAAAAGTTGGCTCACTTTTATATTCTAGTTAAAATTGTAACTGTATATTTTCATCTTTTTTAAAAGATTGTATGGCAACTATTATTCCAAAACAAAATAAAAATCTAAAAGAAATGTCTTGTTTCTCTAATGGAGAAAAAAACGAGCTGGTACTGGTTACGGGTGCCGAAATTGAAGAATACCTCAAAAACTTGAAAGATGAAGACCAAGCACTTGCAAGGTTTATTATAAACCACCGCTTTAAAGGTAAAATTTTACCCGAGGGTTTATACTTGCATAATGAGTGGGAACAAGTAAAAGAACTAATTAGCTACTTATTGAAGCTTACCTAAATAAATTAGGTTATCCTCAAATTCAAAAAAGCTAAAGTTACTAAACTTTATTACTTTATTAAATAATTCTAGTCGTTTTGTGGCTAAATATTGTTAATAATAATAGAGTTTAAGGTGTTTTACGCCGTCGGGCCCCACCATAATGCACTTAAAAACTTGATTATGTAAAACTGTGGGGGCAGGCTGTCATTGAGTCTCATAATTTCCTGGGAGTTGAACCTCGTCTACAAGCGTAGCAATACGCTGGCCATTTTGATCTTGAATGTATAAAAGCACTTTGCCAGGAGAAGCTATGACGTTATAAGAAATAATAGTGCTTTCCTGAAATGGATTAGGAGAAGCAGTAAGATAAATAATTTCTTTATTTGCTTCCAGGTGAGGGGTTTCAAAATAAAAAATACCTGTACTTTCAGTACCTAACCACAAGTTTCCCTGATTATCGCTTAGCAAAGAATGCACCAGAATCTTTTGCGAAGAAAGAGAATAAGTTATCCAGTCATTATTTTTATAAGTTGCAATACCAAAGTCTGTAGCAATCCAAATTTGCCCATTTTCGTCTTGAGTAAAAGCACGAATAGGAAGACGGACTGAAGCGGGCCACGTAGAGGAGAAGCGCTGCTTTATCCATTGGGTGGAAAAAAAAGGAGTTGCTGAGATATTATTTTGAGAGGGGGGACAGCCTTCCCCTAGCGTACTCCAAAGATTTTCCACGGTCTGAATATAAGCTTTGTGTTCAGCATCAAACACTATTTGCTCTAATTGAAAATTTTCACCAGCGCAGCCGCTTTGCAACGTATAGCTATTCCACTTAACTCCATCAAATCGATGAACCTGCTTACCTGTATTTTTCCAAGCCCAAAGGTAATTATTTTTATCAAATTGTAGGTGCTGCAAGGTATCCTTAAGGAAGGATAAAGAATATAATTCCCAATGTCTATCTTTTAGACGAGCTACTCCAATTCCCGGAAAGGCCGCCCACAGATATCCATCCTTGCTAAAAGCTACTGCCGAAGTATATTCAGCAGGAAGGTTTGAATTATTTTTTTGCCAAGTCTTCCACTGCCCCCGAGCATAATAGGCAAGCCCTTTAGAAGTAGCAGCCCAAATAGTTTCATCTGGTGCTTGCGCAAGAGAAAAAACTTGGTTAGTAGGTAAATTAGAATTAGAAACTGTGAAATGCTGCCATTGCTGGGCATAACCACAAAAAGAGCAAAGAAAAGTAACTATTCCTAAAGCTTTTCTGAAAAAACTTGTATTCATTTAGATAATTAGACTAATACAACTGTTTATCTTCCTTTTGACTCCAAAGTTGAAAAGGGAGCATCGCTTTAGGTGGCAAAATTTGAATAAAAGGAATAGTACGTAGATGATTCTCATACTCAATTTCTTTATAAATATACTCGTCATCAAAGCCAATAAGGGCAGCCTGAGCGCGTGTATTAGCGTAATAAACCACTTTTAATCTCGCCCAATAAATAGCCCCTAAACACATAGGACAAGGCTCACAAGAAGTATACATCTCGCAATTATGTAACTCAAAAGACCCCACATTTCGGCAGGCATCACGAATAGCCACAATTTCTGCATGAGCAGTAGGATCCTGAAGTAAAAGTACCTGGTTATGTCCTTTTCCAATAATTTGTCCATTTTGCACTATAATACAGCCAAAAGGACCACCGTGATTACTAATAACAGCTTCTTGGGCTAAAGCAATAGCCATTTCCATCCATTGAGTAGGAGAATACATCGAAGTTTAAGAAGTTTAGAACTAATTAAATAAAAACTTCCATTCACATCATTTCTAATTGCCACTTATCCTAGGCTATCCTTAATTTTGAGCTTTAGACTTAAATTCTAAAGCAATATATAAAAACTAAAGGGTAAATGAATAGATGACACGTAATAAAAAGATTCTTTACGGCATAATAGGACCTCTTGCTACCATATTTTTGTTTTTTCTGTTTTACAAAGTAGTTCGGGAACCTAGTTCATACACCCAAGATCTTATTGAATTTCGAGAAAGTAAAAATCGCTTATTTCTAGAACGTCCTTATCCGGAATCCCCGATTGCTCCTGCACTAAGAAAGGACTTTAAGGGACTAGCCTACTTTCCCCTTAATCTTAATTTTATTTTTCGTAATGCAAAATTTGAACGCTTTACCGCAGCCCAGTTCTCTACCGATGGACCGCCCTATAAAGCAGGTTGGGTTACGTTTCAATATAACAAACAAAACCATCGTTTGTTAGCTTATTGGCAAAGGCTAGCTGATTCTGAAAAAGATCTATTTATCCCCTTTCGAGACCCTACAAATGGAAAAAGCACCTATGAAGGCGGCAGGTATCTGAACGCTATTTTGCTTAATGATTCAATTGTAGAACTAGATTTTAATAAGTCTTATAATCCTTACTGTGCATACAGCTACGAATTTAAATGTCCTATTCCTCCCCCCGAAAACCAGCTACCCTTTGCAGTAGAAGCAGGAGAAAAAAAATTCCCTTACCCAGTGTATAAACCATTAGAATAAACCATTTATTTTTTGTACTTTTTTCTGTTATATAAAGTAGGTTTTGGGATTTTTTGTTATGATTCTTATGCTATTTATATTTGCACCCTATATACACCTAACAACGTTAATACTATTTTAGATGGCGGGTATCATTAATAAAATACGTGATAAAGGCCCTTTGCTCCTAATAGTGGTAGGAGCCGCAATGCTACTATTCATATTAACTGATATTATTACTCATATTAATAATATCATTACCGGTGGCGGAGAAGCACGAACAACAATAGGAGAAATTGCAGGAGAAAAGATCCCTTATAAGTTCTTTGAGGCGCGGGTGCGCTACGCGGAATATAAACAAAAGCAAAATAACCCCAATGTGGAAATAGATGATTATATGCGTAGCAATCTAGCCAACCAAACATGGGAACAAATAGCCAACGAAATTATCTTTGCTAAGGAATATCAGAAAGTAGGGATTGAGGTGCCTGAATCGGAATACAATGTAATGCTTAGCGACCCTCAAATTTTACAATATTTTGGGGGCTCTTACGAAAATGTAAAGCAAGCCTACGCCCAAGCGGATAAAAACCCTGAGCTAAAATCTCAACTAACGGATCTAGAAAATCAATTAATCCAACAGCGTAAACAGCAGAAATATTTCACTTTAGTAAGCTCAGGCGTTATAGCCTCAACGGCAGAAGCTAGAAGAAAGTATAAAGAAGAAAATGAAAAAAGAAGCTTCGAATTTTTAGCTATTAACTATGCCTCTGTACCCGATGCACAAGTGAAACCTACCGAAGAAGATTTCAACAACTACTATCGTGAGCACTTAGAAGAATTTAAACAACCTAAGAAAGAAGCAATCATTCGATACATTATATTTCCTAAAACTCCTACAGCTCAAGATTCCGCAACTGCTCGTAATTATCTAGAAGGGCTAAAGCAGGATTTCAAAAAAGCTACCAATGATTCAATTTTTGCTGTTACGCGCAATCGCTCTTCGCAACGCTTCGATTTTGATTTAAAAAGTGAATCACAGCTAGATTCTAAAACTGCAGAATTAATAGCAGGTGCTCAAAAAGATTCAGTAATAGGTCCTTTTCTAGATGGTGCTGTACTCAAGCTTATCAAAATTGTAGAACGGAGTAAAAATGATACGCAACCTGCAATTAAATTACGACATATTTTGATTCGAATATCTGGAAATACGCCCCAGGATACAATTGCGGCTCTTAACAAAGCCACAGAGATTAAAAATAAAGTAACTAAAGATAATTTTGTGGAGATGGTAATGACGCATTCTGAAGACGAACGTTCCAAATCGAAACAAGGTGAAATTGGATGGTATAACTACGGTTCATGGGGCAAAAATTTTGATAAGGAAATTAAAAAAGCCCAAAAAGGACAAATTTTAGGTCCTATTAAGTCGAATATGGGTTTTCATATAGTAGAAATACTAGACCGTTCCAATAATACTATTCGTTTAGCTACAATTGGCTACGATATTACTGCTGGGGATGCTACCAAAGATGCGCTACGTAAAAAAGCAGATATGTTTCTTTTAGATGTAAAAGATTCAGTAGCTTTTAATAAAAAGGCGGCAGCTATGAAGTTAAATGTAATGGATAGCCCCCCCATCAGTGCAGGAATGGTATTCTTCCCCGGAATTCAAGGGAGCGCAATACGAGAAATTATCCGCTTATCCATGGAAAAGAAACCGGGTACTGTTTATCCTCAGTCTATAGAGGCGGATAATGCTTTCGTAGTATTCTATGTAAGAACTCATTATGAGGAAGGGTACAAGCCTCTAGAGGCAGTAAAGCCATTAATAGCTAACCGTGTAAAGGATAAACTTAAAGCTAAAATTATTTTAGAAAAATTAAATAAAATAAAAGCTAACAACCTAGAAGCTATTAAAAATAGTTATGGCCCAGGTCCTTTTATTAGTACAGCAGAAAATGTAACTTTTAGCAGTGGTTCTATCCCTGGTGTAGGCAACGACCCTATTTTATTAGGTACTGTTTTTTCTCTAAAACCCAACCAAATATCCAAACCGATAGAAGGTACTACAGGAATTTATATTGTTAAGGTAACCTCTATCGAAGAAGCTAATCCTACTGAGCAGCAATTAGCCGAATATCGCTCACGCTTAAGCCAAGAAAAAAGACAGCGCTTCCAACAAGCAGTCTACCAAGGGCTAAAAGAACTGGCTCAAATTAAAGATTATCGGTATAACTTTGGTTATTAATTTGAAAAATTGAACTCCTTCTTTATTAGGCGAAATCTTATTCTGTACATCTTATTGTTAGGGTATGTGTTTATATTACACATACCCTATTTTTGTTTTATTTTTTACCCCTCTGAAGAGGCTCTATATTACCTACTAGCAGAGCGCGTTTGTTCGAGCCATCCTTTGTATACTCAAACTTGGGACTACCATCCTCCCCTCATGACATGGATATATTCTCTTTTTTACTACCCTTTTGCTCAGGATTCTCTTGTGACGCTTCGCATCATAAGTGCGATATGGATATATATCTCTGCCTTTTTGCTTAATCAACTTATTATTAATTACAAATTTTTACCCGATGGCTCGTTCTTACCTGCTTTTTTATACATCAGCTTAGCCTCCACCCCGTGGTATGAATTCTATTTTAGTCCTGATTTAGTCTGCTCTTTTTTAATAATGATTATAATATTAGTTTTATGTAAAGCCCTTATCGATGATGCTAAAGTTTGGCAAAACTTTTTTATAATCGGCTTGCTACTAGGAACTTGTTTTTTCTTAAAATATCATGCTCTATCTTACTTAATAATAGTATTGGCAGCCTACATCTTAATAACCCCCCCGCGCATTGATGAAGTAACAACTCTTTTTTTGGGATTCTTCGTAACTCTGCTTGCGTTTCTGCTTATTATTTACTTCAGTGGCTCCTTTTCTCAATTTTGGGACCAAGCTGTAGTTTTTAATTTGGATTTACTTATTTCTATCAACACTCGGGAATTCAAACTAAAAGAACCTGCTTCGTTCCTACATTTTTTCTATCTGTGGGGAGCCATAATAGCAATGGCCATACTAGGTTTTTTTAGCTATCGGACTCGTTTTTACAAAACTATCATTCGCCAAAGGAAATTTGAAACTATCATGGGGGTGTGGCTAATTTTAGGAACTATCGCTCTATTTTTCAGCGGCTTTGAACTGCGCATGAATTATTTTTTACAAGTTCTTCCTCCGTATATTTTTTACTCCGTTTATCTTCTTCGTAATAAAATACCCCCTCGTTATAGAATGAT